>JAJRRY010000099.1 GCA_024279095.1 Alphaproteobacteria bacterium
CCCGTCCGGGTGACCCTGTTCATTCTCAACCTGGCCGCACTCAATGCCTTCGGTGGGCGGGTCGCCTTCGTGCTGGTCATGCTGCTGCTCTCCGGTATCGCCGCATGGCGGTTTCTGGGCGTGCTGCGCGGTGGTCGGTTCACTCCTTCCACGGCCGTTTTCGTCTCCCTTGCCCTGCCGGTCGGACTGGCCATGGTGGCGCTGCTCTACGACGCCGGTGCCTTCGACCGATTCCTGTCCCGGTTCGTGTCCGACAACGGCTCCGCGGAAGCGCGGCTGATCATGCTGGAACTGTTCCGCTCCATCCCGGAACGGGAACTGGTTTTCGGCCCCAACGCCGCGCAGGTGGCGCAGCTGATGCGCATGGAGGGGCTGGTGGGACTGGAAAGCTTCTGGGTGGCCTTCGTGCTGTCCTACGGCCTGGCCGTCTCGCTGCTGTTCTTCGCCGGCCTGTTCGCCTTCCTGTGGGATCTGGTGAAGGCGACCTCTCCGCGTGCCATGGTACCCGTGCTCTTCTTCCTGCTGGAGGCCACCACGTCGGTTTCCGTCTCCGCCAAGACCACCACCTTTGCCATGATGGTGTTCATCGTCATGGTCATGCTGGGGCGACGCGGCGGCCGGGCACTCAGCAGCGCACCATGAGTTTCGTCCACTCCTTCAGCGGCATGGCGATGGTGGTGTCTTCCACCTTGCGACGCCAGTCCTTCCGGCCGTAGGTCTTGCGCAGCTCGCGGCGATGGGCGCGGAAAAACTTCCGGTGCAGGTCGGTGCCGACGATTCCGGTTGCCGTCAGACCGTCCGTCTCCTTGTCGTATTCCAGAACCACGGCGGCCAGCGGATGCTTTGCCGGGCCTGCCAGCACCTGTCCGCCCACTGCGGGATCGTAGACGGAGCCATGCGCGCAGCAGGTGATGGCCCGCCCGTGCCGGGTCAGCCGGTTGCGGGCCTTGTGATAGGTGAGATAGCTCACCTCCGGGGCGTTGTAGGACAGCAGATGCGCGCAGATGGCCACGTAGGCGACGATGGTGCGGTCCGGCCCCACGCCGCCCGGCCAGTAGTAGGGCTCGGCGCCCTTGCCGTACATGAGGGCCTGCTTCACGGTGGGTTCGTCCAGCCGGATCATGAGCACCGGCACCGACAGCCAGGGATACTGGAACGTCCAGTTCTCATGCACCTTCAGGGCGGAGGCCTTCAGTGGCGCACCGGAGGCGTCCACCAGACGCGTCCGCGGAGCGTCCTCCAGAGCCCAGGAATAGGGCACCGACAGCCCTGCCGCCACCGCCGGGGCGGAGAGGGCGGCCTTCCCGCAGACCTTCAGGAAACGCCGACGCGCGTCGTTGACATCCCTCATGCCGACCTCATCCGAAGAGATCCAGATAGAGGCCCCGCCCCCATTCCACATTGGCCTTGCCCAGGCCCTCGGAAGGCTCCTCGACCAGCTTCACGCCGGCGAAGTCCCATTCCTCCCCCTTGCCGTTATGGCGGTAGCGGGATTCGATGGAGATCGACATGGGCGGGTCGATGGAGACCATGGAATGGCAGCTCGTCACGGGGCTGACCCAAGGCTCGTCCTCGCCCCTTTCCCGCGCCGCGACAAGTCGCGCCACGTACTGGGCCTCGGTGTATGCGGTATTGGCCGATTTCGAGAAGGGCATGGGCCGCGCATCCCCGGTCACGTAGACCCGGTCGTCGCCGCGCACGTTGTATTTCAACGGGTCGATGTCGGCCTCGAACTGTGGCGAGTTCTTCTTCGCGAGGCCGAACTGCTCGATGAGGCGGGAGGCCCGCACGCGCGGATAGATGCAGGCATCGGCGAAGTCGTACTCGTCGAATTCAGTGATCACCTTGCGCCTTTCCGGATCGACGCCGGTGATGTTGCTCCCCGGCACGTATTCCAGGTGATCCTTGTGAAAGGTCTCGAAGGCGTGCAGAAAGCCGTCCGCCTTTATGGCCGGGCGCTCGTGCGGATCCAGCAGCACCACTTTGCCGGCGATGCCCTCGCGCTTCAGCCATCCGGCGATGACGCAGGCCCGCTCATAGGGGCCCGAATAGCAGCGGTAGTTCCCCGGCGGGACGTTGAGCAGGAAGATGCCCTCCTCGAAATCCTCCAGCTTCCGCTTTATGGAAAGATGTTCGGAGCCCGGGCGGAAACCGGCGGGCCAGTGCGTGGCGATCATGGCCTGCTGCTGCGGATCCTCCACACCGAGGGAAGGATAGTGGTAGTCGATGCCCGGAGCGAGGAACAGGTAGTCGTAATCCACGTATCCGGCCGTGGTCCATGCGCGCCGCTTCTCGCGGTCCACGTCGGCGAGCATGGCCTGCAGCCAGACGTAGCCACCGGCCCGCGCGGCGTCCACATAGGAATGGGTGAGCAGGTCGAGGTCGATCACCTCGCCGAGCCAGAGATTGGACAGCGGACAGGAGAAGAAGAGAGACGAGGGCTCGATCAGCACCACGTCGAATTTCGGTTCGGCCTCGCGCAGGTACTTCGCCAGCGTCAGCCCCGACCAGCCACCACCGACGATTACACACCGCGGCCCCTTCGCTTTCGGAACCGGGGCGGGCTGCGCCAGTGGTCCGGCGAGGCGCGGAGATGCGGGAGCAGCACCGGCGGACGGTGCGGCAATTGCGCTGCCCGCGGCCAGCGTGCCCATGCCGGCGAGCTTCAGGAAGCCGCGTCTGCTTGCGCCGGATGACCCTTCGGCATCCTCCATGGCTTCGTTCCCTCCTCTAGAACGTATAGGTTTTTTTGCATATCTAAACGTCAAGTCGGGCAAAAGGCAATGGCAGACGGGATCAATTTCCTTCCATGCGGCAGACCGGATCCCTATATTCGCCGTCATGGGACACAACAGACCGAAAGGCGGCACAAGACCGCTCGGCATGGAAGAGGCCCCGGCGGCCATGCTCCGGCCCGATCCGCTGGCCTCGGCGGAAGCCGGACGGGCGGCGCTGGCCTCATTGCGTCCGCGCATGCCGGAATTCTCGAATTTCAGGCCCTACCGGCCCCGCCGTCCGGCAAAACTGGAGGGTGGCAGGCGTTTCCGGCTCGTCTCCGACTTCGAGCCCCGCGGCGACCAGCCGCAGGCCATCGCGGAGCTGACGGAGGGGCTGGAAAACGGCGAGGTCGAACAGGTTCTGCTCGGCGTCACCGGCTCCGGCAAGACCTTCACCATGGCCAAGGTGATCGAGGCCATGCAGCGCCCCGCCCTCATCATGGCCCCCAACAAGACGCTGGCCGCACAGCTCTACGGGGAGTTCCGGCGCTTCTTCCCGGACAACGCGGTGGAATACTTCGTCTCCTACTACGACTACTACCAGCCGGAGGCCTATGTTCCGCGCACCGACACCTACATCGAGAAGGACAGCGCCATCAACGAGCAGATCGACCGCATGCGCCATGCCGCCACGCGGGCCCTTCTGGAACGCGACGACGTGATCGTGGTGGCCTCCGTCTCCTGCCTCTACGGCATCGGCGACGTGGAGACCTATTCCGCCATGGCGCTGCCGCTGAAAAGCGGCGGAGAAATGCCGCAGAAACAGATCCTCGAGGAACTGGTGAAGCTGCACTATCAGCGCAACGACGCTGCCTTCGCCCGCGGCACCTTCCGGGTGCGCGGCGACGTGATCGAGGTCTGGCCCTCCCATCTGGAGGACCGCGCCTGGCGCCTCTCCATGTTCGGCGACGAGGTGGAGGAGATCGTCGAGTTCG
>JAJRRY010000100.1 GCA_024279095.1 Alphaproteobacteria bacterium
CACGACTGCGCGAGGGATTGATCGACCCGGCCAATACGGCCTCTGATGTGTGGGCCGATACGGCCTATCGCTCCAAGGCCAATGAAGCCTGGCTCGACAGGGCGGGCAAGGTCAGCCGCATTCATCACAAGAAGCCGAAAGGCCGGCCCATGCCCAAACCGTTGACCCGGGGCAATGCAGCGAAATCGAAAATCCGGGCCCGCATCGAGCATGTGTTTGCTGAACAGAAAGACCGCATGGGACTGTTCATACGCACCATCGGGATCAAACGCGCCGAGGCGGCCATCACGTTAGCCAACATGGCCTACAACATGAAGCGATGGTGCTGGCTTGAGGGGCGATGTGTGCCTGCATGAGGGAAAACACCACAAAAAAAGGCCGCCAGGCCCCGACAACGGGGCAACAACCACAATGAAACCAGCAAGAACCGCCGCACAATCACCCCAGATCGCCGATTATGCGTTCAATCAAGGCGTTTTCGGGGGTGTCCATCTTATCCTGCTGCACTGTGTCTCCGGCTATCCCACCCCGCCGGAGGACGCCAACCTGCTGACCATCCCGGACATGCGCAAGCGCTTCGGCGTGCCGGTGGGGCTGTCCGACCACACCCTGGGCACGGCGGTGGCGGTGGCGGCAACGGCGCTGGGGGCAGTGGCCATCGAGAAGCATTTCACCCTGGCACGGGCCGATGGCGGCGTCGATTCGGCCTTTTCCATCGAGCCGCACGAGCTGGAACAACTGGTGCGCGACACGGCCATTGCCTTCAAGGCACTGGGCGATGTCAACTACGAACGCAAGAGCAGCGAGAAGGGCAACATGGTGTTCCGCCGCTCGCTCTACGCAGTAAAGGACATCGCCGCCGGTGAGGAGCTGACGGCGGAAAACATGCGCTCCATCCGCCCCGGTTACGGCCTGAAGCCGAAGCATTATGACAAGGTACTGGGCCGCCGCGCCAAGGTGGCGATCCCGCGCGGCACACCGCTGAGCTGGGATCTGCTGGAATAGGCCGGAAAGGCCCGCGTTCTGACGGATCCGTCCTTCACCATGCCCGGGCACGCGCACCCGAAAATGTACGTACCGGCATATCAGACATGGCACAGCTCCAGATCCCGTGGATATGCGAAATAGACGAAATCACACTCATAGATCTCGCGTATCAGACGCGCCTCTTCTTCGCCAATGAATTTCCTGACCCGCTCTCCGGCTCCGGTGCTGTGGTGCATGACGGCGATATCATCCATCCGCTCCATGAAATGTTCACAACTCAAGCGTGATGTCAGAACATGGAGATGATCATGCAGATGCTCGAATCTGCCGATGAAATCGTATCTTATCGTATCGGGGCGAATGAGATAGCTCTGCGGAGCCCAGTGCGGATTCCTGTGGAGATTCCGGCTGTCTTTAAGGCGTAGAAGAAATTCTCTGAATGAGATTTCGTCCCGGTCAAGAACACCGACTTTCGACAAATAGTGCTTCCACCGCTTCCCGAAAAATTTATCAAGATAACAGCTCAATATCCTCGTATAGGGGTTTCTGACAAAACAGAACCTGAAATATTTATCTCCCCTGAAGATATTTTCAAAAGAATCGTCAAGACCCAAGAAGCCACAAACGGAAGATTCATCTTTCAAGGTTTCCTCTTGCACTTGAAACTCTCCGGATGCCTCCGCCTCGATCATACGCAGAAGCCTTTTCAGTGTGGAACTTGCAACCTTTGGTGTAGAAAACAATATTATTCTGCTCTTTCTTCCGCAGTGAAATAAATGATCCAGCCTTTTCAACTTATAGGAAGAATATTTCTTTATCGCTATCGTATTATACAGATGATCCAGCATCTCCAGACCCAACACAAAGCCCTCACTAAGTCCTACGGTGACAGGATAGAACGAAAGGGCCCACGCGTGGGCCTTGGCACCGTATCTCCGGGTACCCAGCGCAAAATCCCATGCACATCCCGATTTCCTGCCTTGAAGGCGATACGGCACATACCATGAAACCGCCGTCAGCATCATGTCAACATGTTCAGTATACCAAAGAAAAACACCCGGGCATTGTTACTCCACCACAACGGCGGTGCCGGCGGCGGTGACCATGAGCATGGAGCCGCCCTGGCCGACCGTTTCATAGTCGATGTCCACGCCGATCACGGCGTTGCAGCCCATCTCGGCGGCCCGTTCCGCCATTTCCGCGATGGCTGTCTCGCGGGCATCGGCCAGCACCTTCTCGTAGCCGCCGGAGCGACCGCCGACGATGTCGCGGATGGAGGCGAAGAAATCGCGGAACACGTTGGCGCCCATGATGGCCTCACCGGCAACGATGCCGCGGTATTCCAGTATGCGCCGACCCTCGACGGTGTTGGTGGTGGTCACGAGCATGGAGCTTCCTCCCGATGGCCGTGTTGCAGAAACATCAGTGCCGGAAATGACGCATGCCGGTGAAGACCATGGCCAGGCCGGCCTCGTCGGCCGCCGCGATCACCTCCTCGTCGCGGATCGAGCCTCCGGGCTGGATGACCGCCGTGGCGCCAGCGCCGGCTGCTTCCAGCAGGCCATCGGCGAAGGGGAAGAAGGCATCCGAGGCGACCACGGAGCCCTTCACATCCAGCCCCGCCTGCTCCGCCTTGATGGTGGCGATGCGCGCGGAATTGACCCGGCTCATCTGGCCGGCGCCGACACCGATGGTCATCAGGTCGCGGCAATAGACGATGGCATTGGACTTCACGAACTTGCACACTTTCCAGGCGAACAGCAGATCGCGCATCTCCTCGTCCGTGGGCGCCCGCTTCGTCACCACCTTCAATTCATCGAACAGCGCCAGATCGGCATCCTGTACCAGCAGACCGCCGTTCACCCGCTTGAAGTCAAGCCGCACTGCCGGCTCCTTTGGCCATTCACCGCACTCTAGCAGGCGCACGTTCTTCTTCCGCGCCACCGCCTCGGCGGCCTCCGCGGAAACCTTCGGCGCAACGATCACCTCCACGAACTGCTTCTCGATGATCGCTGCCGCCGTCTCCCCGTCCAGTGCCCGGTTGAAGGCGATAATGCCGCCGAAAGCACTTTCCGGATCGGTGGAGAAAGCCCGCTCGTAGGCCTGCAAGAGCGAATCGCTCAGCGCCACGCCACAGGGGTTGGCATGCTTGACGATGACGCAGGCCGGGCCTTCGTCGAACTGCTTCACGCACTCCAGCGCCGCATCGGTATCGGCAATGTTGTTGTAGGACAGCGCCTTGCCCTGCAGCTGACGGGCAGTGGCCACGGACGGCTCCCGCACCCCGGCGTCATCCACGTAGAAAGCGGCCCTTTGATGCGGATTCTCGCCGTAGCGCATGTCCTGCTTCTTGACGAACTGGGCGGTGAAGGTGCGCGGCATGGCTGCCTGCGGAGCATCCGGATTCTCCACCACCGAACCCAGCCAGTTGGAGATGGCCGCGTCATAGCGGGCAGTGCGGGCGAAGGCCTTCTGCGCCAGCTTGCGACGGAACTTCGAGCAGGTGCCGCCGCCGTGCTGCTCCATGTCGCCCAGCAGTTTTTCATAGTCGGCCGGGTCCACCACCACGGCGACGGAAGCGTGGTTCTTCGCCGCGGCACGGATCATGGCCGGGCCGCCGATGTCGATATTCTCCACGCAGGTGTCGTAGTCGGCACCGGAGGCCAGCGTCTCCTCGAAGGGATAGAGATTGACCACCAGCAGGTCGATGGGCGTGATGTCGTGCGCCTCCATGGCCGCCTCGTGCTCGGCGTTGCCACGCACCGCCAGCAGGCCGCCGTGGATCTTTGGATGCAGCGTCTTCACCCGGCCATCCATGATCTCCGGAAATCCGGTGACCTCGGAAACGTCGACCACGGGGATACCCGCCTCCTTCAGGGCGCGGGCGGTGCCGCCGGTGGACAGGATCTCCACGCCGTACTTCTCGGCAAGGGTTCTGGCGAAATCGACAAGGCCGCTCTTGTCGGAAACGGAAAGAAGCGCGCGACGCACGGGACTGGGCATGAATCCGGCTCTCCACAGGAATTCGGGGTGTTGGACGATGCCTGTGGCCATAGCAGATCATGACTGTGGGGAAAACCGTCAATCGCCCACATTCGGGGCGTTTTCCCCCGGCCGGAAGATCAGTCGCGCGTCTCCAGGGGAAGTTCCGGCATCTCTTTCTCGCTGCGGCTGCGGCGGCGGCGACTGCCCGTGGAGATGCGCTTCACGAACCAGTTGATCCTGGCGCCGTCATGCTTCACGCCCCCCTCGACCACGATCTGGACAGTGCGGCGCAGGCCGCGTCCGGACGCCAGCAGAACGCTCTCCTCCAACCGCAGGCGGCCACCACGCGCGGAGAACTTCCACCCGGAACGGTCCGGCAGAGTCAGCATGATGCTGGAGCCGTCCCGTGACAGGGTCGCGCGCACCGACGGATGCAGATGGAAACGCAGAAGAAAGACATCGTCGCCGGATGCCGGTTCCCCGGCGGGTTGCAGCACATCCTCGCCGCGCAGCTCCACGCCGTCCGGCATCAGGAACAGACGGCGCTCGTGCTTCAGGCCGCAGCAGCGCATGAAGCCGTCATGTTCCACCTCCGCCAAGGAACCTCCGGACGTTTCCCGACAGTCGGCGCGCACTTCCGCAGGGCCCGTCAGCACCGGCGTGCCGAAGAGGGTTTCCACGATCCGGCCGGACAGGATGCGACCGGCATCATGGCCATTCACCGACATGGTGGAATGGGCCGCCGTCAGCCGTGCCGCGGCGCGCCAGTCCGACTGCGGGATGCGCGGGGCCCCGCAACTGGTGACGATCCGGAACGGGCCATGGGAGAATTCGAACGCGGCCGCGGAAAGCGGGGCATCGGGATGAATGCCCGGCGCAAGGGCAGGCCCGCCATCCATGATCACCAGTCCGGCCCCCTGCTGCATGCGCAGGTATCCGCTGTGAGGGGCTCGCGACAGTGGCCGGCCGGCTACCGGATCAGCCTCCAGAACCGCCGTCAGCAGTCCCGGTGCCGGATCGGCCACGCCGCCCAGCAGCGCCAGACCACCGTCTCCGTGCCGGAAGAAGCGCAGCA
>JAJRRY010000101.1 GCA_024279095.1 Alphaproteobacteria bacterium
CGGGCGTTCAGGTCCTTCATCTTCTGCTCCGCGATCTCGCGGATCTGGGCCTTTGTCACCTTGCCGACGATGTCACGGCCGGGCTCCTGCGATCCCTTCTGGATGCCGGCAGCCTTCTTCAGCAGATAGGACGCCGGCGGCGTCTTGAGCTCGAAGGTGAACGACTTGTCCTGATAGATCGTGATGGTGGTGGGGATGGGCGCCCCGGGCTCCATGCCCTGCGTGGCCGCGTTGAAGGCCTTGCAGAACTCCATGATGTTCAAGCCCCTCTGACCCAGCGCCGGGCCGATGGGCGGGGACGGATTGGCCTGTCCCGCAGGCACCTGAAGTTTCAGGTAGCCCTCGATTTTCTTTGCCATTTTCCTTGCCTCCTATTCAGGGTCCGCATCCGGGACACGGAACCCGAAGGGTTTGTGGTGCGGCCCCACGGCGGGTCTGGCGAAACCTTCCGCAGGACCTCCCACGCTCTTCACGAACAGACGGATCCGGCCTCAGCCCTTCTTCTCCACCTGCCCGTATTCCAGTTCGACCGGCGTCTCGCGCCCGAAAATGGACACCGCGACCTTCAGGCGACCGCGTTCCTCATCCACTTCCTCCACGACGCCCTCGAACGAGGCGAACGGGCCATCGATGACCTTGACCTGCTCGCCGATCTCGAAACTGATTTCCGTGCGCGGCTTCTCGACCCCTTCCTTCACGAGACCGAGAATGCGATTGGCCTCCTCATCGGAAATCGGCATCGGCTTGTTACCGTGATCCGCCCCAAGGAAACCCGTGACCTTCGGCGTATTCTTGATGAGATGGAAAGCTTGGTCCGTCATCTCCATCTTTACCAGCACGTAGCCGGGAAAGAAGCGCCGCTTCGTCTTCACCTTGCGACCTCGACGCACCTCTACCACCTCCTCGGTCGGCACGAGAACCTCCTCGAAGAGATGGGAAAGCCCCTGCGCCTCCGCCTGATGGCGAATCTCCTCCGCCACTTTCTCCTCGAGATTGGAGTAGGCGTGCACGATATACCAGCGCTTGGTCATGAAAGCTTCTCTTGATGCTGTTTGCCCCTGCGGAATCCGGACCGCCCCGCACGCGACATCACCGCCCGTAGATGACGAGATTGACGCCCCAGTGCAGAATGGCATCCACGACAAAGAAGAAGACCGCCGTGAGCGCCACCATGATGAGCACCATGACGGTGGTAATGATCGTCTCGTTCCGGCTCGGCCAGGTGACCTTGGCAACCTCCTGCCTGACTTCCCGGATGAACTGGAACGGATTGAACGACTTGGCCATCTCGCATTCCTGAAAAAGGGACCGACCCACCGCAACGGCGCCGCACGTCCGGCACCCGCATGTACTGACTTCCACCCTGCCGAAGCCTCCCTGCCGTCACACGAAACCCGAATCCTTTCCGGAACCGGAATCACATGAAGGCCGAAGAACCATCCCGCAGCCCAGCCAGCCGCGCAAGCTAGCCGAAACCGACACACAAAGGCAAGAGCCAAATTGCCAAAAAAGCTGCCCGCCTCTTGCGGACCGCCCGGACATGGCAGGGGCGGAGGGACTCGAACCCCCGACCTGCGGTTTTGGAGACCGCCGCTCTACCAGCTGAGCTACACCCCTTCCCATGTGGCACGGCATACCCCGAAGAGCATGCCGTGCCGGATATTGCCTGTCCTTACTCGATGATTTCGGAGACGACGCCGGCGCCGACGGTACGGCCACCTTCACGGATGGCGAAGCGCAGGCGCTCCTCCATGGCGATCGGCGCAATCAGCTCGACCTCGAACGTCACGTTGTCGCCCGGCATCACCATCTCCGTGCCCTCCGGAAGCGTCACAACGCCCGTCACGTCCGTCGTCCGGAAGTAGA
>JAJRRY010000102.1 GCA_024279095.1 Alphaproteobacteria bacterium
CGAACAGCACCGCCTTCTGCGGCATGACGCGCACCGCGATCCATGCGGCAATGCCCGCGGCGAGCAGCGCCACGGCGGCCGTCTGGAGCCATGCCGGATGCCGACGTTTTCCTGTCGCAGTCATGCTGTTGATTCTATACCTGTAGGAGCGGCAGGAAAACTCACGTTCGGGTGTGATTCCGGCACGAGGCGCGGGTACTTCAGCCGCAGGTTTTCCCTTCCGGCCACGGACTGCGCGGGATTTCCGTGAAACCGGCCATGCGGCACACCTCCTCCCACTCCTCCTCGGTGACCGGCTGCACGGAGAGACGGGAGTTGTTCACCAGCACCATGTTCTCCAGCTTCGGGTTGGCCTTGATCTCGTCCAGTGTCACCGGCTTCGGCACGTCGCAGACCGCTTCCACGTCCACGCATTCCCAACGCGGATCGTCGGTGGTGGAATCGGGGTGGGCCTCCACTGCCACGCGGACGATGCCGACAATGCGTTTTTCCTTCACCGAATGATAGAAGAAGCCGAGATCGCCGACTTTCATCTGCCGCATGTTGTTGCGCGCCTGATAGTTGCGCACGCCGTCCCATTCGGCGGGGCCTTCGTGCGCCTTCTGGTGTTCCCAGCCCCAGGTGTTCGGTTCGCTCTTGAATAGCCAGTAGGCCATGTCGCTTCACTCCCTCGCGTTACCGCTGTCGGTTGTCCATCACATTCCCGCCGGCTTGTTGATCAACCATTTCCACGGGCGGATCTCGACGGATTCGAAGACGCCCGCCTTTCCGTAAGGATCCTGTGCGGCAATGCCTTTTGCGGCATCGAGCGAACAGGCCTCGATGATGATGAGTGAGCCGTTCGGGTTGCCTTCTTCGTCGAGGAAGGGGCCGGCGGCGACCACGGTGCGGCCCAGGTCGTCGAGCCATTTCAGATGATCGGGCCGGTTCGCCTTGCGCAGTTCCAGTCCTTCCTTCGGCTTGTCCTTGCAGATGATGGCATAGAGCGACATTGCGTTCATTCCCCCTCGTCGCGCAAGGGCCGCTGAAGCAGCCTCGCGATTTCCTCGTCGGCCGTGGACTCTCCGGTCACGATCGCCTTCACGGATCGGCATATGGGCATGTCAATACCCTTCTCGTCGGCAATCTCCACGGCGATTTCCGCCGAATGGACGCCCCCGGTCACTGCCTTGCGTTCACCCATGATGTCATCCAGAGGGCGCCCGCGTCCCAGTTCCAGACCGAGGGAATAGTTGCGCGACTGTGGTGATGTGGCGGTCAGCATCAGATCACCCAGTCCGGACAGGCCGGTGAGCGTCTCCGGTTTAGCCCCCAGCGCCCGGCCGAAGCGGGCCAGCTCGGCGAAGGCGCGGGTGACCAAGGCGGAGCGGGCGGAATCCCCCAGCTTCCGGCCTTCCACGATACCGCAGGCAATGGCCAGCACGTTCTTCATGGCGCCACCGATCTGCGCCCCCAACGGATCGTCTGAGGAATAGAGCCGGAAGGCCCGGTGCGACAGGGTCCGGGCGATGTCGCGGGCCTCCTCGATACTGCTGCCGGCCAAGGTGACGGCGGCAGGCAGCCCGGCGGCCACATCGGTGGCGAAGCTCGGGCCGGAGAGGATGAAAGTGCGTAATTCCGGAGCCGTATCGGCCACCACCTCGGTCAGGAATTTTCCGGTTTCTTGCTCGATGCCCTTGGCGCACAGCACCAGCGGGGGCGCCGCCCTCAGGTGGGGAGAAAAGGTCTCCATGACGGCCCGGGTCGCCTGTGCAGGCGCGGCGAGCAATACCATTTCGCGATCGGCCATGTCGGCAGGCTCTCCGGTGGGATGCACGGTGTCCGGCAGCCGATGACCCGGCAGGTAGACAACGTTCTCCCGCAGCGTGTCCATGGCCTCCACGAGCTCCGGCTCGCGTGCCCACAGCACCACCTCGTGGCCTGCGCGGGCCGCTGTCATGGCCAGTGCGGTGCCCCAGGCACCGGCTCCGATCACGCCTATCTTCATGCCTTCACTCCTGCGAATGCCGCCGGTTCCGCCTCCGGATCAAGCGGCCAGCGGGCCCGCGCCGGCGTGTCGAGCGGATCGGAATGTCCGCGGGCCAGGCGCAGTGCACCGGCCCAGGCCACCATGGCGGCATTGTCCGTGCACATGTGCAGAGGGGGCGCCACCAGCCGGAAGCCGTGCCGTGCCGCCTCTTCCTCCATGGCCGCGCGCAGGGCGCGGTTGGCCGCCACGCCTCCGGCCACCACCAGCGTGCGGGCCTCCAGTTCCGGATGCTCGGCGCGGAAGCGTTCGCAGGCATTGGCCAGACGGTCGGTCAGCGTCTCGGCGACGGCCTTCTGGAAGGAGGCGCAGATGTCCGCCTTGTCCTTCCCGGTGACGGTTTCCAGCTTCAGGGCTGCGGTGCGTACCGCCGTCTTCAGGCCGGAGAAGGAGAAGTGACAGCCCTCCCGGCCCTTCATCGGACGGGGCAGGGCGAA
>JAJRRY010000103.1 GCA_024279095.1 Alphaproteobacteria bacterium
AGAAGGTGCGCGTTCGTCTCCACAGGGCCCAGATCGTTGATCGCAACCACCGTGATGTCGTCACGTCCAGACTCCACGATCGCCCGCAGAACATTCCGGCCAATCCGCCCAAATCCGTTGATCGCTACTTTCAAGGTCATGTGTCTTTCCCTCAGTCTTGTTTCAATGTGTTCCTGTCCTACCCTCCCCACTCCGCCAGATCCATGACCCGGCGGATGCGGAAGAGGGGCTGTCGTCGGATCCGGTAGCGCCTCAGGCGCCCTTGACGAGCTCCTCCGCAGCCTGCGCCACGGCCTCGGCAGTGATGCCGAAGAACTCGTAGAGCTGGCCGGCCGGCGCGGACGCGCCAAAGCTCTTCATGCCAATGAAGCGACCGTTGTCGCCGATCCACTTCTCCCAGCCCATGCCGATGGCTGCCTCCACGGCCACGCGCGGGGCATCGCCCAGCACCGAAGCCCGGTAGGCATCGTCCTGCTGCTCGAACAGCTCCCAGCACGGCATGGAAACCACCGCCGCCCGGATGCCCTTTTCCGCCAGCATGTCGGCGGCCTCGATGGCCATGGAGACTTCCGAACCGGTGGCCAGCAGCGTCACGTCGCGACCGCCTTCGGCCTCGCGCAGCACATAGGCACCCTTCGCCACCATGTTCTCGCCGGCATCCTCGCGCAGCGCCGGCAGCCCCTGACGGGACAGACACAGCGCCGACGGCGTCTTCTCGGACTGCATCGCGCAGGCCCAGGCCTCCGCCGTCTCCATGGCATCGGCCGGGCGAAAGACGTTGAGGTTGGGCATGGCCCGCAGGGACGGAATGGTCTCCACCGGCTGATGCGTCGGCCCGTCCTCGCCCAGGCCGATGGAGTCATGGGTGAAGACGTAGGTCACCGGCAGCCCCTGCAGCGCCGCCAAGCGGATGGCGCCGCGCATGTAGTCGGAGAAGATCAGGAAGGTGCCACCATAGTTCATGAACCCGCCGTGCAGGGCAATGCCGTTCATCGCCGTGCCCATGCCGAACTCGCGCACGCCGTAATGGATGTAGGCACCGGAGAAATCGCCCGGCACAATGGACTTCATGCCCTTCACCACCGTGAGGTTGGAGTGCGTGAGGTCGGCCGAGCCGCCCACCAGATTGGGCTGGTTGGCCACCAGCACCTCCAGCGTCTTCTGGGAGGCCTGACGGGTGGCGAGCTTCGGCTTCTCCTCCGCCAGCTGCCGGCGGAAGCCGTCCAGCGCCTTCAGGGTCTCCGGCAGCACCTTGCCGGAAAGATCACGCAGGAAATCATCCTTCTTGGGAGACACCTCCAGACGCGCCTCCCAAGCCTCGCGGGCCTCGCGCCCTCGGGCGCCATAGGCGCGCCAGGCGTTCAGGATCTCCTCGGGAACCTCGAACGGCGCATGCGGCCAGTTCAGCTTCTCGCGAGCCGCGGCGATCTCGTCCTCGCCCAAGGGCGCACCATGGGTGGCCTCGGAGCCCTGCTTGTTGGGCGCGCCATAGCCGATGATGGTCTTGCAGGCGATGAAGGTCGGACGGTCACTCTCCTTCGCGGCGGCCAGCGCGGCATCGATCTGATCGTGATCGTGACCGTCAACCTCGATGGTATTCCAGCCGGCGGCGTCGAAGCGCTCGATCTGGTTCATGGAGGTGGCCACGGAGGTCTTGCCGTCGATGGTGATCTCGTTGTCGTCCCACAGCACGATCAGCCGGTTCAGGCCCAGATGACCGGCCAGATCGATGGCCTCGTGGGAAACACCCTCCATCAGGCAGCCGTCACCGGCGATCACCCAAGTGTAATGATCCACCAGATCATCACCGTAGCGGGCGTTCAGCATGCGCTCGGCGAGCGCCATGCCCACTGCGGTGGCCAGACCGGAACCCAGCGGGCCGGTGGTCACTTCGACACCGGCCAGATGACCGTATTCCGGATGCCCCGCCATCTTCGAATGCAGCTGACGGAAGTTCCTGATCTCCTCGATCGTCGCTTCCTCGAAGCCGCTCAGATAGAGCAGGGAATAAAGCAGCATGGAGCCGTGCCCCGCCGACAGCACGAACCGGTCGCGGTCCGCCCAGTCCGGCTTCGCCGCATCGAACTTCAGGTGCTGCGTCCACAGCACGGCAGCCACGTCGGCCATGCCCATGGGCATGCCGGGATGTCCGGACTTGGCCTTCTGGATGGCGTCCATGGACAGGAAGCGGATGGCATTCGCCATGTCCATGCAGCTGATGTCGTCACTCATTGTCTTCGTCTCCTCGGATGGGATGGATGCGGCCCGCCGCCGCAAGCGGGGATCAGACGGCCCTGTGTTTCATCTCTATCAGGCGATGGATCATCGGCGTCAGGATGAGCTGCATGGCCAGATCCATCATGTCGCCAGGCACCACGATGGTGTTGGCGCGCGTCATGAAGCTATCGTGGATCATCGACAGCAGGTAAGGGAAGTCAATACCGTGCGGATCCTTGAAGCGGATCACCACCATCGACTCGCCGGCCGTCGGGATCCAGCGGGCAACGAAGGGATTGGAGGTATCCACCGTCGGCACGCGCTGGAAATTGATGTCCGTCTCGGAGAACTGCGGGCAGATGTAATGCACGTAGTCGTGCATGCGCCGCAGGATGGTGTCGGTCACCGCCTCGGTGGTGTAGCCGCGCGCCGAGCGGTCGCGGTGGATCTTCTGGATCCACTCCAGATTGATCACCGGCACCACGCCGATCTTCAGGTCGGCATGCTGGGCCACGTTCACCTCGTCGGTGACCACTGCCCCGTGCAGCCCTTCGTAAAGCAGCAGATCGGAGGCCTCCGGCGGAAATTCCTC
>JAJRRY010000104.1 GCA_024279095.1 Alphaproteobacteria bacterium
GGATCGCCGTCGCGCGGACAGATGGCCTCGCCGTGGTAGTTGGTGGGAATGCCGCCCATGTTGTAGTGCGCCGTGGGCAGTACGGGGATCGGTTCGCGGGTGACGTCCACGCCGGCGAAGATCTTCGCCGATTCGGAAATGCCGGGCAGCCGCTCCGCGATCACGTCGGCGCCGAGGTGATCGAGATGCAGGTGGATATGGTCACGGTTCTTTCCGACGCCGCGTCCCGCGCGAATCTCGATCATCATGGCGCGCGAGACCACGTCGCGCGAGGCCAGATCCTTGGCGTGCGGCGCATAGCGCTCCATGAAGCGCTCGCCCATGGCGTTGGTGAGGTAGCCGCCCTCGCCGCGCACGCCCTCGGTGATCAGGATGCCGGCACCGTAGATGCCGGTGGGATGGAACTGCACGAATTCCATGTCCTGGGTGGGCAGGCCGGCACGCATGACCATGGCGCTGCCGTCGCCGGTGCAGATATGGGCGGAGGTGCAGGAGAAATAGATCCGGTTGTAGCCACCGGTGGCCATGATTACCGCATGGGCGCGGAAGCGGTGGATGGTGCCGTCCTCCATGCACAGAGCCACGACGCCACGGCAGCCCCCCTCATCATCCATGATCAGATCGAGGGCAAAGTACTCGATGAAGAATTCCGCGCCGTTGCGCAATGCCTGACCGTACATGGTGTGGAGCATGGCGTGGCCGGTGCGGTCGGCGGCGGCGCAGGTGCGCTGCGCAGGCGGTCCCTCGCCGAACTTCGTGGTCATGCCACCGAAGGGGCGTTGATAGATGCGTCCCTCCTCGGTGCGGGAAAAAGGCGTACCCCAGTGCTCCAGTTCGATCACCGCCGCCGGGGCGTTGCGGGCCAGATACTCGATGGCGTCCTGATCGCCCAGCCAGTCGGAACCTTTCACGGTGTCGTACATGTGCCAGCGCCAGTCGTCCGGCCCCATGTTGCCAAGGGCTGCGGCAATGCCGCCCTGCGCCGCCACGGTGTGGGAGCGGGTGGGAAAGACCTTGGTCAGGCAGGCGGTCTTCAATCCCGCCTGTGCACAGCCAACCACGGCCCGCAGGCCGGCTCCGCCGGCGCCGATGATGACCACGTCGTAGGCGTGCTCGACGATTTCGTAGGCGCGACCGCCGATGTTCACGGAGGTCACGGGACCGGATCCCTCGATCTCCTGTCCGTTGTTGGCCATGATGTCAGGCTCCGAATGCGATCTTGGCGATGGCAAGGGCGGAAAGAATGAAGACCAGCCCGCAGAAGAGGACGTTGGCGGCCAGCAGCAGCGGACGGGCCAGCGCCCCGTGCACGTAATCCTCGATGATGACCTGCATGCCGATCATCATGTGATAGACGAAAGTCGCGGCGGCGGCCAGCAGACCTGCGGCCACGAAGGGATTGCCGGCCACGGCACGGGCCGTTTCATAATCGCTGCCGGCCAGAAGCACGGCCAGCACCATGACGAAGGCCGCCAGAAGAATGGAAAAGACGGCGGTCACCCTTTGGGCCAGGAAGTGGCTCGTTCCCTCGTGCGCACTGCCCGAACCGCGCGCACGCCTGAGCGGCGTCTGAAAACCTCTGCCCATCTCCAAACTCCTCAGGCCGCAAGCCAGCCGGCCACGAAGACCAGCACCGTCAGTCCGGCCGCCAGGGCCAGAGACATCCACGCCATGTGTTCAGCTGCCGGGATGGCGAAGGCCCGCCCGGTGTCCCAGATCAGATGGCGGATCCCCCCCATCATGTGATGAAACAGCGCATAGGTGGCACCGAAGAGGATCAGCAGGCCGAACCACGATCCGAAGATGCCGTTGACGAAGGTGAAATACTCCGGTCCGGATGCAAGCGCCACCAGCCACCAGATCCCCAGAAGCAACGCGAAATAGAGCGCCGCACCGGTAATCCGGTGCAGGATCGACATCATCATGGTGAGATTGGGTCGATAGACCTGAAGATGCGGCGAGAGTGGCCGCCTGTCGCGCAAGTCCGTACTGGCCATGTTCCTGTCTCTACTCAAGGCCCGGCCGATGCCTGCCGGGTGATGCGGAATGGAAACGCGATTTCGAGATGGGACAAAATGTCCCGCCATGACTGAAAAACCCTACTCCAATTCGTCCGGCCTTTCCAGACTTTTTCCGTCCTCTGCCGTTTTCGACAAAAGTCTGAAAACAAATGCGAAAATGCGCATATGAGGATATGGTGACACATGCCCTGCAGGCAGGCATTCAGGTGTCCTGCTCCGTTTCCTGACGACGGATGGCGGAAGCCTTTTCCAGTACCCTTCGGGCCATGTCCAGATGCAGCCGTTCGACCATCCGTCCGTTCATCCGGATGACGCCCCGATCCGCGTTTTCCGGGCGGGAGAATGCCGTCACGACCGCCTCCGCCTCGCGGATCTCTTCCTCCGTCGGAGCGAAGACGGCATTGGCCTCACCGATCTGCGAAGGATGGATCAGCGTCTTGCCGTCCATGCCCAACATGCGGCCCTGCCGGCATTCCGCGCGAAATCCTTCGTTATTTCCAATGTCGTTGAAAACTCCATCGATGATCGCGATACCGGCGGCGCGTGCAGCAGCCACGCAGGTCATCAGCCAGGGAATGAGAGCCATGCGTTCCCGATCGGCGGAGACGCCGGTTTCACGGATCAGATCATTCGTGCCCATGACCAGAGCCCGCAGGGGCAGCTCTTCCGTGCAGGCGGCAATGTCGGCAACCTTCAGCACGGCGGACGGCGTTTCGATCATTGCCCAGAGGGCGGAAGGAACATCGCCGATTTGCGCCGTCAGCCGATGCAGGTCCTCCGGTCCGTTCACCTTGGGCAGGAGCACGGCATCCGGGCGCACCCGACGAGCAAGATCAAGATCGGTGGCATGCCAGCCGGTATCCGCGCCATTGACCCGCAGGATGACCTCGCGCCCGTCGAAACCGCCTTCGGCAAGCACCTCTTTCACCTGGCGACGGGCGGCCTCCTTGGCAGAAGGAGCCACCGCATCCTCCAGATCGAGGATCAGGCAGTCGGCAGGCAGCGTGCGGGCCTTGTGCAGGGCACGGGGATTGTCCGCAGGGACGTAGAGAACGGATCGGCGCGGTCTGCCGTCCATGGCATCACCCTCTTGCATCGGAACCGGTTGGGCGGAAAAGATGCCAGTCCGATGCATTCCGAACAAGGAGGATCGACATGCCTGCCTATCTCGTCGCCCGCATTCGCGTCACCAATCCGGAGAAATACCGCGGCTACATGGCGCTCTCGCCCGCTGCCATCGAAAAGCATGGCGGCCGTTTTCTGGCGCGTGGGGGCGAGACCGTGACGTTGGAAGGCGAGCCGGAGGAGCGCCGCGTGGTGATCGTCGAGTTCCCCTCGCTGGAGGCGGCACGGACTTTCTACGACTCGCCGGAATACCGGGAAGCCCGAGCGGCGCGTGAAGGGGCGGCGGAAGCGCAGTTCTTCGTGGTGGAGGGCATCTGAACGCGCAGAGATTCAGGCCACACGCTGCCGTTCGGCCCGTTCCGGCGAAAGCGTGAGCCAGAAGTCGAGGAAGCGGTCGAGCCAACAGGCCACCGCCGGATCGTGCACCAGCCGATCCTCGAAATGGGTGTGACGCGGGCGTGCGCCAGGGCGTTTCAGACGGTCGGCAGCCAGCACAGTCCAGCGATGGATCATCGCCGTGGTCACCTCGGGATGGAACTGCAGGGCGAAGGCCATGCCGCCGTACCGGAAAGCCTGATTGGGGAACCAGGCGCCACCCTCCATGAGCAACTCGGCCCCGGCAGGCACCTCGAAACCTTCCCGATGCCACTGGTAGACGTAATCGGGCCAGCAGTCGCACAGGCGCTCGCCCAGCTCCGTCGGCTGGACGGGATAATAGCCGACCTCGCAGTAGCCCTCCGGATGCGGGCCGACCTTCGCGCCCAGCTTCTTGGCCAGCATCTGGGCGCCCAGGCAGATGCCGATATAGGGCTTGTTCTCGCGCAACGGCACCGACAGCCAGTCGATCTCCTGCCGGAAATGCTCCACGTTGTCGTTG
This sequence comes from Alphaproteobacteria bacterium, assembly GCA_024279095.1. GTDB lineage: Bacteria > Pseudomonadota > Alphaproteobacteria > Rhizobiales > Aestuariivirgaceae > Thermopetrobacter. Next base: position 4,024 of record JAJRRY010000104.1, read on the forward strand.
ACCGACCCCGGCCCGCCGAAGACGATGGCGCCGTGATGCTCCGCCAGGGTCTCGGGCAGCGGATCCCCGAGGATCGGACGGCGGATGTCCAGCTCCACGCCGCGCGCCCTCAGCCAGGTGCCGATGCGCCCCGGTGTGGAGGTTTCCTGATGGAGTACAATAAGGACCTTCTTGCCTTTCGCCATTCCGGTGCCCTGATCTGCCTTCCTCGGGGTCTATCTAGGCAATCCCGAC
>JAJRRY010000105.1 GCA_024279095.1 Alphaproteobacteria bacterium
ACCACCAGCCGGCGGATTGACTCCCGCGCCGTGGCGTAGTCCGGGTGCTCCGGCGGCACGCCCATGACATGCATGGCCATGACGGAATTGGCCATGGCCGGGAAGATGGCGCCCAGCCCGTCCAGCCCGTTGAGGCGCTCGCGGTAGAACTCCACGGCCCGCTCCAGCGCGCGCCGCCGGGTGGGTAGCCGGGGCAGGACGTGCTTCTCCAGCGGATGCAGAATGCGGTCGAGGCGGAGGAAGAACTCGCCCCATTTCGTGCCCGTGGGGTTGGTCTGCCAGCGCGTGCGCACCTCCGGCGGGGTGCGGAACAGCTCGCGGCAGTGGGTGCCAGTCGGGTTGGCCGCCAGCGGACGATGCGCGGCGATGATCAGCAGCGGCGCGATCACCGTCCGCGACCAGTAGGACATCTTCCAGATGTTCACCGGGAACCAGCGCGGCATGAGCATCAGCTCCACCGGCATTGCGGGAACGCCGTGCCACGGGATCTGGCCGAACAGGGCCAGCTGGTAGCGAGTGAAGACGTTGGACTTCTCCGCGCCGCCATGGGCCAGAATGGCCTCGCGAGCCCGGCGCATGTGCTCCGCCTGCGGATCGTCTCCCAGAATCTTCAGCGCATAGTAGGCCTTCACCGAGGCGGAGATGTCGAAATCGCCGCGATGGAACAACGGCCAGCCACCATGATCCGGCGACTGGATGGAACGGATGTATTCTCCCAGTTCCTGTTCGAGTTCCGGTTCAGGATCTCCCAGGAAGTGATTCAGAAATATGTATTCCGCCGGAATGGTGGCATCCGCCTCCAGCTCGTAGACGAAATGCCCGTCCGCGCGCTGTTTCCCCAGCAGGTGGTTCGCGGCGTCCTCCGCCATGCGGCGTGCCCTGTCGATTGGCGATGTGTCGTTCATGGCCGTGGTTCCGTTCCGTGAAGATTGCCGGTTGCGCGAGCCATATCATTCCCCGCCCCCGGGCGCCAGTGCCAAGGCCGGGCACCTGTCTCCGCGCTGCCCGTGCCTGCCGGAACCGATCCCGGCAGCATGAGGAAACGACGCGCCACATGCTGATCGTCATTCCCACGAAAGCGGGAATCCATGCGGCCTTTCCACCTGCTCGGGCGAGTGTTGTGTTTTGCAGGACGCACCATGTCCGTTTCCTCCCGTCGCAATCCCGACTCGGCATGGATCCCTGCTTCTGCAGGGATGATGGACAATGGCAAGGCCTGTGCCACTCGGCCCCTCCTTCATACCGCACATCTCACAAACAAGGGGGGAAGGGGTGATGTCAGCCGAGCAGGGCGAGCTGCATCTTGACTGCGCCGTGGCTGCGTTCCTTGGGCAGGCGGTGCATCTGGAAGCGCGCGCCGTCGGGCGGGCCGATGATGTCGCCATTGTTCAGGACGGGGCCGTTGTCGAGCAGATACTGGGCCACGCTCATGATGATCTGGGCGGCGTTGGGTGGGCTCATGGGCACCGCGGCCAGCTCCACCTCGTAGCCGAAGAAGCGCACCAGTCCGCGGGTGTGGATGACCACGGTATCCTCGCCGTCCGCCGTCTTCGGGCCGCGGAAGAATTCCAGCCCCACCCAGCGCAGCGCCGAGGAGGCCGGGTCGTCGATAACGGAGGAAAAGGTGTCCACCGGCAGCAGGCGCGCCGCCGTGGCCCACAGGTGGGCCGTTGCCGGAACGTGGCGGATCAGGGCATGCGCCACCGTCTCCACCAGCCGCGCCACGTGACGCGAGCGCATCCACTCCTCCGGATCCTCGTGCACGCTGATGACGGCGTGGGCGGGGCAGTCCCGCACCGCCTCCGCGGCGCCGGGCCAGTTGTGGGCCAGCGAGACGGCCTGTTCCATCAGCTCTGCGTCCAGCGGGTCGCCGGTGATGCTCACCAGCATGTCGATGCCGTCCACCGTCAGGGTGATGGCCCGCGTGGGCAGCTCCGTGGGCCGCCCGGCATGGCCGACGGAAGATGTCGGCAGCATCTGCCCGAGGGTGTCGAGAAACGGCTCGAAGGAGAAGTTCTCCGGCCACTGCCGGAGGGGAATGATGGAGGTAAAATGTTCCATGCGAAATTCCGACGCGTTCGATGATGCATCCGCCAGCCCCGTGCCGCCATTGCCGCTTCCTTTTCTCCCGCCCGCCGCCACGATGCAACCACCCCTTCCACGATGCGCATAGGCAGGGCGGAGCAGATGGCACTTCCGCATGGATGCCCGGGACAAGCCCGGGCATGAGCCGGTGTTTGAGGTATGGCCTCTTGCTTTGCCGTCATCCCCGCGAAAGCGGGGATCCATGCCGAGTCGCCGTCATGATGGGGAGAGGTGAGAGGGCGGATTGGTGCAGCCCGGGAAATACAACATCCGCCCGGGCAAACGGAAAGGCCGCATGGATTCCCGTTTTCACGGGAATGACGAGGCGAGAGTGGCACGGCCCTGCCTCCCTCTCCGGCTCACTGCCGGGCCCAAGTTGTACAGTCCGGGGATGAGTCGAATATGGGCATGTCCTCACCCTCTTTCCGGCTCACTGCCGGGCGCAGTCCCGGCAGCCCGGAGCGGCAGGCACCGGTGGCGAGGGGTGCGGGTTGACGCAGGGTGGGGCGCGGTGTCTTATGACACAGGGCAAGGCAAGGGGGCCGGGGGATGACACTGTCATACGAAAAGCTGGTCGAACTGAACAAGGATGCGCTGGAACGGCTGAAGCAGAAACGCCCCAGCGTGCACCGCACCCTGTTGCGCTGGTTCCAGGGGGAGGAACATTGGAACGCATGGGCCGAAAAGATGCTGGCCCAGCGCAAGGAACTGGAGGAAACGGGACACTGGCAGGCTCAAGAAGGGTTGCTTGGCCTACGAGGGAAAAACATTGCCACCAG
>JAJRRY010000106.1 GCA_024279095.1 Alphaproteobacteria bacterium
GGAGACGTCGCCCACCATCTCGCCGCCGCCCATGTACGGCGGCAGCTTCTTCAGCCACTTGCTTTTGCCATAGAGCACGCCGATGCCAGACGGGCCGTAGGTCTTGTGGCCGGTGAAAACGTAGAAGTCCGCGTCCAGTTCCCGCACGTCCACAGGCAGGTGCACGGCCGCTTGGGAGCCGTCCACCAGCACCGGGATGCCGTGATCGTGGGCTATGCGGATGATGTCGCGCACCGGCGTGATGGTGCCCAGCGCATTGGACATGTGTGTCACGGCAACAATCTTCGTGCGCGGCGAGATCATGCGCTCGAATTCCTCGACGATCAGTTGCCCTGAGTCGTCCACAGGAATCCACGTCAGCACCGCACCGGAATGCTCGCGGTGAAAATGCCACGGAACGATGTTCGAATGATGCTCCAGCAGCGAAACGATGATTTCATCACCTTCACCGATGAACTTCAGTCCGAAGCTGGAGGCCACCAGATTCAGGGCCTCCGTGGCGTTGCGCGTGAAGATGATCTCGTCCACCGAACCGGCATTGAGAAAACGGCGGACGGTCTCGCGTGCTGCCTCGAAACGGTCGGTGGCCAGGTTCGACAAGAAATGCAGGCCGCGGTGCACGTTGGCATACTCTTCCGCATAGGTCCGGGTGACGGTGTCGATGACTACCTGCGGTTTCTGGGCCGAGGCGCCGTTGTCCAGATAGACCAGCGGCTTACCGTGCACCTCCCGCGAGAGGATGGGAAAGTCGGCACGGATGCGCTCCACGTCGTAGGCCGGCTCCTGCCGTTTCGCTGCCGTACCGCTCATGCGCCCCCCTCCCCTGCCAGCCAGTTTTCCGCCAGTTGCTGAAGAGCGGAGCGCGCGGCCTCGTCTTCCACATCGTCAAAGGTTTCGGCAACGAAGGCGGAAATCAGCATGCCACGCGCAAGACGCTCCGTGATACCGCGGGCGCGCAGGTAGAACAGCTGCTCCTCGTCCAGAGCTCCCGCCGTGGCGCCATGGGCGCAGACCACATCGTCGGCATAGATCTCCAGCTCCGGCTTGGCGTCGAATTCGGCCATCTCGCCCAGCAGCAGACCATGGGCGGCCATCTGGCCGTCCGTCTTCTGGGCACCCGGTGCCACGTGGATGCGGCCTTGGAAGGCCCCGCGGGCATTCTCGTCCATCACGCACTTGAAGGTCTCACGCGAGGTGCAATGCGGCACCGCATGGTTGACCACAAGCCGGGTATCCGCATGCTGTCGCCCGCGCAGCAGATAGGCGGAATCGACGCGGGCTTCGGCCTCTTCGCCGGTGAAATCCACGAAATCCTGCTGACGATGGAACCGCCCGCCAACGAGAACGGCCAGATCGTGCAGCCGCGCGGCGCGGCCCACATCGGCGTCGAGATTGGCGAAATGGATTGCCGCCTCGTCCTTCAGGTTCGCCTGAATGCGGGTCAGGACCGCGCCCTCGTCCAGCTTCACCGACGTGACCACATTTGCCATATGATCACCAGCTCCGAGCTGCACCTCGTAGAAGGTGAAGGAAGCCCCCCCCTCCACCCGCACATGGTGGCGCAGAGCATGGGAAGTACCGGCACCCGTGGTGATGTTGAGGATCACCAACGGAATGGAGGCCTCCAGTCCAGCCCGCACGCGCACGAGTGCACCATCCGTGGCAAAGGCCAGATTGAGCTGGTCGATGGCATCGTCACGTACCGAAAAATCCGCCCATTCGGGCGCGAGCGATGCCTCGGAGAGCGCCAGCACGTCAATGCCGTCCTCCTCCATGAGATGGGAACGGCCGGGATCGAAACGGCCGTTGACGAAGACCATCAGGGAGGCATCCACCCTCGCGAAGGGATTACGCGCCACGAGGGTGTCGAGCTCTTCCGCCGGCGTTGCCACGGCGGGCGGATAGGGCGCGTTCAGATAGCGATGGATATCGCTCCAGCGCCAGTCCTCGGTGCGCGGTGTGGGCAGCCCGCCCTTCTCGAAGGCCTTGAAAGCATTGTCTCGGGCCTCCTTCAGCCAGGGAATGCCAGCATCGAAACCCTTGCGGGCCTCACGCCAGATGTCTTCCGCGGCCAGTCTGTTCATCGGCTTGCTCATGGCATGCATTCCTTATGCCGCATTCTCTTCGGCGTAGGCGGCGTAGCCCTCACGCTCCAGTTCCAGCGCCAGCTCCTTGCCACCGGAGCGCACGATGCGCCCCTTCGTCATGACGTGCACGTGGTCGGGCTGGATATAGTCGAGCAGACGCTGATAGTGCGTGATCAGCAGGAAGCCGCGTTCGTCCGAACGCAGGGCGTTGACGCCATCGGCCACCACCTTCAGCGCATCGATATCGAGACCGGAGTCGATCTCGTCAAGGATGCACAGGGTGGGGTTCAGCACCGCCATCTGCAGCACCTCCATGCGCTTCTTCTCGCCACCGGAGAAGCCCACATTCACAGGGCGGCGCAGCATGTCCATGGGAATGTTCAGTCGCTCCGTCTCCTGACGGATCAGGCGCATGAAGTCGGGCGTGGACAATTCCTCCTCGCCACGCAGCTTGCGCTGCGAGTTCAGCGCCACCTTGAGGAACTGCATGTAGGGCACGCCGGGGATCTCCACCGGATACTGGAAGGCCAGAAAGAGGCCCTTTGCGGCGCGCTCCTCGGGTTCCAGCTCCAGCAGGTCCTCGTCGCGGAAGCGTACGGTGCCGTCCGTGACCTCGTATCCCGGTTTGCCGGCCAGAACATGGGAGAAGGTGGACTTGCCGGAACCGTTCGGCCCCATGATGGCATGCACCTCGCCGGGTTTGATGGTCAGGGAGAGGCCCTTGAGGATTTCCTTGACCTCGCCTTCCTCTTCCGCCTCCACGCGGACACGCAGATTTTCGACATTCAGCAGCATGGTGTTCTTTCCGTTTTTTTCCTTTTGCCACCGGAGGGTCAGCCGACGCTGCCTTCCAGCGAGATATTGATGAGGCGCTGGGTCTCGGCCATGAACTCCATGGGCAGTTTCTGGATCACCTCGCGCACAAAGCCGTTGACGATCAACGCCAC
>JAJRRY010000107.1 GCA_024279095.1 Alphaproteobacteria bacterium
CCGACCTGCATCACGTCTATGCCACCACTGCGCGGCCGCGGGGCATGACCAAGACGGTGATCACGCCGGAGCAGGCGGGGCGCGACATGCGCGCGCGGGTGCGTGGCGGGCAGCGGCTCGGCATCCTCTTCGGCCGCGAGCGCTGGGGGCTGAACAACGACGAGGTGTCGCTGGCCGACGTGATCATCACCGCGCCGGTCAATCCGCGCTTCGCCTCCATCAACATCGCGCAGGCTGTGCTGCTGGTGGCCTACGAATGGTATCGCCACGAGCACGGCGAGCGTCTCGGCATGGAGACGGACGAGGCGCCGGCGCTGGCTCCGGGGCTGAAGATGCCCGACTCCCGCCCCGCCACCAAGGCCGAGCTGATCGGCATGTTCGAGCATCTGGAAAGCGACCTGGAGGCGGCCGGCTACTTCAAGTCGCCGGACATGCGGCCCACCATCGTGCGCAACCTGCGCAACATGTTCGAGCGGGCCGAGCTCTCCGAACAGGAGGTGCGCACCTTCCGCGGCATCATCCGGACGCTCTCGGGCATCCGCCACGACCGCAAGCGGCGCGACGGCAACGGTTGACCCCGACCGCCGCGCGGGCGAACATGCCGCTGGGAAGGTTCCCGATTCCCGCGATTGCGGGAACGGAGGGAAGGATGCGGCGCATTCTCGTTTTCGATTCCGGGCTGGGCGGCCTCACCGTGGCGCGGGCGTTGCTGGCGGCCGGGCAGGGACGTGTCGTCATCGACTATGCGGCGGATGTCGCTGGCTTTCCCTACGGCGACTGGGAAGAGGGGGCGCTGCGGGCGCACATCGTCTCCCTCATGGGGCGGCTGATCGATGCTGCGTTTCCGGACGTGGTAGTTGTGGCCTGCAACACCGCCTCGGTGATCTCCCTGGCGGCCCTGCGGGCGGAGCATGAGGTGCCCTTCGTGGGCACCGTGCCGGCCATCAAGCCTGCCGCGGCGCAGACCCGTACCGGCATCATCGGCGTTCTGGCAACGCCGGGTACCGTGAAGCGTGAATACACTACGGCGCTGATCCACACTTTCGCCTTTCACTGCAAGGTCATTCTCCACGGGGCCCCTCGACTGGCCCGCATGGCCGAGGACAAGCTGGCGGGGTGCCTCGTCGATCCGGAGGCCCTGCGTCAGGAAATCGCTCCGGTCTTCACTGAACGGGAAGGACGGCGTACCGACACGGTGGTGCTCGGCTGCACGCACTATCCATTGCTGAGGGCGGAGATGGAGGATGTGGCGCCCTGGCCGGTGACCTTCATCGACCCTTCCGCCGCCATTGCCCGCCGGGCCCTGGAGGTGGCGGAAAGCTGCGACGACCATGGCGAAATCCGTGGTGGCAAGGTGTTCCTGACGGCCGCCGAGGAAAGGCTGCGCAACGTTCTGGAGAAGGAAGGCTTCGGCGAGATGGTGGTCATCCGGTGACTTCGATATGCATGAAACTGGCAGGACAGAGCCTGCTGCCATTCCTCAAAGGCCTGTTTCATTCCGGAAAGAGGAGCAGAGAAGCCTCACCGTACGTGTGGGGAGATACAATTCGTTTCCTGCGCGAAATATTCCCTCTTCAGTGGCGTGAAATTTTACCCACACTTCGCCAAAAGCGCGTGACTCATCATTAACAATATGTTAGGTTTTGAGTGACCGGGGTGCGCTTGAGACGCGAATAATCATAACGGACAGGCTTTGCGGCCGTACAGGCGTTGCCCCGACCACAGAGGGAGGGAAACGCAATGAGACGGTACGTGTTGCGGGCGCTTGCGGCTCTGGCACTCGTTGCCTGGGCGGCTGGCGCCATCTTCGTTTCCGGGGCCGCGAGGGCACAGGAAATGGTGTCTTCAGGATCCCCGACGCTGGCGCGCATTCTTCAATCGGGCACGCTGAAGGTCGGCGTCAATCCGCAGTTCAAGCCTTTTTCGTTCGAGCGGGACGGCAAGCGCGTGGGGGTGGATGTGGATATCGCTGCGCTGCTGGCGGAGAAGCTCGGTGTGAAGCTGGAGGTTGTGGTGCCGGCATCCTTCGGCGAGCTCATCCCGATGGTGCGGGACGGGCGGATAGACATCATCATGGCCGGCATGAGCATTACCTTCGACCGGGCGAAGGTGGTGGACTTCACGGATCCATATTTCGAGACCGGGCTTTCGGTGATGGTCAACAAGGGCCGTATGGCGCGGCTTGGTGCGGCGCTGGTGAAAGATCGCGAGGCACTTCTGAAACGTCTCAAGGACAACGGAAAGATCGGCAAATTGACGGTCGCGGTGACGAAGGGAAAGGCGCCGGAGCGCGTTGCGCCGCGGTTCTTTCCCGGTGCGCGGATCGTCTCCTATCCCTCCAACGAGGAAGCGGCCGAGGCGGTGCTGAAAGGCAAGGCCGACCTGATGGTGCATGACGAGATGTTCCTGAAGGTCTGGCTGCACGACAACGCAAAGCGGGCGCAGTTCGTCGTCGAGGTGTTCGAGAAGCCCTTCAAGCCCGACTACTACGGTTTCGCCATGGCGAAGGGGAATCTCGATCTCGTGCAGATGCTGAACACCTTCATTCTGGCGGAGCTGAAGGCCAACGGCCGCATTCTCGAATTCATGAACGCATACATCCCGGTGAAGGCGCAGGTCTCCGTGCGCTCCTATGCGATCACCGAGGACTATTACGGGGGAGACTGAGTCATGGGCGCGACGGAGAAGAAGGGAAAGGGGCTGGATCTCCAGTGGAAGATCCTCATCGGCATCGTGCTGGGCATTGCGCTCGGGCTGGCCATCAACGTGATGTACGGAGCCGGTGTGACCTCCGGCCCGGTCTATGCCATCAAGACGATCTTCAAATACGGCGGAGATATCTTCATCCGGCTGCTCAGGATGCTGATCATTCCGCTGGTGTTCGCTTCCATATACATGGCCATCGTGAATCTCGGAGACATCCGGGCGCTTGGCAAGCTGGGCGGCAAGACGGTCGGCTTCTACTTTCTGACAACGGCGCTTGCCGTGGCGGCTGGCCTTCTGGTGGTGAACATCTTCAACCCCGGACTTGGCATCGACAAGGAGTCGCTATCGGCTCTGGGCATCGGCACGGAGGTGCCCGGCAAGGTGGGCAAGGCCGGTGTGGGCGAGAAATCGGCGGTGATCATCATCGTTGACACCTTCGTCAACATGATCCCGAAGAATCCGGTGGCGGCATTCGCCAAGGGTGACATCCTGCAGGTGATCTTCTTCACCATCTTCCTGGCCATCATGGCCTCCATCGTCGGCAAGGCTTCGGACGCCATGACCAACGTCATCCACGGTCTGGACCGCATCATGCAGAAGGGCATCATGGCGATCATGGCGATCGCGCCCTATGCCATCTTCATGCTGGTGGCGGCCATCTTCATGGATCTGGGCTTTGCGGCACTGAAGGCGCTGGCCAAGTATGCCGTGACGGTGCTCGTGGGACTGGGCATTCATGCTTTCATCACGCTGACGGCGCTGGTCTGGATCTTCGGCAAGTACAACCCGCTGAAACTGTTCAAGGCGGTGGCGCCGGCGCTGATGACCGCATGGTCCACGGCCTCCTCGGCAGCCACGCTGCCCATGACCATGAGCAACCTCACCAACCGTGCGGGCGTTGATCCGAAGGTGACGAACTTCGTGCTGCCGCTGGGCGCCACGGTGAACATGGACGGAACGGCGCTCTACGAGTCGGTGGCGGTGATCTTCATCGCCCAGTTGCTGGGTGTCGACCTGACGTTCGGCATGCAGATCGTCATATTCATCACGGCATCACTGGCGGCCATCGGTGCGGCGGCCATTCCCGGTGCCGGGCTGGTGACCATGGGCATCGTGCTGACGGCGGCCGGGCTGCCACTTGACGGCATCGGCCTGATCCTGGCCATCGACCGGATCCTCGATCAGTTCCGTACCGCCATCAACGTCTGGGGTGATGCCTGCGCAGCAGTGGTCATCGCACGGTCGGAGGACGCCATTCACGAACCGGTCGAGGGCGGCGATACGCTTGTTGCCGAACCGGCCTGAGCGAGGAAACGTTGCCGGTGGGCGGTGGATCTGCGGACGATCCGCCGCCCGACCGGAGCCACAGGGAGAAGCGACATGGAGTTTCCCAGGAGCATCAAGGGCTTTGTCCTGCATGACGTGCGGGGCAAGTGGACCTACAAGGGCAAGGAGCTGCGCTCTGCGCACTACATCCGCGTCGGATCGCGCATGAGTCTCTTCATCGGTACGGAGGCGGACATGGAGGGCAACCTCTCCTACGTGATCCGACTGCGGGACAGTGCGATCACGGGTATTCCGTCACTGGAGGAGGCGATCCGCATCGCTGAGGAGGTGATTGCCGAGAACGAGGGGTTCATTAGTCAATACACGATACTGACCGAGTGATGCGTGTCCGCGGACCTGCGTCACGAGGTCGGCGGCACGCCCGGTAACGAGCCCCCGCCGGGCGTGTCACTCTTGCGGCGCCTTCCGGCCCTGCCCCCCGAGAGGCGCCCGGCAGAAGGCGCATCCGGCAATCGGATGCGCCTTTTGCCTTGTGCGGAAAAGGGATGGCTGGTTTTCTTGAGGTGGAGATTCACGTCGGGAGGAACATGCCATGACCATCTATGCATTCGACGGACACAGGCCGAAACTGCCGCCGGAGGGCGAATATTACGTGGCTCCGACAGCGGCCATCATTGGTCGGGTGGTACTGCACCGTCATGTCTCCGTGTGGTTCGGGGCGGTATTGCGTGGTGACAACGAGCTGATCGTCATTGGCGAAGGCTCCAATGTGCAGGACAACTGCGTTCTGCATACCGATCCCGGGTTCCCCCTGACCGTGGGGCGCGGGGTGGTGGTGGGGCATTCCGTGATCCTGCACGGCTGCACGATAGGTGACAACGTGCTGGTCGGCATGGGGGCCACGATCATGAACGGGGTGAACGTCGGGAAAAACTCGATAATCGGAGCCGGCGCGCTCATTCCGGAAGGGAAGGAAATCCCTCCGAATTCTCTTGTCGTGGGCATGCCCGGACGGGTGATGCGCGAGCTGTCGGAAGAGGAAGTGGCCGCCCTTGCGGAAGGTGCCGGGCATTATGCTGAGAAGTTCCCCCGGTATCTGGAAACACTGGAGGAAACATGAGCCGCCTGCTTCCTCAGGTCACAGAAAAGCGGCCGGCTCCGGGTGGGGGACGGAGCCGGCCTGAAACCCGGCCTTTGGTGGGGATGGGGGAGGGGGGGACGCCGGCCGGGTCTGCATCCCTGTCGTTGCTTGGGGCGTCAGTTGCGGCCGAATATCTTCGTCCTGCTGCGCCCGGGGGAAAGAGATACCCAGCGGTTCGGGTCCTGCTGGGACTGGCGTTTCAGGTACCGATATCCGGTGCGGTACCAGGGCAGTACCTTGTCGCGCCTGTTGTCGAGGATGAAGTCGCCGCTGTCTGTGCGGACCATCAGGACCGCGTGGCCAGCGCCTTCCTCGTCCAGCACAACGGTGATGAGAAGTGTTTCCGGCGCAAAGCCCAATCCCTCCAGGTACCGCTTCTTCAGGAGTACGTAGTCCTCGCAATCGCCGGCGCTGGTCGGGTATTCCCAAACCTCAGGGCGGTTGTAGAGTTCCTGGTCGGTCACGGGTGCGATCTTGCGGTTGACGAAGCTGTTCACCTGCATCAGCAGATCCCAACGTGCAGGCGTAAGATGCACCTTCGTTGTGCCACGTATGGCCATCGCCCGGCATTCTGTCGGGTATCTGGCGCAGAAATTGACATAGCCTATGGGAGGACGGGTTTCCCCTTGGGCTCTGGTGAACACGCTGTGGCTGCTGTCGAAATTGGCCTTTCTGGCCAGGGCTGTGTCCGCGGAGGCAACTGCCAGTCCGGTGGCCACGAGCAAGCTCAGAAGATATGTCGTTTTCCCACTCATTGTCTGACGTCCTGTTCCCCTGTTATGGGAAGCAGGCTATCAGGCGCGTTTTGACATCCGGCAAAATCGGGCGCGCAGAATTGAAGGAGTCCGGAGAGATTCCGTTTACTTTCCGGCCGCCATGGAGAGGTGCGATGCAACAGGTTCACACGGTCTTTGGTATCGATACGCACGGGCAGGGCCTGTATGAATTCACCGGCGCCGTGGTGCGCTGGGTTTCGGGCAGCGGAATAGGCGAGGGACTCCTGACCCTTTACTGTCGGCACACCTCCGCCTCCCTGACCATACAGGAGAATGCCGATCCGGATGTGCAACGGGATCTGGATGAATTCTTCCGCCGGCTGGTGCGGGAGGGAGAGGCCTGGTATCGGCACGTCATGGAAGGACCGGACGACATGCCGGCGCATATCAGATCGGCACTGACCGATGTCTCGCTTTCGATACCGGTCAGCGGAGGGCGGCCCGTCCTGGGCACATGGCAGGGCATATATCTCTTCGAGCACCGGGCACGGCCCCATGCGCGGCAGGTGGCAGGGCACCTGATTGGCGAATGATCAGAAAAAGAGGGCGCACCGTCGGGCAAGCATCGGAGACGGGCACCCTCTTCTTTGCCGGCAACCTCTTTTAGGCCGCCAGCAATTCGCGGATGTCTTTCGGGAGGGCCTCTGTAACCTCGCGCATCTCGCCTTCGCTTACGTGCCGCTTCAGGACCGTGAAGACAGCGGATGCGGCCTTCTCGGGATCAAGGCGATCGTCTGTCCCGGCGTGGCGGCGGACCAGATCGAGGAATTCCTGCCGGTGACGCACCTTCAGGGGTGTCCTTGATGGATCCCAGTTCTCGAAATAGATCCCTCGCACCAGAACCGGAAGCTGGGCAGCAAGGTGCACGGCCTCATCCACGATGAGCCGATCGCGCAGAGCGTGAAGCACGGCGCGCAGCGCATGAAAGGCGAGCTGCTCGTCCTCCGTTTCCATTTCGTCGGCGACTTCCCGTATCCACGTTTCGGTCTTTTGCAGAGCCTTGTTGAACAGGTCGAAAGTGCGCATCACCCTTCCTCCTGTTCCCGTGTTTTCTGTCCCTCTCTAAAATTGATATGGTGATTGTTCCGCATGATGGAAAGGGGCAATTCATGATTTGTTAACCCTGCCGGTGGAAAGTCCGGCAGAAGGGGCAGGTCCCGCATTGGAAGCGGAGAGAAGAATGCGCGGCAGCAGGATCAAGTTGACCATCACCATGATCTGCCTGGGAGCGTATGCCTTTTTCGGCTGGCATGCAAAGTACGGGGCACGTTCCTTCTCCTATCAGGAAAGCGTTCGCGAAAGGCTGGCCATGGTGAAGCTGGAACGCGACCGCCTCAAGACGCGGCGGCAGGCATTGGAAGCCCACGTGAAGCTCCTGCGCGCGGAGAGTCTGGATGCCGACATGCTGGATGAAAGCGCCCGCCGGATGCTTGGCTATGTGCGGCCCGACGAGATCGTGAGCCTGCGTGATCGCTGAAAGACGTCGCGTCACCAGATGAGTAAACCAAAATCCGGTTAATCTGGGAAAATCCTATATAGGACACGCTGTTACGTGTATAATCCCGTTTCGTTTGCGGGGGAATCGTGTTCATCGTGCGGGATGGCTTGCCTCACCCGAAGGAGAGTTCGCATGGCCAGGAAGACGACTGCGGCGAAGCGGACGCGCAGGAATGCGCCACCGATCGCCGAATTCGACAGGGATCAGGAATTCGAGGCCCTGCGCACCATGCTGCTGGTGCGCCGTTTCGAGGAAAAGGCCGGACAGCTTTACGGCATGGGCTACATTGGCGGTTTCTGTCATCTCTATATCGGTCAGGAAGCGGTGGTCACGGGCATGTTCATGGCGCGCAGGCCGACCGATGACGTCATTACCTCCTATCGCTGCCACGGGCATGTTCTGGTCTCCGGTGCGGATCCGAAGGCCGTGATGGCGGAACTCACGGGGCGTGTGCATGGCGTCTCGAAAGGCAAGGGCGGATCCATGCACATGTTCCATGTGGACGGTCACTTCTGGGGCGGGCACGGCATCGTCGGCGCGCAGGTGCCGCTCGGAACGGGGCTGGCCTTCGCCAACCGCTACATGGAGGACGGGCAGGCCACGCTGGCCTTTTTCGGTGAAGGCGCGGCCAACCAGGGGCAGGTCTACGAAAGCTTCAACATGGCCGCCATCTGGAAGCTGCCCATCGTCTACATCATCGAGAACAACCGTTACGCCATGGGCACTGCCGTGACGCGCTCCGCGGCGAAACCGGAAGAGCTCTACATGCGCGGCGCGGCCTTTGGCATTCCTGGCGAGCAGGTGGACGGCATGGACGTGCGGGCCGTCAAGGCGGCGGGCGAACGGGCGCTGGAGCACGTGCGCGCCGGCAAGGGGCCGTACATTCTCGAAATGCAGACCTATCGCTATCGCGGACACTCCATGTCGGATCCGGCCAAGTACCGCACGCGCGAGGAAGTGCAGAAGATGCGCCAGGAGCACGATCCCATCGAGCAGGTGAAGAGCCGCCTGCTGGAGAAGGGCTGGGCCGAGGAGGCGGATCTGAAGGCGGTGGATGCCGAGGTGCGCAAGATCGTTTCCGAGGCGGCGGACTTCGCTACGGCCGATGCTGAACCGCCGGCCGAAGAGCTGTGGACGGACATCTACGCACGCGGGGAGGGCTGAGCCATGGCGCACGTGGTACTGCTTCCGGCCCTGTCGCCGACCATGGAGACCGGGCGGCTGGCGAAATGGCTGGTAAAGGAGGGGGACACTGTCTCCCCGGGTGATGTCATCGCCGAGATCGAGACCGACAAGGCCACGATGGAGCTGGAGACGGACGAGGGGGGCGTGGTTGCCCGGATCCTCGTGCCGGAGGGAACGGACAGTGTGGCCGTCAATACGCCCATTGCGGTGATTGCCGAGGAGG
>JAJRRY010000108.1 GCA_024279095.1 Alphaproteobacteria bacterium
ACACGGAACGGACGAAACATGCATCTGGTCGGCCTCATTGAATGGCTCGGAGAAAACCTGCTCATCACCCTGGGAGGCTTTCTCATCGGCGCGGCTTTCGGCTGGTTTGCCCAGCGCTCGCGATTCTGCCTGCGTTCGGCGGTCATCACCTTCTCCCGTGGCCGCTACGACAGCACCCTGGCCATATGGCTGTTCGCCTTCTCCGCCGCTCTGATCGGCACCCAGCTGCTCATCGTGAGCGGCCTTCTCGATGTATCCGAAACCAAGCATCTGGCCTCGGCCGGCTCTCTCTCGGGATCCATCATCGGTGGTCTGATGTTCGGAGCTGGCATGATCCTGGCGCGCGGCTGTTCCTCGCGCCTTCTGGTTCTTGCCGCCACCGGCAACCTGCGCGCCCTGCTCTCCGGGCTCATATTCGCCGTCATCGCCCAGATGTCGCTGCACGGCCTGCTGTCGCCCGTCCGCGACTGGCTGGCCGGCCTGTGGGTCGTCACGCCGGAGGACGGCACGAACCTGCTGGAGCGCTTAGCCCTGCCGCAGGAAGCGGGAATCGTCATTGGCGTTCTGTGGCTTGCTGCCGGATTCTGGTTCGCTCGCCGCAATGCGCTCGGACCCCGGCGCATCCTGACAGGGATCATGACGGGGATCGTGGTGGCGGCAGGGTGGCTGTTCACCTACTCGATGTCCATCAGTTCCTTCAACATCATTCCCGTGGAATCCCTGACCTTCACCGGGCCGTCCGCCGACACTCTGATGTTCGTTCTGGAATGGCCCGACAAGCCCTATGACTTCGACGTAGGTCTGGTGCCCGGCGTGTTCGTCGGCTCTTTCCTGTCAGCCTGGTTCGGCAGGGAACTCAAACTTCAGGGCTTCGAGGGCGCACACTCCATGAAGCGCTATATCGCAGGGGCCGCCCTGATGGGCTTCGGTGGCATGCTGGCCGGCGGCTGCGCCGTGGGTGCCGGCATCACCGGCGGGTCCGTCTTCGCCCTCGTCGCCTGGGTTGCACTCGTTTCCATGTGGGCAGGCGCCATGGCCGCCGACTGCATCGTCGACCGCAACGCCATCTGCCTGCCACTTCCGGGGCGGACGGTTCACGGTGGTTCACATTGATGTAAGACGTCTTCATGCCGGCCGGTTCCGTCCTTATGCTGACGGGCATGAGAGACATATACGCCATTACCGGATTGCTCGTCGCTCTGCTGGTGGTACCAGCCGGCCGTGCCTACGCGAATGCCTCCGCTACAGACCCGGCACCGGCCGCTCATCTGGCGACATCGCCCTCCCCCTATCTGCGGGAACATGCAGACAATCTCGTCGCATGGCGGACATGGAGCTCCCAAGCCTTCGAGGAAGCGCGTCGCAGCGGTAAGCCGATCTTTCTTTCCATCGGCTACATGGCCTGTCACTGGTGCCATGTGATGGAACAGAAGAACTTCATGAATCCCCGCATCGCGGCTTTCATCAATCGCCATTTCATCCCCGTCCTCGTGGACAGGGAACGTCGCCCGGGCGTGGATGAAACCTACATGCTGGCCACCCAGGTTCTGGCAGGATCGGGCGGATGGCCGAACAATCTTTTCCTGACCCCGGAGCTGAAACCGTTCTTTGCCGGCGTCTACTTCCCGCCCTCCCGCTTCATGCGCATCCTGCAGGCCGTGGAAAAGGCCTGGCGGGAAGACCGCGCGTCCGTCGAGAAAGAGGCGGCCCGGGTATCCGGGCTTCTGCGCGAATTTCTCTCCCGCCGTCAGACGGCCCGCATGCTCACCCCGGAAAGATTCGATGCACTGGCGGAGAAGGTCGCAGCCGACTTCGACGAATTTGATGGCGGTCTGGGCAGTGGTCCGAAGCATTTCCGCACGCCCGTGCTCATGCTGCTGGCCCGCGCCGCCCTCATGGACGGCAACCGGAAGGCCCGCGAGGCCCTGCTCGTGACCCTGGAAAGCGTGATCCGCGCCGGCGTCATGGATCAGCTCGATGGAGGCTTCCACCGCTATGCCGTGGATTCCCGCTGGAACCTGCCGCACTTCGAGAAAATGCTGCATACCCAGGCCGGCATGACGGAAGCCCTTCTGGCCGGATGGCAGCTTGATGGATGCCGTCTCTTCGCCGATGCTGCACGCCGCACGCTCGACTACGTACTGGCGGACCTGACAGCCCCGGGCGGCGGCTTCTTTTCCGCCCGTGATGCCGACAGTGAGGGCATGGAAGGCGCATTCTACGTCTGGAGCCCGGAACAGCTCGAACAGATTCTGGGGCGGGAAGACGGCAGATTCGCCACGAGGGCCTTTGGCATCGTGCCGCACGGTGAACTTGCCGGGCATGTCATTCCCAACCTGCTGGATGTCAAACCTGCCGACATGCCGCGCATGCGGCGCATCCTGAAACGTCTGCAGACGGCCCGCAAGCAGCGCACTCCTCCGCATCGCGACGAAAAGATCATCACGGCATGGAACGGCCTGATGATTTCGGCCTTCGCCCGTGCCGCAACAATGCTGGAAGACCCCGCATACGCTACGGCGGCGCGGCGCGGCGCCACGTTCATACTGGAACACTTGCGCGATGACGCGGGCCGCTTGCAACGCAGCTGGTACGACGGTGCGGCGCATCTGCCAGCCTCCCTTGCGGATTATGCCTACCTCATCCGCGCCCTGCTCGATCTGCACGACATGGATGATGATCCCGCATGGCTGGAACAGGCCATCGTTCTGATCCGGCAGATGGACACCCTGTTCAGGGACAATGTGGACGGAACATACTGGTTCACGCAATCCCGGAACGGATTTGCCCGACCGAAGCTCATTTCGGACAGCGCCCTGCCGTCCGCCCAGGCGGCAATTCTGGCATCTTTCGCGCGCCTGGCGGACAGGACGGGAGATGATGCATGGCGCAGAAAGGCGGAAAAATTGGCCACCGCCCTTCTGGCGCCGGCCTATCGCAAGCCGATACCGCATGCCGCGACCCTCACGGCCACGGACCTGCTGCTGCGTGGCGAAACGGGGCCAGTCCGTCATGCCGGCGGAGGCGTGGTCCGTATCCATCTCCGGATCCGTTCCATAGATGCGAAGACGGCACGGATCACGGCGGATGTGCGACTGAAGGCGGGATGGCACGTGAACGGCCCCGCTCCCCTGGACAGGAACTTCATTCCCACCAAGCTGGAAGGCATGGCTGGACACCGCAGCCGCCTCATAGACGTCACCTATCCGCCTCCGGTGATGCGGCGACTGCGTTTCGCCGGACGCGCCCTTCCCCTGCTGGAAGGACGTTTCCGCATCAGGGCAAGAGGCATGTCTTCAGGCGCACCCCTGCGGATGCGCCTGACATTTCAGCCATGCAGCGACGAGATCTGCCTGCAGCCGCAGTCCCTGGAATTCGGACTGCCCGCTGTTCCGCCTAGTTGGACTCGGACTGGGTCAGGGAGCGGACCAGATCAATGATGCTGCGCCGGATACGCGCATCCTTGATCTGTGCAAAGTAACGGTTCAGCTGCAGCCCTTCGGAAGAACCGAGGAAGTCCATGATGGCGGTCTGCTCGCGCGTCTCGCCGAAGCCTCCTTCCTCCTCCGTGGCCTGCTGCGGCAGATCCTCGAAGAAGAACTGGACCGGCACGCCCAGAATCTGCGCCATCTGGAACAGACGGGAGGCCGAGATCCGGTTTGCCCCCTTTTCATACTTCTGGATCTGCTGGAAGGTCAGCCCGAGACGCTCACCGAGCTTTTCCTGACTCATGCCGATAAGCATGCGACGCATGCGCACGCGATTGCCGACGTGCACATCAATGGGATTGGGGTTCTTTTTTTTCATTTTCTCCTCAGACCGCTTGCCCCCGGTCTGATTGCGATTATGTCCCGTTCGGATAATTTTTCTTTGGAGCCCGCCGCACCCTCGCGACGTGCCCGGCTATACATATTACATTGCTTTGATGCCTGTAAACATCGTAGTTGCATAAAAAAGTTCGGAGGCGGAACATTCATTCCCTGGCGTCACGTCTATTCGGCACGACTTTACCTGCAAGGAAAAGTACGAGAAGGGACAGGAAAAAAATCGTTCCGTCACTTGGTAAAGACGCAAAAGGCCTTGCCGTTGCGACCATAAGGTGCGAGTCTATAACAGCTTCCCGTAATAGTGGTAAATGCTTGAGTATGCGGCCCTTTTCATCGATCACCGCACTGATTCCGGTGTTCGCGGCACGCACCAGGGGGCGTCCTGTCACGATGGCTGTCAGGCGTGCAGCAGCAAGGTGTTGCCAAGGGCCTGAAGAGCGTCCGAACCAGGCATCATTGGTCACGTTCACGAGCCAGTCTGCAGTGTTTCCACCTCCCGTTACAAGCTGGGGAAAAATCGCTTCGTAACAGATCAGACCCCCTGCGGAGGGCAATCCGGGCAGTTTCATGGGTGATTCGTCTTGCCCTTCCAGGAAGCCGCCGGGCAGACTGACCAGCCTGCGGATGCCGAGCGGCTCCAGCACCATGGCCAGCGGGAGATACTCTCCGAAGGGCACAAGCCTGCGCTTGTCATAACGGCCCATGATCCGCCCCCTGTCATCAATGGCCAGCAGGGAATTGTACAGCCGCCGCGCATCGGGACCACTAGGCGCAGCCCTGCGGATCGCCCCTGTCAGCAACACCTGCCCCGGCTTCAGAACATTCGCTATCATCTCCAGGGCCTGCGGATTTTCGTCGAGCAGGAAAGGTACCGCACTCTCCGGCCAGATGATGACACGAGGCTGAAACCCCTGATGTCCTGCTTGGCCGGTCAGGGCCAATAACCGCCTGAAGATGAACTCGCGGTTGGCCGGATTCCATTTCTCCCGCTGATCCACGTTCGGCTGCACGACACGCACCGCCACCACGGTGCCCGCAGAAGGCTCCAGAAGCCGCCAGGCTCCGAAGGCCAGGGCGGCAAGCAGGGTGAAAAGCACAATTGCAGCGGTGCGCAGTCTGTCACCACGACTGCCCCGCACATCCGCCAGCAAGGCAGGCAGGGCGCTCCATGCCACCACCAGAAAACCCAGTCCGTATATGCCGGCAAATCGGCCGGCCTGCAGCAGAAGGGGCATGCCGTTCAGAGCATGGGCCGGCAGGTTCCAGGGAAAGCCGCCAAGAAAATGGCCCCGCAGGATTTCTGTCAGCGCAAGCGCCGCGGCAAGGACGAACAGCTGCCTGCCCCGCCCGCAGGGCCAGAGAAGACCGGCGACGGCACCGGCCAGTGCCCAGAACAGGGCAAGCGTCAGGGTCATGGCGATGACGGCGGGCAGCATGAGCCACAGAAAACGCTCCGCATCCACGAGGAAAGCCTCCCCGACCCACCAGACGGAAGCCCCGAACCAGCCGAGCCCGAACATGAAAAGCACGCCGGCCCCGGCCCGCATGCGCCGACCGGAAGAGGCACTGCGCCCACAAAGAGCCCCGTCGAGAAGCCAGACCAGCACCGTGAAAGCCGGTACAAGGAACGGCCAGAGGTCCAGTGGCGGCAGGGCCAGCATTCCGACAAGACCGGCAGAGAGGGAAAGAATGGCGCGCCGCGCCCCCTTGGCCGCACGCAAGTACGCAGCCGCCTCGTCGATCATGCGGATCATGCGTATTCCGTTTTTCTCTTTCCGGCCAAAACCATGTTTCAGGCCTCGGCAGGCGGTACGACCCTGATCTTCTTCACCCGACGGGGATCCGCCTCCAGGATCTCGAACTCTATGCCGCTGTCGTGGCGTATGATCTCGCCCCGGGCCGGAACACGCCCGGCAAGCGTGAAAACCAGTCCGCCTACCGTCTCCGTCTCTTCATCGAGGTCGGGCGGCAGCAGATCCGTGGCAAGAAGTTTCTCAAGCTCCGCCAGATCGGCCCGCGCGGAAACCACATAGCCCTTGCCGGCAGGCACAATCAGGTCTTCCTCCTCCTCGTCATGCTCATCGGAGATCTCGCCGACGATTTCCTCCACCAGATCCTCGATGGTCACGATGCCTTCCGTGCCGCCGTATTCGTCAATGACGATGGCCATGTGCAGATGGGTCGACTGCATCTTCAGCAGCAGGTCTCCGGCCGGCATGGACGGAGGTGCAAAAAGCACAGGACGCATCAGCCCCGATGCCTCCACCTTCGTCGCCAGCAATTCACCGGAAAGAATCAGGTCGGGCTCGGTCGCCGCATCATCGCCCCCCACCCGCGGCTGCGCGCGCGAGTGCAGCAAATGCAGCAGATCCTTTATGTGTATCATGCCCAGCATGTCGTCCAGTGTCTCACGGTAGACCGGAAGACGCGAATGCTGGGCCGTGGTGAACAGCTGGAACAACTCACTGACGGATGCGGAGGCTTCAATGGCGATAATGTCGGCACGCGGCACGAGCACATCATCCACACGCAATCGGGAGAAGGCGAAAAGATTTCCCATCATCGCCCGGGTCTTGCGCTCCGTGGTAACGGAAACCGCCTTGACATCAGCCGTAGCGCAGGGTGGGCATTCCTCCTGGTCGCTCCCGAAGAGGCGCAGAAATCTGTCCATCAACCCTCCACCGGTACTTCGATCCGGTGCATCTTCGTTGTCAGTGCTGGGAAGCGGGCGTCCACCCGGCATGTCCTGCATGTTCATCCTCACTCCTCAAGTCTGCGCGCCGGCGTAAGGGTCTGCCAGCCCCAGCCGCGCAAGGCTGCGGCGCTCGAGATCCTCCATGCACCGTCGCTCTTCGTCTTCCAGATGATCGTACCCCAGGAGATGCAACATTCCGTGAATCACCATCCATGCGAGCTGCTCTTCCAGCGGCACGCCGGCTTCCTCAGCCTCGCGCGCCACGACCGGCCCGGCCAGCACGATGTCCCCGAGCGGCCTCGGCTCGCCTTCCGGCAACAGCATGTCCGATGGAGTCGGAAAGGACAGCACGTTGGTCGGCCGGTCCCTGTCCCGCCAGCGCCGGTTCAGCTCCCGCACTCTTTCGTTGCCGGAGAGCGCGATGGTTACGGAAAGGGGCATGTTCCCGGCAGGAGCCGCCTCGGAAAGTGCCGCCCGCGCGGCATCCTCCACGACCCGCACGAGCGTTTCGGCAGGAAGCGGCCAACTGTCCGGCTCTTCCAGGTCTATGTCAATCTCCGCTGCCGGCATCCCGTTCTCCGCCTTCTGCGGATCCGCGCTCGTAGGCCGCGACGATACGCGCCACCAGAGGATGACGCACGATGTCCGCCTCCTTCAGACGCACAATGGATATGCCTTTCACGCCGCGCAGGATCTCCACCGCCTCCACGAGACCGGACTTCGTGCCCGCAGGCAGGTCGATCTGCGACAGATCACCAGTGATCACCATGCGCGCCCCCTCACCCAGACGGGTCAGGAACATCTTCATCTGCTGAGTGGTGGTATTCTGCGCCTCGTCGAGAATGACATAGGCATTGCTCAGCGTGCGTCCCCGCATGAAGGCCAGGGGCGCGATCTCGATGGTTCCGTCGGCCATCATCTTGGCCGCCCGATCCATGCTCATCAGGTCGTGCAGGGCATCGTAGAGCGGCCGCAGATAGGGATCCACCTTCTCTTTCATGTCGCCGGGCAGAAAGCCAAGCTGCTCGCCGGCTTCCACCGCCGGCCGCGACAGGATGATACGGTCCACCTCCCCGGCCAGCAGCGCCTGCACGCCACGCGCCACCGCCAGATAGGTCTTGCCGGTGCCCGCCGGGCCGATGCCGAACACCAGCTCGTCCCGGTCCAGCGCCTCCAGATAGATTCTCTGTCCCGGCGAGCGGGGCCGCACTACCTTGCGGCGGGTGCGGATCTCCACCACATTTCCGGAAGGCTTCGGCAGGGCCATGGCCATGCGGATGGCACCATCCACGTCGCCGGTCGTGATGTCCAGACCGGCCTCGGCGCGCTGGTAGAGCTCGTTCAGAACTCCGGCGGCCGAACGGCGTGCATGCTCGGACCCGCGCAGCGTGACCTGGTTGCCGCGTGCGATGATGTCCACACCGAGGCGATTTTCGATGAGGGCCAGATTGCGGTCGTGCTCTCCGAAAAGCAGGCCGGCCAGCCTGTTGTCATCAAAGGACAGGACCGTCAATTCTCCGGTCTTTTCACGACCTGCGCCGCCATTCGCGGCACGTGCGATGTCCGGTGTCAAACTGGGGACTGCTCCTTTCTTTCCTTTGCAACCCGTTGCCCGGGCACGTGTTCATGCATGCGCCCGTGCATCTTCCGTGCCCATAATATGGGCAGAAAGCGAATTTTTTCCAGCCTTTTCAACACGAACCCGGACGATATCCCCGATCGCGGAACCATCCGCATCCACATGCACCGCCTGCAGCCAGGGGGAGCGTCCCACGAGCTGCCCCTCGTGACGGCCGGCTTTTTCCAGAAGGATGTCGAACTCCCGTCCGACGAAGCGGGCGTTGAATTCCACCTGCTGGCGCATCAGCAGCTCCTGCAGCCGGGCCAGCCTGTCCGCCTTTACCTCTTCGGGCACCTGCCCCTCCTCTTCCGCCGCCGGCGTTCCCGGACGGGGCGAATAGCGGAAGGAATAGGCCTGCGCATAGCCCGCTGCCTCCACCAGCGCCATGGTGGCGGCGAAATCTGCCTCCGTCTCGCCGGGAAAGCCGACGATGAAGTCGCCCGACAGGGCGATGTCCGGCCGCGCGGCGCGGATGCGCTCCACAAGGCGCAGATAGTCCTCCGCGGTGTGTCTGCGGTTCATCGCCTTCAGGATGCGATCGGAACCGGCCTGCACCGGCAGATGCAGGTAGGGCATGAGCTTTGCGTTCGTTGCAAAGGCCGCGATCAGATCGTCGGTCATGTCGTTGGGATGGGAAGTGGTGAAGCGCAACCGCGCCAGCCCGTCGATACGTGCCAACTCCTCCAGAAGCCGCGCCAGCCTCCACGCCGTGCCGTCGGTGCCCTCTCCATGCCAGGCATTGACGT
>JAJRRY010000109.1 GCA_024279095.1 Alphaproteobacteria bacterium
CAGATCTTTCCCACGCTCACGGTGCACGAAAACCTGGTTGCCACCGCCCGCCCACCTGCGAACGGTTTTGATGAAGGCTGGACTCTGGAGCGTGTGCATGCGTTGTTCCCGGAGCTGGCGGAGCGCTCTGCGGCCATGGGATCGCTGCTGTCCGGCGGCGAACAGCAGATGCTGGCCATCGGCCGCGCCCTGATGACCAATCCGCGCCTGCTGATCCTCGACGAAGCTACCGAAGGGCTGGCGCCATTGGTGCGCGCCCGCATCTGGGAGGCTCTGGAAGAGGTGCGTTTCTCCGGCATGGCTTTGTTAATTATTGACAAGAATGTGCAGGATCTGTTGCGCATCGCCTCCCGGCATATCATGCTGGAGAAGGGCCGGATCGTGTGGTCCGGTTCTTCGGAAGAGCTGGCGAGGGCAAAGGATGTGCGCGAGAAATATCTCGGAGTTTAGCCGCAGGACGTTCGTGACCGCCCTTGCGCTCGGCATGCTTCCGGCGGTGGCACGCGCCGGCAACCCCTTTGATCTCTTCAGCCGCGAGGGACGTGTGCGGCTGGCTGCCGATGGCGGAGCCTACGGCCGCTATGCTCGCACCCTCCTGGCCCGTCTGCCCGCTGGTGTGCGCATCCGTTCCGATCTGGAACGGATTCTCGACCGGCTTGCCTCCCGTGCCCGTGCCGATGCCGGATTGCCGCCTCTGAAACCCTCGAACATCGCGCGCCTTGCCGCCCGCGCCCAAGCGGTGGACATGTTGCTTGGTGGTTACGTGGGGCACCATTCCCCTTCGGGTTTCACCTTCCCCCGCCGGTTCGAGGCCGTCGCCGGGCCGGATCACGGAAACCACGGCGAGAACGCCGCTCGTGATCGCCAGCGCGGGCCGGTGGATGCCATGAAGGCGGCCCGCCTGTTCCGGCAGTGGCTGGAAAGCTCCGCACATCGGGCCAATCTCATGCGCCGCAGCTGGCGTTTCGTCTCCACCGGCGCCGTTGCGCGCGGCCATCATCTTTATGCGGTGCAGATCTACTGGGAGAAGTGAGGCCGTCTTTCCTCAGTCGCTTCCGGCCAGCCGTTCGCGCCGCTGCACGTCCGCCAGGAAGCGCGGATCGATCATGCCGATGAACAGCTTGGCCTGCCGCGACAGATAGCGCCCCTTGCGGATGATGATGCCATAGGAACGGGGTCGGAAGTAACGGCGCAACGGCACCTTGACCAGCTGATCCTCGCCTTCCAGAGCCAGTCCGGAGACGATGGAGATGCCCATGCCGAGCTTGACGTATTTCTTGACCACCTCCCAGCCGCCGGTCTCCAGCGCCACCTTCATCTCCAGTCCGTTGTCGCGGAACACCTTGTGCACCATCTTCCAGGTGGAGAGATGGCGCGGTGGCAGGATCAGGCCGTATTGTGCGATGTCCTCCAGGCTGATCCCATCCTTTCCGGCCAGCGGATGATCGGGGGGCATGATCAGCATCAGGTCGTAGGTCAGGATGGGGCGATAGAAGAAATCCTCGTGACTCTTCTGCATGGAGCCTACCGCGAAATCCGCCTCCCCCGCCTGCAGTTTCTCCATGCCCGCC
>JAJRRY010000110.1 GCA_024279095.1 Alphaproteobacteria bacterium
CAGGCAGGGCAAAAGATGGCGACGCTCCCCATTTCCACTTGGAAAGGGACGGCATGAAGAATGGTCTGACACCGGTGTGCGGGCTGGATGAGGCCGGGCGTGGCCCCCTCGCTGGACCGGTGGTTGCCGCCTGCGTGGTTCTTGATCCCGACGATGTGCCTGACGGCATAGCGGATTCCAAGAAACTGTCCGAAGAGCGGCGCGAGGCGCTCTGCTTCCAGATTCTGCTCCGGGCGCGTGTAGGCGTGGGCATTGCCGACGTGGTGGACATCGACCGGCTGAACGTCTTTCACGCCACTTTCCTTGCCATGCGCCGGGCCTTCGATGCACTGCCAGGGGAGCCGCCGAAACTGGCGCTGGTGGACGGCAACCATGCGCCGGAGCTGCCCTGTGCGTGCCGGACCGTTGTGGGGGGTGACGGGGAGGTGCTGTCCATAGCCGCGGCTTCGATCGTTGCCAAGGTCGTGCGTGACCGCATCATGTACCGCCTTGATGTGTTGTATCCCGATTATGGCTTCGCCAGCCACAAGGGTTATGCGGTGCCGGCCCATCGGGAGGCGCTGCAGCGTCTCGGTCCCTGCCCGGCCCACCGCCGCAGCTTCGCCCCTGTTCGTGCCCTGCTGGAAGACGGGGCCCCACAGGCGGATCTTTTCGATGGCTCCCCGGTCTCCGAGTGAGACTGCTGCGTATGATGGTGTGGTGTTTTTGTCTGTTTCATCCCTGTGATCCACATGTGATACGCTGCCGGACAACATGGCAGCGGGACTTGCTTCGATGACGGAAGACGGGCGTTGCCACACAGGGACATCCGGATGGGCCTACCGTTGGTGGCGGGGGGCTTTCTATCCTCCGGAGCTGCATCAGGGTGGCTGGCTGGCCCATTATGTGCAGGCATTCGATACCGTGGAAGTCAATGCCACCTTCTATCGTCTGCCCCGTCCGGAACTCCTGAAACGCTGGCGCACCATCGCACCGGAAGGCTTTCTCTATGCCGTGAAGGCATCGCGCCAGATCACGCATCTGCGCAGGCTTCGCAACTGTGAAAAGGAGCTGGTGACCTTCCTGCAGTCAGCCCGGCAGCTGGGCCCCGCTCTCGGCCCCCTGCTCTACCAGCTGCCACCTTCCCTGAAAGCGGACGCCGTCCTGCTGCGGGATTTTCTCTCCATGCTGCCCACCGATCTGCAGCATGTGATGGAATTCCGTCACGAGAGCTGGTTCAGCAACGGGATCCGCACTGTTCTCGAAGCGCATGCCTGCGTCTTCTGCATTCATGATCATCATGGCATGTCCGTCCCCCGTTGGGTCACAGCGCCGGTTGCCTACTGGCGCTTCCACGGCCCGGCACGCGGCACCTGTTACGGCGCGGTGCGGCTTGCGGATCTCGCCGCGGAGATCCGGGCGCAGTGCGAAAGTGGTAAAACCGTCTTCGCCTTCTTCAACAATGACGCGGATGCCTGTGCTCCGCGCGATGCTCTGACACTACGGAAACTCGTCACAGGTGCACAATCCTGAAACCTGCCCCTGCAATCCCCATATTCAGGAGAGACAGGGGGAGGAAAACGCGATGGGTGAGATTTTCATCGACCGCGATCTGGCGGAGCGGCGATACGTCTTCACGGACAGGACGCACGCCGGTCTTGTTGTTGCCCGCATGCTTGCAAAATGGCGGGGTCGATCCAGCGATGCGGTGGTGCTGGCCATACCGGCGGGCGGTGTCCCCGTCGGGCTGGCCGTCGCGCGTGCCTTGGGCCTGCCGTTCGACCTGCTGTTTATCCGCAAGCTGCATTTCCCGGACAATCCGGAGTCCGGTTTCGGAGCGGTTGGCGAGCACGGCGAAGTCCTGCTGAACGAACATCTGGCGCGCCTGCTGGACAAGAAGACCATCGAGCGGCAGATCGCCATCGAGAAGGAGGCGCTGGAAATACGCATCCGCCGGCTGCGTCGCCTGCATCCGGCATTGGATCTCACGGGGAAGACGGCCATCGTCACCGACGACGGCCTTGCTTCCGGTTTCACCATGCTGGCGGCGGTTGCCGAGGCCCGGGCGCGTGGCGCAGCTTCCGTCATCGTGGCGGTGCCCACAGCCTCACACCAGGCGGCGGAAAAGGTGGCGAAAGCGGCAGATGCGCTATACGTGGCCAACCTGCGCTCCGGCCAGTGGTTCGCCGTAGCCGAGGCTTACACCGGCTGGCGCGACCTTTCCCTCGAAGAGGTGGAAGAGATTCTGGAGCGTGGATCGTGAAAGCGAAAGGGCCATGCGAACAGCATGGCCCTGGCTGAAATGGCAGGCAGATGCCACCTCAATGCAGCTTTTCCTTGATCGCGGCAACCGACTCGTCGATGAGCTTCGTGGCCTTTGCCCCCTTGATGCGCCCGGAGAGGACTTCCTGCGCGGCGGCAACGGAAAGATCGGCCGCATGCGCACGGATCTCCTTCACCGCATGCATGGAAGCCTGGCGTATCTTCTCATCGGCAGAAGCGCGCTTGCGCTCGATCAGTTCCTCGAAGGCCTTGCGCGCCTCGGCAACAACGGCCTCCGCTTCCTGCTTCGCCACGGCCAGGATCTCCTCCGCCTCCTGCTCGGCCTGCTTGCGCATCCCCTCGTACTTGGCGAGCAGCTTCTGCGCCTCCTCACGCAGACGGGCAGCTTCCTCGATTTCCTTGCGGATCGCGTCGGCACGGGCATCCAGCGCCTTCGTCACCAGCGCGGGCACCTTCAGGTAGATCAGAAGCCCCAGAAAGAGGAAGAAGCTGACGGCGACCCAGAATTCCGGCTCGTGAAACATGATGCTCTCCCTATCCCAGAACCTTTTCCACGGCTTTCTTCAGGTCCGCTTCGGAAACCTTGTCGCCGGTGACACGGGCAACGATCTCGCCCGCCAGTTCGCCGATCACGCCATCCAGCTCCTTCAGGGCCTTTTCCTTGGCTTCACGGGTCTTCGCCTCCGCTTCGGCAATCTTCGCAGCCAGCTCGGCCTCGATGCGGGTGCGCTCAGCCTCCAGCTCGGCAGTGATCTTCGCCTTGTGCTCGGAGACGATGCCGTGCGCCTTCTCCCTCGCCCCCTTCATGGTATCCTCGTAGGCGGCAAGCGCCTTCTCGGAAGCCTCGCGAAGGCGACGCGCCTCATCCAGATCGTCGGCAATGCGTGCCCGGCGGTGTTCGATGGTGCCGCCGACCGAGGGCAGAACCTTCTTCACCACCAGCCAGTACAGCAGGCCGAAGGTGACAAACAGCCAGAAGATCTGGGAAGCGTACGTGCTGAAATCCAACTGGGGCATGATGCACCGGTCCCGTCTTGACGACATGGGCCGGCGGGATGAAGCCCCCGCCGGCGTCATTGCATGATGTTCCGGATCCTCGGCCGGATCAGAACACGAACAGGATGATCAGCGCCACCACCAGAGCGAACAGGCCCGTGGCCTCGGCCAGCGCGAAGCCCAGCAGCAGGTTCGGGAACTGGCTCTGGGCGGCGGCCGGGTTGCGCAGGGCGCCGGAGAGATAGTTGCCGAAAATGTGGCCGATGCCGATACCCGCACCGCCCAGGGCGATGGCGGCCAGACCCGCACCGATCAGTTTCGCAGCTTCCGCTTCCATGACTTTTCTCCTTGAGCTTGTGGGAAGTGTTCCTTGTGTTCCGAATTCAGTGATGCATGTTGATCGCATCGTTGAGATAGATCACCGTGAGGACGGCGAAAACGTAGGCCTGAAGGAAGGCCACGAGGATTTCCAGACCCGTCAGCGCGACCATCATGGCCAGAGGCGCCCATCCACCGAGGATGCCCAGCGCCACCACGAACCCGGCAAAGACCTTCAGCATGGTGTGTCCGGCCATCATGTTGGCGAACAGTCGGACCGAGAGCGAGATCGGCCGGGTGAAATAGGAGATCACCTCAATGGGGATCAGGATCGGCAGCATGTAGGCAGGCACGCCGGAAGGCACGAACATCTTCAGGTAGCCTGCGCCGTGCTTCACGAAACCCACGGCCGTGGCCAGGATGAAGACCACCAGCGCCAGCGTGAAGGTGACGATGATGTGGCTGGTCACCGTGAAGGAATAGGGCACCATGCCCAGCATGTTCGCCACCAGGATGAACATGAACAGCGTGAAGACGAACGGGAAGAAGGCCCGCCCGGAATCGCCGAGGATGTCGCGCATCATGCCGGCCACGAACTCGTAGGTCATCTCCTTGACCGACTGCCAGCGCGACGGCACCAGCCGCGATCCACCGAGCAGCAGGAAGGCCGCGCAGACGCCCACGACGATGAACATCCACAGCGTGGAATTGGTGAATGACAGGTCCAGCCCGCCGAGTTTGAACGGGATGATGCGCTGGATCTGGAACTGGTGCATCGGGTCCAGTGCCAGTCCGCCGGCGGCCTCGGCCGCTCCGTGTGCTGCTTCGCCCTTCATGTTCCGAATTTCGGATCCCTGAATGATCGGGGCACCGCCCCGTTCCGGTGTTGAAAGCTGGCCCCTTTTATCGCCGCTTCGGAGCAATCTCAACGCCTAATTTATGCCGCTTGCCGACATGCGGCAATTCATTCCTTTTTTCCACTCCCTTTCCGTGCCTCCTCCTCCGCCGCAGCGATGGCATCGAGGTGCCTCTCACCCTCGGCGGAACGGGCGGCGCGCACCACGTTCAGGATGCCCGCGGCCATGCCCATGGGGGTCAGGAGCAGCACGAACCAGGGCGAGGTACCCAGCCAGCGGTCCAGCGCCCAGCCCCCCAGAAAGCCGGCGGCCACGCCGGCCACAAGCTCGGTCACCAGCCGGAACCCGAAGCCGTAGGGCGAGGCCGCGCGCCGGCGCCTGCGGCGCTCCTCCCCGGCTTGGCGCCGCTCGTGCTCGGCCAGTTTCTCGCCCAGGGCGTCCAGATCCTCGCGGGATGGGCCTCCGTTTCCGCCTGCGGCCATGAGCGGCAGCTCCCTCAGGAGGCCTCGCGCATCTGCTCGGCGGTCTCAAGATCAACCGAGACGAGGCGCGAAACGCCCGGCTCCATCATGGTGACCCCGAACAGCCTGTTCATGCGGGCCATGGTGATGGGGTGATGGGTGATGATGAGAAAATCCGTGCCAGAGCGCTTCAGCATGTCTTCCAGCAGATTGCAGAAACGCTCCACATTGTGCTCGTCGAGCGGCGCATCCACCTCGTCGAGCACGCAGATCGGCGAGGGATTGGTCAGGAAGACGGCAAAGATCAGCGCCAGCGCAGTCAGCGTCTGCTCGCCGCCGGAAAGCAGCGAGAGCACCTGCAGGCGCTTGCCTGGTGGCTGTGCAAAGATTTCCAGTCCGGCCTCCAGCGGATCTTCCGATTCGATCAGCTCCAGATGCGCCTTGCCGCCGCCGAACAGCGTGGTGAACAGGGAAGCGAAATAGGCATTGACGTGATCGAAGGCCTCCAGCAGGCGGCGGCGTCCCTCACGGTTGAGGCTGGAGATGCCGCCGCGCAGTTTCTCGATGGCGCGGATCACGTCCTCACGCTCGGAGATGAGCTTCTCCAGTTCCTCCGATACCTCGCGCATTTCGTCCTCGGCGCGCAGGTTAACTGCCCCCAGACGCTCCCGCGCTTCCCGCAGCTTCGTCAGCTCGCGCTCGATCTCCTCGCGGGACGGCAGCTCGTCGGCAGCGATGCCGATCTTCATCGGCAGTTTCTCCGGCAAACATTCCATGCGTTCCCGGATGGTTGCGGTGATTTCGCCCAGGCGCTCCTCGGCCGATTCGAGACGGGCCTGCAGGCGTGCCGCCTCCTCGCGAGCCGCGGAAGCCTGCTTCTCGGCCTCGCGCCAGTCCTTCTCGATCTCCGCCAGGGCGTTCTCTGCCTCCGCCAGCCGGTCTGCAGCTTCGGTACGTTCCCGCTCGGCATCGGCAATGGCATTCATCAGGGCGATGCGCTTGCGCTCCAGCTCCTCCGGCGCCTGCATGAGGACCTGAAGCTCCTCGCGCAGCTTCTCCCGCCGTGCCTCCAGTTCCTCCATGCGGCGCCGTGCGCTCCCGATGCGCCCCTGCCAGCGCGTCTTCTCTCCCGTGATGTCCCGCAGGCGCGAGGCTCGCATTTCCGCCTCGCGCTGCAGGCTGTCGTGCGGGGCGCGCGCTTCCGACCATTCGGCACGCAGGCGTTCCAGCTCCTCCTTCAGCCCTGCCACTTCCTCACGCAGGGCGGAATCATCCGGCAGATCGCCCAATGCCACGCGGGCGCGCTCCAGCTCTTCCTCCGCCTCAACCCGCGCTGCGGCGATGCGGCTGGCAGCCTCCTGCTGCGCGGAAATCTGGCGCATCAGATCCTCACGGTTCCGTTCGGCCTGCGCCAGGGCACGTCGCGCCTCATCCAGGCCGCGTGCCGCCTCTTTCCGGGCGCGCCGCGCCGCCTCATGCCGCTCACCAGCCAACTTCGCCGCCTGCCTTGCCGCTTCGTGTCCTTCTCGCGCCTTCTCGGCAGCCGCTCTCGCCTCCTCCAGTCGCACCCGCAGGTCTTCCAGCCGGTTGCGCTCGGCGAGCCGGCGCGCCGCTGCCGTAGGCGCCTCGGCCGCGGCAACGAAGCCGTCCCAGCGCCACACATCGCCCTCACGGGTCACCAGACGCTGCCCGGCGCGAAGATGCGGCTGCAGCCGGCGGCCATCCTGCGCATTCTCCACCAGCCCGATGTGCGAGAGCCGCCGGGCCAGCGCCTGCGGGGCTTCCACAAATCCGGCCAGCGGCCGTACTCCTTCCGGCAGTTCCGCAGCCACGGAAAGCGGTGGCAGTTCCTTCCAATGAGCCGGCGCGGCAGTGTCCAGCGGCGCCTCCAGCTCGTCACCCAAGGCTGCAGCGAGTGCCGTTTCGTACCCGGGCGCCACCTTCAGAGTATCCACGAGCGGCGGAAACAGGTCATTCTCCGCAGACCCCAGCAGCTTTTCGAGCGTATGCACCTCGGTTGCCAGCTTTTCGGCCTCGCGGCGGGCATCGTTCCATGCCTGCCGGGCCGCCTGCTCGTCCTGCCGGGCCGTTGCGAGTACCGTCTCGGCCTCTTCCGCCATCTGCTCCGCCTCTTTCAGCGCAGCAGTCATCACCTCCACATTTCGCCGGGCCTCGGCGAAAGTCGAATCATCGGCAGCGTGCCGTTCCAGTTCCGCGTGCCGGGCAGATACGGTCTCCGCCTCGTCTTGCAGACGGGCCAGACGTGCCTCGGCATCCCGCAACTGCGTTTCCAGCGCGGCGCGGCGAGCAGCCAGCTCGGAATGCCGGGCTTGCGCCGTGTCGTACCTTTCCTGCGCCCGGGCCAGCAGATCCGCAGCCTCCTGAAGCCGCCTGGCGGCTTCGGCACGCACTTCTTCACCATCACTCGTCGCGGTGAGACGCCCTTCCTCTTCGGTGAGTCGTTTCAGCGCGGCTTCGGCATCCTCGAGCACATCCTGCTCGCGTGCCATGTCGCGCTTCGCCTGCTCCAGCCGCTCCGTCAGTTCACGGCGGCGCTTTTCCGTCTCCTCCTCGCTCCGACGCAAGGCCTCGCGTTCCACATTCAGCCGCTGCAGCACGGCCCCGCGCGTCGCCTCCGCTTCGCGCAGAGGCGGCAGCTTCTCCATCAGATCCTCGCGCCGGCGGGAAAGTTCCGAAGCCAGCCGGGTAAAGCGGGCCAGCAGCTGCGAGGTCTCCGCCAGAGCCTTCTCCTCCCCGGCTAGCGCCTCACGCGCCTCCTCCCACATGCGCCACAGACCGGCGGCTTCCAGTTGGCGAATGCGGCGCGACATGTCCCGATAGCGTGTCGCCTGGCGCGCCTGCCGCTTCAGGCTCGCCAGCTGCGATTCAAGCTGCACGGTGACATCATCGAGCCGCTCCAGATTGGCCTCGGCCGCGTTGAGCTTGAGTTCCGCCTCATGCCGGCGGGTATAAAGGCCTGTGATGCCCGCGGCCTCCTCGAGAATCCGGCGGCGGGCCTGGGGTTTGGCATTGATGATCTCGGAGATGCGCCCCTGCCGCACAAGAGCAGGCGAACGGGCACCGGTGGAGGCATCCGCGAACAGCAGCTGCACGTCTCGGGCGCGGACCTCCTTGCCGTTGATGCGATAGGTGGAGCCGCGATCACGCTCGATGCGGCGGGATACCTCCAGCGTGTCCACCTCGTTCCACGGCGGTGGTGCATTGCGGGAGGAATTGTCCAGCGTGAGGACGACTTCGGCCATGTTGCGCGGCGGGCGGGTGCGGGATCCGGCAAAGATCACGTCCTCCATGGTGGAGGCACGCATGCTCTTGTAGGAGTTCTCACCCATGACCCAGCGCAGGGCCTCGAGCAGGTTCGACTTGCCGCAGCCGTTAGGGCCGACAATACCCGTCAGCCCCGGCTCGATGAGAAGCTCGGAAGGCTCCACGAATGACTTGAATCCGGTCAGCTTCAGACGCCGGAACTTCATGCACGCATACCCGTTACCGTTTCCGTCCGGCAGGAGGGGCGGCATGCATGACCGGCAATCGGACGCCGGCGGCAGCCTAGCCCTTCTGCGCCTTCTTCAGCTCCTCGTCAATGATCTTGCGGAATTCCTCGATGGGACGTCCACCGACCACCTTGCGCCCGTTGATGAAGAACGTCGGCGTGGACTCCACCTTGAAGTCGCGATTGGCGTTCTTCGAGATCCCGACAATGGAATTGGCAAGCTTCTGATTCTTGAGACAGGCATCGAAATCCTTCTCCGTCATGCCTGCCAGCTTGGCGATCTTCAGCAGCTCTTCGCGCGGATTCTTCACCCATGTGCGCTGGTTCTTCATGATGAGACCGAGCATGGGGAAGTATTTCTCCTTCGGCGCACAACGGGTCAGCATGAAAGCGGCCAGCGCCAGCTGGTCCAGCGGGAATTCGCGGAAAACGAAACGCACCTTGCCGGTGTCCACGTATTCCTTCTTGATCAGCGGCCATTCCTTCTCGTGGAAGTCCGCACAGTGCGGGCAGGTTGCCGAGGCATATTCCACGATGGTTACCGGGGCATCCTTGCTGCCCACCGCCATGTCGCCGATGTCAGGCTCCTTGTTGAGCACACCGACATTCACGTATTCCGGCTTTTCTTCGGCCAGCACGGGAAGGGTGGCGAAGGGTACCATGGCCGCAAGGGTCGCGCCGGTAATGAGGATCTGCCGTCTGCCAGTCATTTTCATGTGTCCTACCTACTGGATATTGCGGTGAATGGCCAAGAAACTCGTGGTCTTTCCTGTGGAGAACAGGCTTTTCAGGTCCTTTTGCGGCTCTTCAGGGCCTTTTTGCGGGCCATCCCTTCGGCCAGTCGCCGAAGTGATTCGCGAAGGGAATCGTCGTGTACCCGTCCGGTGCGATTCAGAAGCCTGTCCTGCGTCTCCCTGTCAGGAGGCGGCAGGGGTTCTTGCGTCTCCCTGTCCGGTTGCGACGTCACCGGTGCCTGCACGAATGTGACCCGCTCCACGGCAAGATGGCCGAAATAACCGTTGATGCGGGCGATCAGCGCATCAGTCATGTGCTGAAGCTCCAAGGCCCTGCCCGGCTGCACACGCAGCTTCAGGGTGGCACCGGCATCGACGCGGCGGGGACGCTTCAGCGCTTCCGGACGCGTGAATTCGGCCACCGGCCCGGCGATGGCCGGCCAGTTGCGCAGCAGTTCGGCGAGTACTGCCCCGTGCTTTTCCAGCGCCGGGCGCGCCACGCGGTTGAAGTATGCTTCCAGTGGCTTCAAATTTCTCTGATCCGTTCCCCGGAAAACCTGCTCTTCGCAGGATATTGCATGCCATCGCATTATGCGAATAACACCTGCGAGAGACGACTTACCATTTTTTCATGCCCGAAGCACCGAGGAAAGATCCTTCCATGTCTCCTGGCGCGGAACCGGGCGGCCCGGCCCGCCTCCTGCTGCACTGGTACGATGCCAACGGGCGCCAGCTGCCCTGGCGCGTTCGCTCCGGCAGGCCCGATCCATACGCCGTCTGGCTCTCCGAGGTCATGCTGCAGCAGACCACGGTCGCCGCCGTGGGGCGCTATTTCACCGATTTCCTGCGACGCTGGCCGACGGTGGAGGCTCTGGCCGCCGCCCCGCGCGAGGAGGTGCTGGCTGCATGGGCGGGGCTCGGCTATTACGCCCGGGCGCGCAACCTGCATGCCTGTGCGCAAGTGGTGGCGAAAGAGCTTGGCGGGCGCTTTCCTTCCACGGCGCAGGAACTCCGCAAGCTTCCCGGCATCGGCCCCTATACGGCAGGCGCCATTGCCGCCATCGCCTTCGGCGAGCCGGTGGCGGCCGTGGATGCCAATGCAGAACGCGTGATTGCCCGTTTCCGCGCCATCGAAACACCCCTGCCCGATGCCAAACCGGAGATCCGCAGGGTGGCGCAGGAGCTGGTTCCGCTGGCACGGCCTGGCGACTTCGCGCAGGCTCTCATGGATCTTGGCAGCATGATCTGCACGCCGCGTCGCCCGGACTGCATGGCCTGCCCCTGGCGTGAGCCCTGCGTGGGACTGGCGAAAGGGATGGCCGAGCGGCTGCCCCGCAAGGTGCCCCGCCGGGCGAAGCCGGCGCGGGAAGGTGATGCCTGGCTGATCCTGC
Source organism: Alphaproteobacteria bacterium (assembly GCA_024279095.1). GTDB lineage: Bacteria > Pseudomonadota > Alphaproteobacteria > Rhizobiales > Aestuariivirgaceae > Thermopetrobacter. The sequence continues at coordinate 10,531 of JAJRRY010000110.1, forward strand.
GCGAGGACGGAGCCGTCCTGCTGCGACGACGCCCGGACAAGGGCTTGCTGGGCGGCATGGTCGAGCTGCCTTCAGCCGGCTGGGACGGCATGGAGACGGTATGGCCGGGCCGAACCCCCTTTGACCTGGCATTTGTGCGCTGCAAGGAAGACGTGCGGCACGTCTTCACCCATTTCTCCCTGATGCTGCGGATCTGGCGCACGGAATACCCTGTGTCTCAGAACTTTGCCGTCGATGCGCCGTTTTTCTGGCAGCCACGTTCCCACCTGCGGAACGCCGGCCTGCCAGGCGTCATGCGCAAGGCCGCTGTCGCAGCCCTGGGCGAACCGCTGTAACGGGCAACACATGTCGGTGCGCGCCCTTTCCGTTCAGGCGCTTTCCTTCATCTCCGCACGCACCTTGGCGCGCAGGACATCGATGGAGATGAAACGCCCCTTGCGTTTCACCTGCCAGAAGGTCCAGCCGTTGCAGGCCTGTTGCCCCTGCACGAGGGCTCCCACCTTGTGGATGGAACCGGTTCCCTCCCGGCCGACGAGCGATCCGTCCGCCCGGACCTTCACAGCCACGGTACGAGTGGGGTCATAGAGCTTCTCGCCGGGGCGGATGAGACCGCGTTCGATAAGCATGCCGAAGGGCACGCGCGGCTCGGCCCGCTTGCCTCTGGTCACCTGCAGGGCGTCGCCCGGCAGCGGCTTCACATTGGCGATGCGCTCCTCCGCGGCGCGGGCGTATACGGCATCGCGCTCGATGCCGATGAAACGACGTCCCAGCCTGCGGGCCACCGCGCCGGTGGTGCCGGTGCCGAAGAACGGATCCAGCACCACATCTCCGGGCTGCGAGGACGCCAGCAACACCCTGTGGAGCAGGGCCTCGGGCTTCTGCGTGGGATGCAGCTTGGAGCCGCGTTCGTCCTTGATGCGTTCGGAGCCGGTGCAGATGGGCAGCAGCCAGTCGGAGCGCATCTGCAGATCGTCGTTGAGCGTCTTCATGGCATCGTAATTGAAGCGGTAGCGCGATTTCTCCGAGCGCGCCGCCCAGATCAGCGTCTCGTGCGCATTGGTGAAGCGCCGGCCGCGAAAATTCGGCATCGGGTTGGTCTTACGCCAGATGATGTCGTTGAGGATCCAGAAGCCCAGATCCTGCACCGCCGTGCCCACCCGGAAGATGTTGTGATAGGAGCCGATGACCCACAGCGTGCCGTCCTCCTTCAGGATGCGGCGGCATTCCGACAGCCAGGCGCGGGTGAACTCGTCGTAGGCGGAGAAGGAATCGAACCGGTCCCATTCGTCCGTGACGCCGTCGACACGCGACTGGTCGGGCCGCGTCAGATCGCCTGACAACTGGAGATTGTAAGGCGGATCGGCAAAGACCAGATCAACGGAGCGCGACGGGATCCTGCGCAGCTCCGTCATGCAGTCTCCCACCAGAACCCTGTCCAGCAGAGGCTTGATATCCCCGAGAGATTCGACGCCCATCCGACCCGCTCCATGTTGTACGCAACTGACATGCGGCGGCTCGCCAGGCCACCGTCGTGCAACCAGAATGGAGTCTCGGGACTCGGGTGTGAATCGATATCCGGAACTATGGTTAACGGAAAATTCCGCCTCCTCCATCGCGAGCTGACGAGCCCTGCGGGAGATCTCCAGAGAACCACTGGAAACAGGCCTTCCGCATTCCCATCTGGGAGGGGTGGAAGCCGCATTCTTTCACGAAAGGCATGAAGGAGGAGGTTCAAAGATGCGCATCTACTCCAGACAGTTCGCCTATGCCGGATACATTCCGGAGAAATACACTTGCGAGGGGGAAGACGTCTCTCCCCCGCTGATCTGGGAAGCCGTCCCCGCCGATGCGAAAACCCTCGCCCTCATCGTGGAAGATCCGGATGCTCCGGATCCGGAGAAGCCGGAGCGCATCTGGTCGCACTGGGTCGTGCACAACATTCCCGCGAAGGTCTGTTTCCTGCCCGAGAAGGA
>JAJRRY010000111.1 GCA_024279095.1 Alphaproteobacteria bacterium
TCCTTTCCTCGTCATTCCCGCGGAAGCGGGAAGCCATGCGGCCGCGCGGCATGCTCCTGCGACCATTGACGGCACGTGACCTCACCAGTTTCCGCGACCTCCTTTCCGAAATGGGACTCGGCATGGATCCCCACTTTCGCGGGGATGACGGAAGAAGGAGCGGACATGACGGAAGGGAGCGCGGGGATGACAGCAGAAAGGAGCATGGCGGGCAGAGGCGGCGGAGCGGCCTCGATGGTGAGCACATGAGGATGCGAGCGCCGTTCCGCATGCCCGGGCCTGTCTCGTGCATCCATGCGGAGGAGCCTCCCGCTCCGCCTGCCCCTGGACTGCCGGGACAGGGCCCGGCAGTGAGCCGGAGGAGTGCGCAAGGCCGTGCCCCAATCCCCGGCTCATGCCCGGACTTGATCCGGGCATCCAGTCCGAGGTGCCATTCGCTCCGCCAGCACATGCCGCTCTGGACTGCCGGGACAGGCTCGGCAGTGAGCCGGAGAGGGAAGGGCGTGTTCCCCGTCTTCCCCGGAGGATCGAGGAGGGCCGTGCCATGACCCATCCGTCGCGCGAGGTGTTCTGGCTGTTCCGGGTGTTCCGGGTGCGCTCCGGGCCGCTGGAGTATTCCCGCCGGCTGTGGCTGCGCATCGTGGTGGCTGTGACCTTCCTGCTGCTCTATGCGCCCATCGTCACGCTGATGATCTTCTCCTTCAACAATTCGCGGCGCAATGTGGTGTGGCGCGGCTTCACGCTGAAATACTACGAGAAGGCGTGGAACAACGAGGGCCTGTTCGAGGCCTTCACGAACTCGCTGACCATCGCCTTAGTTTCCACCATCGTTTCCACCATCATCGGCGCCATGGTGGCGGTGATGCTGTGGCGGTTCCGCTTTCCCGGCAAGGCGGCCTACGAAGGTCTGATGGCGCTGCCGATCGTGGTGCCGGAGATCTGCATGGGCGTGGCCATGATGGTGTTCTTCGCGCGCATCGGCTGGCCGGCGGATCTGCCGTGGCCGCTGAACCTGTCGGCCATCACCATCGCCCACATCGCCTTCTCGTTCCCGTTTGTGGCCATCGTGGTGCGGGCGCGCCTGTCGGGCTTCAACCGGGAACTGGAGGAGGCCTCCCACGATCTGGGCGCCACGGAATGGCAGACGTTCCGGAAGGTGATCCTGCCCTATATGAAGCCGGGCCTGATTGCCGGGGCGCTGTTGGCCTTCACGCTGTCACTGGACGATTTCGTCATCACCTTCTTCACCTCCGGGCCCAACACCGTGACCTTCCCGGTAAAGGTCTACTCCATGGTGCGCTTCTCCGTGACGCCGGAGGTGAATGCCGCATCGACCGTGCTGGTGGTGATCACGGTCATCCTGACGGCCATCGCCATGCGTTTCCAGAAACCTGCGGAGGCGACATGAACGGCATGAGAAGAGGGGGGAAGGCATGAACGGCAACCGGGCCATCGTCTCCATCGAGGGCGTGACCAAGCGGTTCGGCCCCGTGGTCGCCGTGGACAATGCGGACATTGAGATCCGCGAGGGCGAGTTTTTTGCCCTGCTGGGGCCGTCAGGCTGCGGCAAGACCACGCTTCTGCGCATGATCGCCGGGCTGGAGGAGCCGACGGAGGGGCGCATTCTCATCGACGGGCAGGACATGACCGGCATTCCGCCCAATCGCCGTCCCGTCAACATGGTGTTCCAGTCCTACGCCGTCTTTCCGCACATGACGGTGGCGGAGAACGTCGCCTACGGGCTGGCGGTGACGGGCACGCCGAAGGCGGAGATCGAGAAGCGGGTGAGGGAAGGGCTGGATCTCGTGCAGCTATCCGGGTTCGCCGACCGCAAACCGGATCAGCTCTCCGGCGGGCAGCGGCAGCGCGTGGCGCTGGCACGTGCCTTGGTGAAACGCCCCCGCGTGCTGCTGCTGGACGAGCCGCTCTCGGCACTGGACGCCAAGTTGCGCGAGGCCATGCAGCTGGAGCTGGCGAACCTTCAGGCCCGCATCGGCA
>JAJRRY010000112.1 GCA_024279095.1 Alphaproteobacteria bacterium
CGCGTGATTCCGGCATCCGTCAGAGCCTTCAGCAGCGGCAGCACGACCCGCACCTCGGTCGCCCTATCCGCCTTCAGGCGCACCTCGACAGGCTTCTCGCCCACCATCTCCTTCAGGCGCCGCACGACGGCCTCGCTGTCCATCCGCTCATCACCCAGCGCCATGGCCCCCGTCCTGTCGATCAGCACCACGGGGCCCTCGTCCGGCAGGTCGCCCTCCGACTGCGCCTCCGGCGGTTCCACATCCAGAAGCTCCGCCGCATGGAACGTGCCGGCGATCATGAAGAAGGTCAGCAGCAGGAAGACTATGTTGATCATCGGGATCAGCCGGTCGTTGCGGTCCGGCTCCCGCTTGTAATCGAAGAAAGCCCCATTGCCGCCAAGCGGATCACTCATCGGCCGTTCCTCCGTTCGCGTCATCCGCAGCCGGTTCCTGCTGACCGGTTGCCGGCGGCGGGAAGCCTCCCTGCCCCGCAACCGGAGTCGTGGTGCCATCCTCCTTCGACACGATGCGCACCCTGAAGCCCGGCAGGGTCTTCAGGGCATGCATGGTGTCAATGAGGAGTTGCACGGACACGTCGCCGTCAGGCTCCACCAAGAGCAGCGGCTTGTTCTCCGCTGCCTCCTTTTCCGGGGGCTGGTGATGGGCCAGCACACCAGTGAATCCCACGATATCGCCGATGTCCTCGCCGTCCAGCTCGAAGAAACCGTCGGCCTTCACCCGCAGGTGAAGCACCTCCGTCTTCGTGTCCTGCGGCTGTGGCCTGGGAAGCGCTTTCACCGGCGTCTTGCGGATGGTGACATCCACCGGCGTGAAGCGATCGAACTGCGTCACCACCATGAAGAAGATCAGGAGGATGAACGTGAAATCGATCAGGGCGGCCATGGACATGACCGACCTGCGCCGCTTTCCGTCGATTGCGAAACCGGATCGCGCGCGCGACTTCATGCTCTTTCTCCGTTCAGCCCTCATCCTGCTGCTCGCCGTAGACATGCGCCAGGAAGCGCGCCACCGTGACGGACGCATACTGGCGCAACCGGTCGAGCCTGTTTTCCGCCATGTTGAAGGTGACGATGGCCGGTATGGCCACCACGAGGCCCAGAGCCGTGGTCAGCAACGCCTCCCAGATACCCCCTGCCAGCAGCGCCGGATCGGCCTTGGATCCGGCCGCCTGCAGCGCCTGAAAAGCCGAGATCATGCCGAGGATCGTACCCAGCAGACCGAGCAGCGGCGCGATCAGCCCGATCAGTTCCAGCAATCGGTCGTTGCGTGACAGGCGCATCATTTCCCGTGTCGCCACGGCGCGGATTTCCGCTTCCACCGTTTCCCGGTTCTCGCCCGCCATGATCCGCGCCGCACCGGCCCGGATCATCTTCGCCACAGGATGCCGTGAATTGCCCAGTGCCTGCAGAGCCGCTTCGACACCGCCACTCTCCAGCGCCTTCAGAGCCGCTTCCACCCGCCCCGTGCTGTTCAGCCGGGCAAACAGGAAGATCACGATCTTGCTGAGTATCAGGGTCAGGGACAGGATGGAGAGCCCCACGAGAATGGCGCCTACGGGACCGATGTAGTTGTAAGTCTTGATGAGCAGTTCCGTATCGAAGATCATGTGCCTGACCCCCTTCAGGTCATTGTCCAGGAAACGATGAGCCGTGCGCCGAAAAGCACCAGGATGACGCCATTGATGCGCCGCAGCAGTGCAGCGTGCTTCGGGATCTCCTGCCTGATGCGCGTCGCCAGCCAGCCGGCGGCACCACCGATGTAGTAGAGCGGCGAGGCCGCCGCCCCGAGCCCGAACAGCAGGCCATAGAGTGCCCCCTCCGTGACCGAGCCCCGCACCGCCGCCAGCATGAGCACCGCCGTCAGCGGCAGGCATGGCATCAGCGAAGTCGCCATGCCCAGACCCAGCATGTGCGCAGTGCCCTTCAGGCCGGAGCGGCGCACCGGCCGCGCCGCCGGTTTCGCGCAGGAATTCTTCCGAGAGAAGATGACAGCGATGCCGATGGCCGCCACGATGCCCCCGGCCACGGGCATCAGCATGCCTTCATCGAGCCGGGCAAGAAGCGTTTCGCCTGCTGCACCCGCGGCAGCACCAAGCACCGCGTAGGTCACGACCCGCGCAATAATGAACAGCGCCGTCAGATTGAACGCGGGCATGAAGCCGGAACGCCCGTTCGTCTGCATCGCATTGGCGAACAGGTAGGGCGCCAGCATCGGCAGGCACGAGAAGCTGCACAGCGTCAGGCCGTAGAACAGGCCCATGGCCAGTATCCCGACATAGTCGGAACTGAACCAGCCGAGCATCGACAGCTGCTGTTCTATGGCTGGCAGGTTGCGCACGTCTTCAGAGCCTCCGTATCCCGCTTTGCCAGCTTCTTGGGTTCGACGATCTTCTCGCCGGTCTCGTATTCCGTCCTGGCGATCAGCGCCGCACCGACGGCGGTCGTCACCTGCGGCACTGCCGGCGGAACGTAGAGCTCGACCGCCATCTCGTCCTCGATGGCCTTGACCAGCCCCTTGTTGAGAGCCGGGCCACCGTCGAAGAAGACCTCCTCGACGATGCCCACGCGGCGCGCCATGCGGGCCAGCCGCTTGGCAATGGCGTAGTGCGCGCCGGCGATGATCTCCGAATGCTTCTTGCCGCGCGCCAGCAGCGAGATGATCTCGGACTCCGCAAACACCGTGCAGGTGGAATTGATGCGGATGGGTACCTCGGCTTTCAGGGCTTCGTCGCCAATGTCCTCCAGGTTCATCTCCAGAATGCGGGCCAGCGTCTCCAGGAAACGGCCCGTGCCGGCGGCGCATTTGTCGTTCATGGAAAAATTCTTGGTGACGCCGTTCTCGTCCAGCGCGATCACCTTGCTGTCCTGACCACCGATGTTGACCACGGTGCGCACCTGCACCCCGGCCTTGCGGCCATACCAGACCGCACCTTTCACGTTGGCGGTGATCTCCGAAATGGTAGAGGTGGCAAAACTGACCAGCCGGCGCCCGTAGCCTGTGGTGGTTACGCCCTTGATGTCGTCCATCGTCAGGCCGAGATCGTCCAGCAGGGAGTGCAACAGGGCCGTAGACGTCTTTTCGATATGCACGCCCGTCGTGGTAACCTTGTAGCCGAGGATCTCGTCGCCGGAGACGATGGCGACCTTGGTGGTGGCAGAGCCGATGTCGATGCCTGCGAAACAGGTTGTCATGTATTCCGTTCCCCCTAGTTGCGTCCCTTGAGTGTTTCCTGGAAGGCCTCGATGCGCGTGCGCAGCTGCTC
>JAJRRY010000113.1 GCA_024279095.1 Alphaproteobacteria bacterium
ACAGGAAAATCGCAACCAGCATCCCGATGATGAGGTCTTTCAGAAAGCCTGCGGAAAACATCTGTACCGCCCAGGCGCCTATTGCGGCTCCAAAAAATGTAAAGCCCACGCCGATCAGCAATTCGCGGGGATGCATCATCCTCAAGCGGATATAGTTCAGGCTGGCCGTGAGGGTGCCGAATGTACCCTGCAGCTTGTTGGTGGCCAGTGCCTGATGTGGTGGCACGCCGGCCGCCAGCAGGGCGGGCAGGGCAATGATGCCTCCGCCACCGGCGATGGAATCGATGAAACCCGCCAGGCCGCCTGCGAGAAAAAGCAGAAAATGCGTGAGAAGATCGTAGTCCATGCCGTATCCTGCCCGCACGGGTGCCGTTTCATGTGACGGTTTCCTGCCGGACGGCAAGAACTTCCGGTATCTGACGCTCTCTTCTTCCTCATGCGGGCCGGATCAGAGCATGCCGTTTCTTGCCGAAGGACAGCTTGATGACGCCTTCGTCATTGAGATGCGCGGATGTCAGGACGAGGCGCTCGTCGGAGACTTTCTCGTCGTTCACCCGCACTGCGCCGGACTTCACCGCCCGGCGCGCCTCGCCGTTGGACTTCGCCAGTCCCGCAAGCACCATGGCCCGCAGAAGGCCGAGCCCTTCCTCCAGTTCAGCACGCGGCACATCCACCGACGGCAGGGCTTCGCCGAGGCGTCCTTCCTCGAAGGTCTTGCGGGCCGTCTCCGCCGCCTTCTCCGCCGCCTCGCGGCCGTGCAGCATGGCGGTGGTTTCGTTGGCGAGAATCTTCTTCGCCTCGTTGATCTCCGCTCCCTCCAGCTTTTCCAGCCGCGCGATCTCGTCCAGTGGCAGGGTGGTGAAAAGACGGAGGAACCGGCCGACGTCAGCATCTTCGGTATTGCGCCAGTACTGCCAGTACTCGTAGGGGCTCAGCATGTCCGGATTGAGCCAGATTGCGCCGCCCACGGACTTGCCCATCTTGGCGCCTGAAGCGGTGGTCAGCAGCGGCGAGGTGAGCGCAAAGGCCTGTCCGCCCTCCACGCGACGGATCAGCTCCATGCCGTTGACGATATTGCCCCACTGGTCGGAGCCGCCCATCTGCAGCACGCAGTTCATGCGGCGATACAGCTCCAGGAAGTCGTAGGCCTGAAGGATCATGTAGTTGAATTCCAGGAACGTCAGCGGCTGCTCGCGTTCCAGTCGCAGCTTCACCGACTCGAAGGTCAGCATACGGTTGATGGTGAAGTGCCGGCCGTAGTCGCGCAGGAACGCGATGTAGTTGAGATTGTCCAGCCACTCGGCATTGTTCATCATCACGGCGTCGGTGGGGCCATCGCCGAACTTCAGGAATTTCGAGAAGACCTGCCGGATGCCTTCCAGATTCGCCGCGATCTGTTCCTCGGTGAGCAGCTTGCGGGACTCGTCCTTTCCGGAAGGGTCGCCCACCTTGGTGGTGCCGCCGCCCATCAGGGTGATGGGACGGTGTCCCGTCTGCTGCATCCAGTAGAGCATCATGATGGGTAGCAGCGATCCGGCATGCAGCGACGGCGCGGTGGCGTCAAAGCCGATGTAGCCGGTGATCGGCCCCTTGCGCGCCAACTCGTCCAGCGCTTCCGGATCCGAGATCTGGTGAATGAAGCCGCGTTCGTCGAGAACCTGCAGAAAATCCGACTTGAACTTGCCCATGATGATCGAAAGCCGTGCTATGAGGATGTTCGGGAAACTGCCGGGGTGATTAGCATCTGGGGGACGGGTTGGCAAAGGACATCTTCACCGCGCTGGGCCTGATGAGCGGTACGTCGATGGATGCGATCGACGTCGCCCTGATCCGCACTGATGGCGTCAGTGTCGCCGAACCGGTGGCGGCGGCCGGATACCCGCTGGACGAGGAGACGCGTCGCCTTCTGCGCCGGGCCATTGAAGAGGCGCGGTCGCTGACCGACAGACATGCACGGCCCGGCATCCTGAATGCGGCGGAAGAGGCGGTCACGGCGGTGCATGTCCATGCCGTGAAGACATTCCTTGCGGATCTGCCGGCCAGATGTGCGGAAATCGACGTCATCGGTTTTCACGGCCAGACGGTGTTGCACCGTCCGGAAAAAAGACTGACGGTGCAGCTTGGCAACGGTGCGGTGCTGGCCGGCAAAACGGGCATCCCGGTGGTCTGGGACATGCGCGCCGCCGACGTTGCGGCGGGCGGGCAGGGGGCTCCTCTGGTGCCCGTCTATCACCGTATCCTGTCGCGCCGAGTGCCTTTGCGGCCTGTCGCCTTCGTCAATATCGGTGGTATTTCCAACGTCACATGGGTTGACGAGGGAGGCTGGATGCTGGCTTTCGACTGCGGCCCTGGAAATGCATTGCTGGACGACTGGTGCCTGCGTCATGCGGGCCTGTCTCATGATGAGGACGGCCATCTGGCAGCTGCCGGGCGGGAATGCGCGGACATCCTTGCCGGCTGGCTTGCCTCACCGTTCTTCACCATGCCACCGCCGAAATCCCTCGATCGGGGCGATTTCACGTCGGCGGCGGTCGAGGGGCTGTCACTGGAAGACGGAGCAGCGACATTGACGCGCCTCACTGCCCGCGCCATTGCCCGGGCGCGGGAATGGTTTCCGCAGCCCGCCCGTCTCTGGGTGATCACGGGTGGAGGACGCCGGAACCGCCATCTGATGACCCTGCTGGCGGAGGAGCTGGATGCGCCGGTGGTGCCGGCAGAGGCGGTACACCTGAATGGCGACATGATGGAGGCGGAGTGCTGGGCCTGTCTTGCAGTGCGTTCGCTGAAGGGGCTGCCGATCACGTTTCCGGAGACGACCGGGGTGACTGCTCCCTGTACGGGAGGCCGCCTTTCTCTGCCGGGGCCGATACGGGAGAAAGGGACATGAGCACAAAACATCGAAAGGGTGGCCTGCGCCAGAGGTTGCGCCCCATGCTGGAGGATCTGGATTCGCCTTCCGGTCGCCGTTTTGCGCTGGTCATCCAGACTCTGATCTTCCTGTCCCTTGTTTCCGTATCGCTGGAGACTTTGCCGGATCTTCCACGAGGCTGGCGCCGCCTGCTGGATGTCTTCGACCTGATGGTGATCCTGGTCTTTACGGTGGAATACGTCCTGCGGGTCTGGGTTGCGCGGCGGCCATGGCGCTTCATTTTTTCCGTCTATGGGCTGATCGACCTGGCGGTGATCGCGCCCTTCTGGATCATGGGTGCGGATATCCGGGCATTGCGGGCCTTCCGACTGCTGCGTCTGGTGCGGGTTCTGAAGCTGGTGCGTTACTCCCGTTCCCTGAATCATTTCTGGCACGCCTGGCGTCTGGTACGGGCGGACATTCAGATGTTTGCCGGATTCGTGGCGATTTTTCTCTATCTCTCCGCGCTGGGCATCTGGCATTTCGAACACGAAGCCCAGCCAGAGGCCTTTGCCAGTGTCTTCGATGCGCTCTGGTGGGCAGTCGTCACCCTGACGACCGTTGGCTATGGTGACCTCTATCCGGTGACCGCAGGCGGCCGCCTGTTCACCATGCTCGTGGTGCTTCTGGGCATCGGTCTCGTGGCCGTACCGTCAGGCCTTCTGGCATCGGCCTTTCAGGAAGTGCGGCGCAATGAGCGCGAGAGCCGCGAGCTGGAGCGCAAGAGGCGCAAAGGCGATGGATCGGCGAAGCATCCGGAGAATGGATACTGACGGCTCAGCAGCGCTTCTTGCCGCCCTCCTGTCGTTCGCGCAGGGCACGGACCTCCGCCCGCAGACTGCGAATCTCGTCGAGGATTTCGTGTACGGCCTGATCGCGCATCTTCTGCTCGGCCTTCATCTCCGCCTCGTGTTCCACCTGCATGGCATTCACGATGATGCCGATGAACAGGTTCAACACCGTGAAGCTGGTGACCAGGATGAATGGCACGAAGAACAGCCAGGCGAGCGGAAATTCCCGCATCACCGGGCGAACGATGCCCATGGACCAGCTTTCCAGCGTCATGATCTGGAAAAGTGTGTATGCGGAACGGCCAAGCGAGCCGAACCATTCGGGAAACGCCTGTCCATAAAGCTGGGTAGCGATGACAGAGAAGACGTAGAAGACGAGCAGCAGCAGGGCCATGATTGCACCGACACCGGGGATGGCCTGCAGCAGCCCGCTGACCACCTGACGGATGGACGGTACCGTGGAGACAAGTCGCAACACACGCAGAACCCGCAGTGCCCGCAAGGTGGCGAACGGTCCGGCGGCGATCCACGAGATGGCCACTACGGAGAAGTCGAACAGGTTCCATGCGCCGCGGAAAAAGCGCAGGCCAGAGACATAGAGCCGCGCCATGATTTCCACGGTGAAGAACCACAGGAAGAAGCGGTCGAGGAACAGCAGCAGCCCGCCGATGCGCGCTTCCACGGCGGGATAGGTCTCCAGCCCCAGCACGACGGCATTGGCGACGATTACCGTGGCCACGGTCCATTCCTCGGCAGGAGAAAGCAGGAGTTTTTCCAGTTTTGCCCGGAGGGGCATTCTCATGGATGGTTCCTTCATGCGCATGCGCTTCGGAGGTTTTCGTGCCAAGGTTCCGAAGGCGGATAGCAGAAAGGAGGCGCATGTTCCATGCGCCTCCCCGTCACGGTTCCGTCAATCAGTGGCTCCCGGGAGCGTCATTCGTGCCCCATCTCGCGCATCCGCCGGCCAACGTAGGCGTCGCACAGAGCCGTCAGTTCATCCACCTTGCCCTCGAAGAAATGGTTGGCGCCCTCTATCACCACGTGGTCGATGGTGATTCCCTTCTGCGTCTTCAATTTCTTCACGAGGGTTTCCACCACCTCCGGCGGCGTCACCTTGTCCAGTGCTCCGTTGACGATGAGTCCGGATGTGGGGCAGGGCGCCAGGAACGAGAAGTCGTAGTGCTTGGCCAGCGGCGCGATGGTCAGAAAACCCTGTACTTCCGGCCGCCGCATCAGAAGCTGCATGGAAATCCAGGAACCGAAGGAGACACCGGCCAGCCAGCAGCTGCGCGCCTCCCGGGTAATCGTCTGCATCCAGTCCAGCGCCGCCGCGGCATCCGCCAGCTCGCCGGCACCGTTGTCGAACAGCCCCTGCGAACGCCCTACGGAGCGGAAATTGAACCGGAGGACGGAAAACCCCGTCGTGCAAACATGTAGTAGAGTGAATGCACGATCGGATTGTTCATCGTACCCCCGAATTGCGGGTGCGGATGCAGGATGAGTGCAATGGGTGCGTTGGGCTCTTCGGCCTGATGATAGCGTCCTTCGAGACGCCCCGCCGGTCCGTTGAAAATCACCTCAGGCATGTCGTTTCAGCTCTCGTGTCCTCGTTCATCCTAGCGCGTGCGTCGTGTCCGTGATGTAGGGGGCGACCGGTACGGAGACAAGCCGTGCCGGAGCCGCTGCCGGGCCTGCCTGGCCGATGCCGATGCCATTGACGGGATCCGCAAAATAGTTGACTTGTCAGGTCGGGTATTTTATACCCTTGTCATGGAAGTCAGGGTCGGACAGGGCTGGCTGCCGAACCGGTCAAGTCTTACACTCATCGAGACGGCCAAGGCAAGCAGACAGCGCCACGCACGGAGGCGGGAAAGATGAAATTGTCCACCAAGGGACGTTATGCCGTCATGGCGCTGGCCGAGATTGCCAGCCGCAAGGCCGATCGTCCCGTCTCGCTGGCCGACATTGCCGCCAGCCAGAACATATCGCAGGAGTATCTGGAGCAGCTTTTCGCCAAGCTGCGGCGGGCCGGGCTGGTGAAATCCACCCGTGGTCCGGGGGGCGGTTACCGTCTGGCGCGGGATCCGGACGAGATCTTCATCATCGACATCATTTCCGCCGCAGATGAGCCCTTCTCGGTTACCCGATGCCCGGATGGCGATGCGGTGGAAGGGTGTCAGAACGGCGAGCCCTGCATTACCCATGAGCTGTGGTCCTCCCTGCGAAGGCAGATCTGGGGCTTTCTTTCCGCCGTGACCCTAGGCGACGTGGTGGAAAGGCGCAATCTGGCACTTGCCGCCGAAGTGCGTCGCGCCAAGGCCCAGCCGATGAAGGTTTTGCGTGGCTGACCGGCTGTTCGCCCTGTTGCCGCCCGTTTCTCGACTTCTCCAAACCAGCGTGTACGAATTTTCGAGTGACCATGACAAAGCCTCGCGCATATCTCGACTGGAATGCTGATGCGCCGCTGTGCGAGGCGGCGCGGCAGGCCATGCTGCGCGTCTGGGAGCTTGGGGCGCTCAATCCGTCTTCGGCTCATGCCGGGGGGCAGAAGGCGCGCGCCATCATCGAGGAGGCGCGTCATTCCATGGCCCGGCTTCTGGGGTGTGCGTCGGAAGAGATCATCTTCACCGCCGGCGGTACGGAGGCTGACAACATGGCGGTGAGGGGGGCTCCTGTGGAGCGCTTCATCGTGTCCTTCATGGAGCATCCGGCGGTCATGAAGCCGGCGAAGGCTTCCGGAAAGCCCGTCACGCTGCTGGAAGTGGATGGTGATGGCAAGGCTGATCCGGAGGCACTGGAGCGACATCTCTCGGTCGGTGGAGGAAGGGCACTGGTCTGCCTGATGTTCGCCAGCAACGAATCCGGCACGCTTCAGCCCGTGCGCGAGGCAGTGGAGATTGCCCGCCGCCACGGTGCACTGGTGCTGTGCGATGCCGTGCAGGGCGCGGGCAAGGTGGAGCTGAATTTCGCGGATCTGGGCGTGGACATGCTTGCCATCTCGGCCCACAAGTTCGGCGGGCCGCAGGGTGTCGGTGCGCTGATCGTGCGCGAGGGGCTGGCGCTCGAGCCTCTTGTGCTGGGTGGCGGGCAGGAACGCCGGCGTCGCGCTGGAACGGAGAACGTGGCCGGGATTGCCGGCATGGCTGCCGCTCTCGAAACGGCGCTTGAAGGATGGCAGGAAAAGAAAAAGCGCATCAGAGTGTTGCGCAATGATCTTGAAACGGGCCTGAAGGCGATAGCGCCGGAGGTCGTCATCTTTGCCGAGAGAGCGCCACGCATGGTCAACACGACATGGTTTGCCCATCCGCGCTTGGATGCGCAGGCGGCGCTGATGGCTTTCGATCTGGACGGAGTGGCGATATCCGCCGGATCCGCATGCCACTCCGGCAAGGCGGAAGTGCCGCGTTCGCTGATTGCCATGGGTGTGGACAGGGACCTGGCGAAGCGCGCTCTGCGTGTCTCTCTCGGTCCGGACACGACGGAAGACGACATCCGCCTTTTCCTGTCGAGCTGGCAGGCGCAGGTGGAACGCATGAACAGAAATGCTGCTTAGGATTTGACGAAAATGGCAGACGAAAGCACGGTCAGGACGGTTCAGGAACTGGGGGAGAAGTACAAGTACGGCTTCGAAACCCATGTGGAGACCGAGAAGGCTCCGAAGGGCCTGAACGAGGATATCATCCGCTTCATCTCGCAGAAGAAGAACGAGCCGGAGTGGATGCTTGAATGGCGTCTTGAGGCCTATCGCAGGTGGCTGGAAATGGAGGAGCCGAAGTGGGCGAAGGTGGACTACCCGCCAATCGACTTCCAGGACCTCTACTACTATGCGGCGCCCAAGAAGAAGGCCATCAAGAGCCTTGACGAGGTGGATCCGGAAATCCTGAAGACCTACGAGAAGCTCGGCATCCCGCTGAAGGAGCAGGAGGTTCTGGCCGGTGTCGAGGGGGCCTCGAAGGTGGCCGTGGACGCAGTGTTCGATTCGGTGTCCGTCGTGACCACCTTCCGCGAGGAACTGGCGAAGGCCGGCGTCATCTTCTGCCCGATTTCCGAGGCCATCCGCGACTATCCGGATCTCGTGAAGAAATATCTGGGTTCCGTGGTGCCGGTGAACGACAACTTCTATGCGGCGCTCAATTCGGCGGTGTTCACCGACGGATCCTTCGTCTACATCCCGAAGGGCGTGCGCTGCCCCATGGAGCTGTCCACCTATTTCCGCATCAACGAGAAACAGACGGGCCAGTTCGAGCGTACGCTCATCATTGCCGACGAAGGTTCCTATGTGAGCTATCTTGAAGGCTGCACCGCGCCGATGCGCGACGAGAACCAGCTTCACGCCGCCGTGGTGGAGCTGATCGCGCTGGACGATGCCGAGATCAAGTATTCCACCGTGCAGAACTGGTATCCCGGCGATGCCGAAGGCAAGGGTGGCGTCTACAATTTCGTGACCAAGCGTGCCGACTGCCGCGGCCGCAATTCGAAGGTGTCCTGGACTCAGGTGGAGACCGGTTCCGCCATCACCTGGAAGTATCCGTCCTGCATCCTGAAGGGGGACGGCTCCTCCGGCGAGTTCTACTCCATCGCCATCTCCAACGGCATGCAGCAGGTGGACTCCGGTACCAAGATGATCCATCTGGGCCGCAACACCACCAGCCGCATCATCTCCAAGGGCATTTCCGCGGGGCGCTCGCAGAACACCTATCGCGGTCTCGTCTCCGTCGGCCGCAAGGCCCATGGCGCGCGCAACTTCACCCAGTGCGACAGCCTGCTGATCGGAGACAAGTGCGGTGCCCACACGGTGCCCTACATCACCGCGAAGACCCCTCACGCGAAGGTGGAGCACGAGGCGACGACCTCCAAGATCGCCGAGGATCAGCTCTTCTACTGTCGCGCAAGGGGTATCCCCGAGGAGGAGGCGGTGGCCCTGATCGTCAACGGTTTCGTGCGCGAGGTCATCCAGAAGCTCCCC
>JAJRRY010000114.1 GCA_024279095.1 Alphaproteobacteria bacterium
AGAAGGTGCGCGTTCGTCTCCACAGGGCCCAGATCGTTGATCGCAACCACCGTGATGTCGTCACGTCCAGACTCCACGATCGCCCGCAGAACATTCCGGCCAATCCGCCCAAATCCGTTGATCGCTACTTTCAAGGTCATGAAACTCTCTCCTCGTTGATCATGAAGAAATGCCTTTCCGCACCTTTCCGGGCGGATTTGTGGCCCGTTATACAGCAAAGAGACCTGCGGAAAACCCCATGCGGCAAGGGATGCAGTCCGTGGAAGAGCCGCATGAGGTTGCAAACGCGTGACAGCATCCATGTGGGATACCCGGGACAAAGCCCGGGCATGAGCCAGTGTGTGGGGGCGCTGCCCTTGCATTCCCTCCGGCTCACCGCCCGGCGTATCGGGCGCGCAGCAGGGTGTCCCGCGCGGAAAGCGCGGTGCCGAGCGTGCGGCGGATCTCGTCCACCGTCATGCACATCAGTTCCGGCTCCTCCGGCGGATGCACCAGAAGCCAGTCGAGCACCTCGCAATAGGCGGCCAGACGGTTCAACGCATCGTCCAGCGCCGCCATGGTTTCCGCTCCGGTGGAACGGGAGGAAATGCAGGAAAGAACATTGCGGGCTCTCCGCCCGCCGTCGATGGATCCGGTCAAGGTTGTCGCTCCTCGGCTTGCGTTGCCGGGAGACAGACGTTTTCGCGCGTCTGGCGTCCCGGGGGTCGAAAACACGGCCGAGGTCGTGCCAGTGTGCCTTTAGGCTTTCACCTTGGACATACGCACACTGCCCCCGGGACAGATAGACGTTCTTCGGACATGAAAAACCGTCATCTGACGGGGACGGTGTCCGCCTCGACCGGAGTTTTCGAGCTCCAAAAACCATCATGCGCCGCTTCGGTTGCAGGGTCAAGCCCGGCGGTGAGCCGGAAGGATGCAAGGCCGTGCCCCATGCTCCGGCTCATCCTTTTCTATCGTCGGAACGGTCCAGACTGTATTTCTTGATGAGACGGTACACGTTTCGCTCCGAAATGCCGAGCGCCCGGGCCAGTTCCGCCCGGTGGCCGTTCAGTCGGTCATATATCCTCCGGAAATAGTCCTCCTTCAGATCCTCCAGCGTCGGCGGGTGGTCGAAGGAGAACTGCAGATCGCCGCCCACGGTCGGAACGGGCTGTGAGAGCGCGAAATGATGCGGCTCCAGCACCGATGCTTCCCCGGACAGAATGATGGCCCGCTCGATGACGTTGCGCAGCTCGCGGATGTTTCCGGGCCAGTCATAGGCCACCAGCATTTCCATCGATTGCGGCGAGATCTCCTTGGCAATACGGCGCGAGAAGTCATGATTGGCGAGAAAATGGTGAACCAGGTCCGGGATGTCTTCCCGCCGTTCCCGCAGTGGCGGCAATTCGATGATGAAGGTCGAGAGACGGTAATAGAGGTCGAGTCGGAAGTCGCCGCTTTCCGACATGGCTTTCAGGTCCCGGTTGGTGGCGCACAGGATGCGGGCATCGGAATGCAGCACGGTGTTGCCGCCCAGCCGCCGGAACTCGCCGGTCTCCAGCACCCGCAGCAGCTTGGCCTGTATGGGCGGGCCGATCTCGCCGATTTCGTCAAGAAACAGCGTGCCGCCGCGCGCACCCTCGATGAGGCCCTTCTTGCGCTGGTTGGCGCCGGTGAAGGCCCCCTTCTCGTGACCGAACAGCTCCGATTCGAAAAGGTTTTCCTGCAGCGTGCAGCAGTCGAGCGTGACGAAATTCTTCTCCGCCCGCTGCGAGCGCTCGTGGATCTCCCGGGCTACCAGTTCCTTGCCGGTGCCGGATTCCCCCGTGATCAGTACTGTGACGTTCTCGCCGGCCACCGCCCGGATCATCTCCGAGACCCGTTTCAGCGCCTTGGAACGGCCGACCATGAACGACTTGCGGCTGCGGCGCTCGCGGGTGCGGACGAGGTTCAGGCTTTCCTTCAGCTCCGCATGCCCAAGCGTGCGGGCGATGGCCAGCTCCAGTTCATCCAGATTAACCGGCTTCACCAGATATTCCGCCGCTCCCAGGCGGATGGCCTCCACCGCGGAGCGCACCGAGCCATAGGCCGTGAGCACGATCACCGGCACATCGGGAACCAGTCCGCGCAGCACTTCCAGTCCTTCCGCATCCGGCAGGCGGATATCCAGGAGCACCAGATCCGGTTCGTGGCCGGCCAGCCATTCACGCGCTTCGGCCCAGGAGCGCATGCCCGTGACGCGATAGCCGGAATCGGCGAGCTGGCGGGTGACAAGCTCGTTGAACAACCGGTCGTCATCCACGATGAGCAGACTTCTGGCCGCGCTCATCAGGTCCCGCCTCCCGTGGCCTGTTTCTTCACATCACCATTGCGAACGGCATCGGCAGCCGGCAGCGTGATGACGAACATCGTACCGCGCCCCGGCGTGCTGCGCACCTCGATCCGTCCTTCATAGCGCTCGACGATGGCCCGACAGATGGTCAGCCCGAGACCGGTGCCATTCGCACGGTCGGCACGTCTGGAGTAGAAGGGGTCGAAGATGCGCTTCATGGTCTGGGAATCCATGCCCACGCCCGTGTCGGAAATGCGGAGGTGGATGCCTTCTGCCGTCTTTCGCGTGGACATGTGCAGTTCGCCGCCATCCGGCATGGCATGGAAGGCATTCTGCACCATGTTCAGCACCATCATGCGCATCTCGGTGTCGGTCGCCAGCAGGCGATGTTCGTGATCGACCTCCAGACGCACTTCCACGTTCTGTCGTTCCGCCTCGAAACGGAGCAGAGAGACGATGTCCTCCACCACCTCGGCAATATCCACCACCTGCAGGTGGTTGGCCGGCGGCATGGACAGCCGCAGCAGCTTGCCGGTCACGGAGATGCACTGATCCACCGCCTCGTCCACCTGCCTCAGGTAGGCGAAGATCTCTTCCTGCGGGCGTCCCCGTTCGGCGGCCCGGATCATCGCCTGCAGGCCCAGCCGCACCGAAGCCAGCGGATTGTGGATCTCATGCGCCACGCCGGTGGCCAGCTGCCCCAGCTCGGCCATGCGCTGTTCCTGAGTTACCGTGATCTGGGCGGAGAGGTCGCGGATCGCCTCCACCACCAGCCGTTCTCCTGTCGCCGGATCATCCAAGGGCGCGCTGACGATCTCCACGGGAACCTGCTCGCCGTCCGGGCCCACATGGGTGTGCATGATCTTCAGGCCGCCATCCCCCCGTTTCACGGCCTCCAGCGGACAGGTGACGAGGCTGTCGGGGCAGGGTTCATCCCGCCCATGAGCCGAAGCATAGCAGAATGTGCCGGCAACTCCGCTCTCCGGAGCACCATCGACCTGCTCGCGATAGGCACGGTTGGCCAGCCGGATGCGGTAGTCCGGGCCGATGACGCGGATACCGTCGGGCACAGCATCCATGAGAGACTGCAGGAAGGCGTCGTGGGCTCGCAGGCGTTCCACCAGTTCCTGCACCTTTTCCGCCATGGTGTTGAAGCCCTGCGCCAGCCGGCCCAGCTCGTCCCGGCCGGGAACGGGCGCACGGGCCGACAGGTCACCTGCGGCCAGCCTGGACGATGTGCGCTCGATGGCCCGCACGGGCAGCAGAACGGAACGTCGCAGGAAATACCATGCGGCGAGCAGCGTCAGCAGCGTGATGACCGCCCCCGCCCCTGCCATGCCGGCCGCCCCCAGAACGGCGCTGGTGCGGAGATTGCGCGCATCGAAATCGGCGATCAGAACACCGTTGACCGGATGTGTGTCCAGAGAACCATGGCAAGGGGTGCATACCGGCTTGTTGTAGATGGGCTTGACGGTGCGCAGCACGGTGCCGAGCACGGGATCCTCATAGAAACGCGAATAGGGACGCTCCGGCGGCCACTTCCCGGAACAGGCACCATTGCAGGCCTTCAGTTCCCGCCTTACCACGGGCTTATTGAGAAGCCGGGAATGAGAGGCGAAGCGGATCTCGCCCTTCGGGTTCGCCAGCATGACGCCATGCACCACCGGCTGACGGCCGAGACGGCGCAGAATGTCCCGCACGCCGGGCAGATCGCGCTTGACCATGGCGTTTTCGAGGGAAGCCTGAAACAGCATGGAGATCTGCTGCGAGGCAAAGGTCCGCTCCTGGGCCAGTTCCGCCCTGTAGAGCCCCATGAATGCGACAAGGAAAACGAGAGAGGAAACGGTCATGAGAAGGGCGAGCATCGCCAGCAGGCGTGCTCCGAGAGAGGTTGCCAGCCACTGCCTCACACCTTCCATCATGGGTTGTCCCGGCATATCGTGAAAGCCAGAATACCACGTCCCCGCTATGGATGCCCGGAAATTCGGCTCCGGTCGGTGTGCCGCGTCACTCCGGCGCATGACGTCCTACACGGTCGGCCCCATGCCCGGCACGTAAGGGCCCTCTGCCGGTTGCTGGAAACCTTCCGGACGCTTTCGACGCGCTGCCCTTTCCTCCGGGGTGAGCGGAGCAATGTCCGTCATGCGACCCAGCATCTCCCGGAAGGCGTGCATCCAGGCGGCGGTGAAGACGGCCAGCCCCGCATAGAACGGCGTGTGGCAGCGGCTGGCGGCGGCGGACGCAAAATCATCCAGCCACAGCAGCAGATGGTCATCCAGGAACCGGGCCGCGTCTTCCAGGGATGCAAGCCAGGCGTCTTCCTCGTTCCGGGCAGTCATCAGGTGGGCCACGAAGGCGAGCTGCAGAGCGATGTTGTCGTCGGGCACCTTTCGCCAGTCCGGCGCGGCGACGCCGAAGCGGGCATACCATTCGCGCACTTCCAGCATGGGTTTCTGACGCACCAGCCCGTCTTCGTCCAGCCAGACGGATTCATCCGGAGAAACCCTGTGCCTGTATGTGAGATAGAGAGCCGCGAAATCGGCGGCCAGCCGGTCGCGCAAACGCTGCCGGTCCCCATCATCCAGCACCTGCCAGCCCCTGTCGATCACTGAGCAGGCCTGCTGTCCCATCTCGCTGTCCGGCACGAATGCGAAAAACCCGGCAAAGTCGGAATGCGACAGCTGCGCGAGCAGCTCCGCGTCCATCTCCTTTCCGTGCAGGCGCGCCAGCAGGGCAAGGTCGTCACCGGCGGCCTGCCTGATGACGTCCTCGCCCGTGCCGGTCGAGGCCGGATTTCTTCCGGACCTTTCCTCCCCTTTTTCTTCCGTGGCCATGCTACTTCACCTTGCCCTGCGAATGGGCCACGAAACGGATGGATGGATTGGTCAGCTCGGGATTGGCCATGTGCTTCACCTGCCGCACGATGTTCGGCTTGTCAGCCTCGGAATAGGCCGTGGTATCGTAGGTGCCCTTGTCGATCTGGTCGATGGGGCCGACATCCAGTACCCGCATCATGCAGGCCATGACGCAGTAGGGCTTGCGGCCCGCCTCCAGCTCGTCGATGCACATGTTGCACTTGGCCACCACGTTGAGTTCCGGGATGTACTGCGGCGCACCGAAGGGGCAGGCGGCCTCGCACTTGCGGCAGCCGATGCAGAGGGTGGAATCGATATCCACGACGCCGTTGTCCTCGCGTTTCCAGATGGCCCCGGTGGGACAGCTGGGCAGGCAGGCCGGCTCCGCGCAGTGGTTGCAGGACATGTTCACCTTGTAGGCGTAGACGGCCGGGAAGATGCCGCCCTCGATGTACTGCACACGGCGGAACCGTGGCCCGGGAGGCAGCCCGTTCTTGTCCTTGCAGGCCATTTCACAGGCCCGGCAGCCGATGCAGTCCACATTGTTGTGGATGAAGCCCATCTGCACCTTCGGCTTCACCGGTTCGTAGATGGCGCGCACCTTTCTCTTCAGCGCCGCCCTGACCTTTTCCTTGTCGAGTTTCTTCGCCATTGCCGTTTCGTCCCCGTCTTTCCAATCAGGTTCGCGCCATGTCAGTCGTCACGCCGGAAGATGTACGATCGGGCCGTGGCCAGTCTGTCCCAGCCGGGCTTGTGTTCCAGTCTGCTCTTCCTGATGTTGCACAGGATAGTGTTGTAGGCGAACGCGCCGGCCGGCGATGGATCGTCCTTGGTCAGGAAATCCGGATTGCCGGCCCGGTCCACCCCCTTGTCGTCCAGATCCATCCACACGCCTTCGTGCACCACCACGACACCGGGCATGACGCGCTCGGTCACGTAGGCGGGCAGGACGATCTTTCCGCGGTCGTTCCAGGCCTCCACGATGTCACCGGTGCGGATGCCCAGCCGCTTCGCGTCCGCGGCGTTGATGGTGATCTCCTGCTCGTAGGTCTCGCGCAGCCAGGGGATGTTGTTGAAGATGGTATGGGTGCGCCAGCGCGGATGCGGCGTGACCATGTGGAAGGGATACTTCTTCGTCTTCTTCCTGTCCCCCAGCCATTCCCACGGCTCGATCCACTTCGGGATCGGCGGAATGGGATAGCCGTAGGCGGTGCGCGTCCAGTCGGAGTACTGGGCCAGCGTGGTGGAGAGGATCTCGATGCGGCCCGAAGGCGTGTTGAAGGGCACGCCCTTCTCGATCTGATCCTTGAAGGCCACGTGCGGCTCCTTCAGGCGGAACTTGTAGACGCCGCGGCGCTTGAACTCCTCCCAGCCCATTTCGACACCGAGATGACCCATCACCTGATTTTCCCAGAACTCGCGCAGGTAGGCCTCGTCCACCGCGTCAGGGTCGTTGAAGTAGTTTCGGGTGGCCTTCGGGTTGTACTGCGGGCCGAAACCGAGGCGATAGGCCAGCTCGGTGAAGATCTGGAAGTCGGTCTTCGATTCGCCGAGCGGCTCGATGACCTTGGGCCGATGGATGTAGTAGTGACCCTTGTACCACGGCAGGGCGATGTCGTGGCGCTCGAAGTGCGTGGCCACCGGCAGCAGCACGTCGGCGTACAGTCCCGTCGGGGTGATGGTGCTGTCCATGCAGACGGTCAGCTCCAGCTTCTCTATGGCCTTGATCTCCTTGTTGATGTTGGTGAGCTGGTTGAACCAGTCGGAGCCCTGCCAGAAGATGCCCTTGATGTTGGGAATGACGCCGTCGAGATTGTCGGCGCGCGGCCACAGGCCGATCTCTTCCCGTTTCACGTTCGGATAGTTGAGCACGCAATGCGCCCAGCGGTCCGACTTGATGGAGGCGAACCAGATGTTGGCATACTGGTCGTAGGGATAGGCAGTGCCGGCCACGTGGAAGGCCTTTCCGACACCCTCCGCGGAGCCGCCCAGCTTTCCGATGTTTCCGGTCATCGCCTGCAGGGCGGCGGCCATGCGGTTGTACTGCTCGCCATAGGCGTTGCGCCCCGGCGCCCAGGAGGCCTTCAGGGCGGCCGGCTTGGTGGTGGCATACATGCGGGCCAGCTTGCGGATGTCCTCGGCGGGCACACCGCAGATCTCGGAGGCCCATTCGGGCGTCTTGGGCGTGCCGTCGGACTTGCCGAGGATGTAGTCCTTGAAGCTCTCGATGCCCTTCTGCTTCGCCCAGCCGGGCATGGTATTCTCGTCCATGCCCTGCACGAAACGGTTGATGAATTCCTGATCCTGCAGGTTGTTGGCAAAGATGTAGTGCGCCATGCCGGCCATCATGGCGGCATCGGTGTTGGGACGGATGGGGATCCACCAGGCATCGTAGGCAGCCGCTGCATCCGTGTACTGCGGATCCACCAGCACGAACTTGCAGCCCTTCTGCTTGGCCATGCGCATGTAGTAGAAGGTGTTGCCGCCGTGGAAGGTGTAGGCAGGATTCCATCCCCACATGATGATGAGCTTCGAATGAGCAAAGGCGTCGTCCTCGTTGCCGTCCTGGATGGTGCCGAAGGTCATGCGCGAGGAGAATGTGGTCCCCTGGTAGGAAGGCACCGACCATGAGGACGTACGGCAACCGAACATGCCCAGAAAACGGGCCAGAAGTCCTTCGATCTGATCCGACTTGTGCAGCACGCCGAAGGAGGCCCCGGCGTAGGACTGGTCCAGAAGTGCCGTGGGACCGTATCTTTCCTTGATCTCCACCATCTTGCGGGCGACGAAGTCCAGCGCCTCGTCCCAGCTGACGCGCTTGAACTGACCGGATCCGCGCGGGCCGACCCGCATCATCGGATAGAGCAGGC
>JAJRRY010000115.1 GCA_024279095.1 Alphaproteobacteria bacterium
CTCCACGCCGACGGGGCCGCCGCCGAAATTCTCGGCGATGCAGGACAGATAGCGGCGGTCAAGGGCATCCAGTCCACGTTCGTCCACTTCCATGGCGCGCAGGGCGCGGTCGGCAAGGGCGGCATCCACCACCTCCACGCCCAGCACGGAGGCAAAGTCGCGCACCCGGCGCAGCAGGCGTCCGGCGATGCGCGGCGTGCCGCGGGAGCGCCGCGCGATCTCGCGGGCTCCATCGTCGCTCATCGCCACGCCCAGCACGCGCGCGCCGCGATGGACGATCTGTAGCAGCTCGTCCTCGGTATAGAACTCCAGCCGCACCGGAATGCCGAAGCGGTCGCGCAAGGGGGTGGTGAGCAGACCGGTGCGGGTGGTGGCGCCGATGAGGGTGAATTTTGCCAGCTCGATGCGCACCGAACGGGCGGCCGGCCCTTCGCCGATGATGAGGTCGAGCTGGAAGTCCTCCATGGCCGGATAGAGCACTTCCTCCACCGCCGGGTTGAGTCGGTGGATCTCGTCGATGAAGAGTACGTCGCGCTCCTCCAGATTGGTCAGCAGTGCAGCGAGATCACCGGCACGGGCTATGACCGGGCCGGAAGTGGCGCGGAAGTTGACGCCCAGTTCACGGGCCACGATCTGGGCCAAGGTGGTCTTGCCCAGTCCGGGCGGGCCGGCGAACAGCACGTGATCGAGCGCTTCGCCACGTTCGCGGGCGGCGCGGATGAAGACCGACAGGTTGGCCTTGGCGCGGCTCTGGCCGATGAAATCATCCAGCGTCTGCGGCCGGAAATGGGCTTCCGGGTCGTCGTCGGGCCGTTTCTGTCCTGTCACGAGACGTTCCGTCATGACCCATTCCTATTGCGCAAGCGCCTTCAGGGCAAGGCGGATGAGTCGCGCGGCATCTGCCGTCTCGCCGGCTTCCTTCAGGGCGGTGGCCACCGCCGCACCGGCCTGAGCCTGTCCGTAGCCCAGATTGACCAGGGCGGAGACGGCATCGGCGGCAGCGGATGGCGCATCGGCCTCCAGGGCGCCGGAAACCTGCGCGGTGGCGGCTGCGTCGGCCGCGGTACCGGCAAAGGCCGGGACGCGATCCTTCAGCTCCAGGCAGATGCGCTTCGCCAGCTTCGGGCCCACACCTTGGGCCCGGGCCAGCATGGCGGCATCGGACATGGCGATGGCCGAGGCTAGCTCCGCGGAAGACAGGGCGGAGAGCAGGGCGAGCGCCACCTTCGGCCCCACGCCCTGCACGTCGGAAAGCAGGACGTACCAGTCCCTTTCTGCCGCAGTGGCGAAGCCGACCAGCCGGATGGCATTCTCGCTGACCAGCATGCGGGTGAAGACTTCCGCCGCTTCACCCGGTGGCGGCAGGGCGGAAAGCGTGCGTGCGGAGCACTCCACCAGATAGCCGACGCCGCCGACGTCGATAACGAGGCTGTCCTCGCCCTTGGAGTCGATGATGCCCTTCAGTTTGGCGATCATGCGCCTGCGGCGAGCCGTATGGCCGCCCCCCTGTGGTGGGCATGACAGATGGCAATGGCCAGCGCATCGGCCGCATCGGCACTTTCGGGACGGGCCTTCGGCAGCAGCATGCGCACCATGGCGTCCATTTGGCCTTTCTGGGCGTGACCGGTGCCGACCACGCTCTTTTTCACCTTGTTGGGTGCGTATTCGGCCACCGGCAGTCCCATGGCGGCCGGTGCCAGCATGGCCACGCCGCGCGCCTGCCCCAGCTTCAGCGTGGCCCGGGCATCGCGGTTGACGAAGGTCTCTTCCACCGCCGCTTCCTGCGGCGCATGGGTGCGGATGATCTCCAGCAGGGCCGTATGGATGTGCAGCAGACGGCGGGCGAGATCGGCAGACGGCTCGGCGCGAATGACGCCGCTGGCCACGTGCGCCAGCCGCGGTCCGTCGCAGTCGATGACGCCCCAGCCGGTATTGCGCAAGCCCGGATCGATGCCGATGATGCGAATCGTTCCTGTCATGTTCCGCACCATACTGGTGCGATCGGCCAAGTTGAAGCATTTTTCCCTGCCGCGCTTGACCTGTCTGTGGAAACCCCGCAAAAAGCATCCGGACATGTCATCCGCACAGAATGGAAGAAATCCCGAAGTCATGGAAAAGTTCACCAGACTGACCGGTGTCGCGGCACCATTGCCGATCACCAACATCGACACCGACATGATCATCCCCAAGCAGTTCCTCAAGACCATCAAGCGCTCGGGTCTGGGCAAGGCGCTGTTCCACGAGATGCGCTACAACGAGGACGGCAGCGAGAACCCCGATTTCGTCCTCAACAGGCCGCAGTACCGTAATGCCTCCATCCTCGTTGCCGGCGAGAACTTCGGCTGCGGTTCCTCGCGCGAGCACGCGCCCTGGGCGCTGCTGGACTTCGGCATCCGCTGCATTATCGCTCCGTCGTTTGCCGACATCTTCTATTCCAACTGCTTCAAGAACGGCATCTTGCCCATCATCCTGCCCAAGGAGGACGTGGACCGGCTGATGGAGGATGCCGAGCGGGGCGCCAACGCCACCGTCACCGTGGATCTGGAGAAGCAGGAGATCACCGGCCCGGACGGTGGCGTCATCCATTTCGACATCGACCCGTTCCGCAAGCACTGCCTGCTGGAGGGGCTGGACGACATCGGCCTGACGCTGCAGAAGCTGGACCGCATCGAAGCCTATGAGAAGAGGCAGGCGGAGCAGTTCCCCTGGCTCTGAGGCACCGGAACTTTTGACATTTCCGGAAATGATACATGACTTGCGCGACCGTAGCGGACGCGACGCGGAAACACGAAGAGGCATCGAGACATGAGCACCTGGAAGATCCTGCTGCTGGCCGGTGACGGCATCGGTCCGGAAATCATGGCCGAGGCGCGGAAGATCCTCGACTGGATGAACGCCGAGGGCATCGCTTCCTTCGAGATGGAGGAGGGGCTGGTGGGCGGTGCCGCCTACGACGTGCACAAGGTGGCCATTTCCGAAGACGACATGCGCCGGGCGCTGTCCGCCGATGCGGTGCTGTTCGGCGCCGTCGGCGGGCCGCAGTGGGACGACGTGCCCTATGATGCCCGTCCGGAGGCGGGGCTGCTGCGGCTGCGCAAGGATCTGGAGCTGTTCGCCAACCTGCGCCCGGCCATCTGCTATCCTGCGCTGGCTGATGCCTCCTCGCTGAAGCGGGAGCTGGTGGAGGGGCTGGACATCCTCATCGTGCGTGAGCTGACCGGCGGCGTCTACTTCGGTCAGCCGAAGGAGATCGTCACACTGCAGAACGGCGAGAAGCGCGCGGTGGACAGCCAGCTCTATTTCGAGCACGAGGTGGACCGGGTGGCACGGGTGGCCTTCGATCTGGCGCGCACGCGGCGCAATCTGGTGCATTCCTCCGACAAGAAGAACGTGATGGTTACCGGCGTGCTGTGGGACGAGGTGGTGCGCCGGGTGCACGCGCAGGACTACGCGGACGTGGAACTGCAGCACATCCTTGCCGACAACTGCGCCATGCAGCTGGTGCGCCAGCCGAAGCAGTTCGACGTGATCGTGACCGACAACCTGTTCGGCGACATTCTTTCCGACGTTGCCGCCATGCTCACCGGTTCACTGGGCATGCTGCCGTCGGCCTCGCTGGGTGCGGCCGACGAATCGGGCCGGCGCCGGGCCATGTACGAGCCGGTGCACGGATCGGCGCCGGACATCGCCGGGCAGGGCAAGGCCAACCCCATTGCCATGATCGCCTCGCTGGGCATGATGCTGCGCTATTCCTTCGATATGGGCGATTGGGCCGATCGGGTGGATGCCGCCATCGCCGATGTGCTGGCGCAGGGCGTGGCCACCGCCGATATCGCTACCGAGGGTGCACGCATCATTTCCACTTCCGAAATGGGCGACATGATTCTGGAGGCCCTGAAGAAGCAGGCGACCTGATTCGTTTTCTCCGGCGCTGGAATTTCCGGGAACCGTCGCATCCGTGATTCGGGTGCGGCGGTTTTTTCGTTCCGCCCATTGAAACCGGCAAGGCGCATCCCAATTCCAAAGGCAGAGGAACATGTCCCACCAATGGATTTTGCCTGAAGGAGTTGAGAGATGATCATTACCCGGAAGCATGCCCTTGCACTGGAGCGGATGCGTGTTGACGCGGAAGCGGGCAAGGCGTGGACGGACATCGAGGAGGTTGATCGCGAGACCTATCTGGAGCTTGAAGTACAGGGGCTGGCCCGCGAGGACGGTCCCCTGAAGAGGGTTCCCACGACGCTGGGTCTGGAGCTGGCGGAGGTGATCCGCTCGCTTGTGACTTCGGGTCGGCTGCCACTGCCCGCTGATTGGGATGAGAGCTGGCGTTTCGTCGGCTCGGAGATCGTCACCCTGCTGCGGGCTGCCGACCGGGCTGGCTGTGTGGGGCCGTCTGGCGTGGCGCCGCTGATGGAGCGTGGCCTTGCGGAAGAACACCATGATCCGGAAACGAAGCGCACGGTGGTGCGCCTGAGTGCGGCCGGCGAAAGCATTCTGCGCATCTGGCGGGCGCTCGATCCGGAAATCTCGATCACCGCGGAACTGGCCGATCACATCCGGCATCTGATGACCGGACCTGCGGAATCGGCGCGGCTTTCCACCGGTTCGCACGAAGAGCACATGCTGGAAGGCATGCGGCTGATCGCCTATTCCGCGCCCAACTCC
Organism: Alphaproteobacteria bacterium; assembly: GCA_024279095.1. Lineage (GTDB taxonomy): Bacteria > Pseudomonadota > Alphaproteobacteria > Rhizobiales > Aestuariivirgaceae > Thermopetrobacter. Next base: position 4,666 of record JAJRRY010000115.1, read on the forward strand.
GACATCTACGCCTTTACCGTGCTCGGGCAGGCGGTGAAGCGGACGCTGGAGATGGGCGGTTACGCGTCCGAAGGGCTGGTGCTGTCCGAGGAGATTCTGAAGTTGCTGGCATCCTGTGCCGATGGTGAGGACCTCACGGCGGAGGCGTGGGTGCAGCTGGAATCGCTCGGTTACGTCCGCGACATGGATGAGCTTCTTCCTGCCGGGGAATGGGCGCTGGAGGTCTACCGCATCTGGCGCTGCGGCGAGGAAGGGCGCGTGTGGACGTTCTCCATCGAGGCCGAGGAAGCCGATGTTCTGGAAGCCATCTGCCGCATCGAGGAGAAGCGCAGGCAGAATCCGGAGCTGGCACCGACTTTCGATGCCATTCGCCGCGAGATGATCGATCGCAAGGCGGCGCAGTACAAGGCGCTCTTGGATCGCTACGGGCGGCGGTTGAAGGAGATGCCGGAGAAATACCGGGCGATCGCGGAGAAATTTGCCGAGGCGAAGGATCTGGCCCGCTGGTACGACGACAATTTCGAACTGCGCGAGGCCCTGCTGTCACTGGAGTCGGTGCGGCTGATCCACTCCCGCGAGGGTGTGGATGGTCACACCGTTTACGAGGTGACGGAAATCGGGCACGAGGTGCGCCGCGATCAGGAGCGCAACCGGCGCGATGTCTCCGCGACTGCGGTGAAGGCGGTCAGTATTGCGCAGAAGACCTTTGATGCGCCGGCTCGCGAGTGGTGGGATGTGGCTCGCAAGGAGCAGATCGTGGGGTCCATGGAAGCCACCGAATCGGGGCGTTTCTATGCCCGTCTGGCGGCAACCGTGGAGCGCCTGCCGCTGCTCACCCGTCACGAGATGGAAGTCTTCCATCGTATCCCGGACCGTGGCATGAGTGTGGAGGAAATCCACGAGGCCTTCGAGGGGCGGCTGGAGCGCGAGCGGGTGCGCTGGGCGCTGGAGAAGCTCGAAACCCGTCACCTCATAAATATCCTGCCGGATGGCAACGTGGTGGAAACCGAGGCCGGCGAACTGATGGACCGGGCGCTTTCCGGCGTGCCGGAGGGGTTCGGAAATCCGGTCAATCCGGTGGTCTACCGCCTGCTCAAGGCATTGGCCGAGGTCGGATCGCTTTACGTGAAGGAGCAGAAAGTGCGCATCCTGCCGCGCAATGTCAGGGAGGCGATGAAATGCTCCGGCCTGTCGCGTGAAGCCTTCGAGGATGCCTTGGAGCAGGCCCGTGCGGCGGGTCTGGTCGGTCGCAACAGCATCAATGAAGCCGGCCTGCTGCTGCTGGAAGCGGTGAAGCGCATGTCCCCCGCCCACGTCGAGCAGAGCGCGTATGTGAATTGACCTTATGCGAAACCGGTGATGCAAAAGGAAAACCCCGGCCTACAAGCCGGGGTTTTCTGTCCGATCAAGGTCTATTTGCCTCAGTGTCCCAGTTCGAGAGCCTGCTTCAGCTGCTTGAGGAAGTCGAGACGTTCCTGCAGCTTGCGGCGCTCCTCGTCGTCACGGGCATCTTCGAGATCTTCTTCGGCCCAGCGGATCTCCTTCTCGATCTCGGCGGCGTCCAGCTGTTTCAGCGGGATGGCGCGCTCCGCCAGCACGATGAGCTGGTCATTGGCCATCTCGGCATAGCCTCCGCGTACGAAATAGCGGGTTTCCTGTCCTGAAATCTCGGAGATGACCAGCACGCCCGGCTTGATGGTGGAAAGCAGGGGCGCGTGTCCGGGCATGGCGACGAACTCGCCTTCCGTGCCCGGTACCACGACCTGCTTCACCAAGCGCGAGGCCAGTTCCTTCTCCGGGCTGACCAGTTCCAGTTTCAATGCCTCGGCCATGTCTCAACCTTTCTGCTGCATGCGTGCCCTTCGCGGGGCGCTGCGACCGGCCGCGACCCGGATCAGGCCGCCTCCGCCGCCAGCTTCTTCGCCTTCTCGATGGCTTCGTCCATGGTGCCGACCATGTAGAAGGCCGCCTCGGGCAGGTGGTCGTACTCACCGCTGCACAGACCCTTGAAGCCCTTGATGGTGTCCTCAAGGTTCACGAAGCGGCCGGGGGCGCCAGTGAATACCTCGGCGACGAAGAAGGGCTGGGAGAGGAAACGCTCGATCTTGCGGGCGCGGGCCACGATGAGCTTGTCCTCCTCCGACAACTCGTCCATGCCAAGGATGGCAATGATGTCCTGCAGTGCCTTGTAGCGCTGGAGGATCTCCTGCACTTCACGGGCCACCTGATAGTGCTCCTCGCCGATGATACGCGGATCGAGCATGCGCGAGGTGGAATCCAGCGGATCCACGGCCGGATAGATGCCCTTCTCGGCGATGGAGCGCGAAAGCACCGTGGTGGCGTCCAGATGGGCGAAGGCGGTGGCCGGCGCAGGGTCGGTCAGGTCGTCCGCCGGCACGTAGATCGCCTGCACCGAGGTGATGGAGCCTTTGGTGGTGGTGGTGATGCGCTCCTGCAGGGCACCCATCTCAGTGGCCAGCGTCGGCTGGTAGCCCACCGCGGAAGGAATGCGGCCCAGAAGCGCCGACACCTCGGAGCCCGCCTGGGTGAAGCGGAAGATGGTGTCAATGAAGAACAGCACGTCCTGTCCCTGATCGCGGAAGTACTCCGCCACGGTCAGGCCGGTCAGGGCGACACGGGCACGGGCGCCGGGAGGCTCGTTCATCTGACCGTAGACCAGAGCTGCCTTGGAGCCCTCGCCACCGCCGGGCTTGTTCACGCCCGATTCGATCATCTCGTGATAGAGGTCGTTTCCTTCGCGGGTGCGCTCGCCGACGCCGGCGAATACGGAATAGCCGCCATGGGCCTTGGCGACGTTGTTGATCAGCTCCATGATGAGCACCGTCTTGCCCACGCCGGCGCCGCCGAACAGGCCGATCTTGCCGCCCTTGGCGTAAGGGGTGAGGAGGTCCACCACCTTGATGCCGGTAACCAGGATCTCGGCCTCGGTGGACTGTTCCACGAAGGCGGGTGCCGGCTGATGGATGGCGCGGCGTTCCTTCGTCTTCAAGGGCTCGCCCTCGTCCACCACCTCGCCGATCACGTTGAGGATGCGGCCCAGGGTCTCCTCGCCGACCGGTACGGAGATGGGCGCGCCGGTATCCGTCACCTCCTGGCCGCGCACGAGGCCCTCGGTGGCATCCATGGCGATGGTGCGCACGGTATGCTCGCCCAGATGCTGGGCCACTTCGAGAACGAGGCGCTTGCCGCGGTTCTCCGTCTCCAGCGCATTGAGGATCTCCGGAAGATGACCGTCGAACTGCACGTCGACGACCGGGCCCTTCACTTCCACGACGCGGCCGACCTTGCCGGCGGCGGTCTTCTCGGTGCTCTCTTTCTTCGCAGTAGCCATTGTCTTTCCTCGAAAGGTTTGCGCCTGAAGCCGTCAGAGGGCCTCTGCGCCGGAAATGATCTCGATGAGTTCCTTGGTGATCTGGGCCTGCCGCTGCCGGTTGTAGGACAGCGTGAGCTTGCCGATCATCTCGCCGGCATTGCGGGTGGCGTTGTCCATGGCGGTCATGCGTGCCCCCTGCTCCGAAGCGGCATTTTCCAGCAGCGCGCGGAACACCTGGACGGAGACGTTGCGTGGCAGGAGATCGTTGAGAATCTCCGCCTCGTCCGGCTCGTAGGTGTAGGCAGCTGGCGCGCCGGAGGCCGTTTCCACGGTTTCCTGCGGTTCCTCCTCCTCGAATCTGGCCGGAATGAGCTGCAGGGCCGTCGGCTTCTGGGAAATGACCGAGCGGAACTCGGAGTAGAAAAGGGTGCAGATGTCGAACTCGCCGGCATCGAACATGCGGATCAGGCGGTCGGCGATTTCATGGGCATGGGTGAAACGCAGGCGTTTGACCTGCTTCAGATCCACCGGATCGTCGATCATGAGATCGCCGTACTGCCGCTTCAGGGCCTCGTGCCCCTTGCGGCCCACGCACAGCATCTTCACCGTCTTGCCCTCCCTGATCAGGCGATCGGCATGGGAGGCGGCCAGCTTGGCGATGTTGGCGTTGAAGCCGCCGCACAGGCCGCGCTCGGCGGTGCAGATCACCAGCAGGTGCACATCCTCCCGGCCGGTACCGGCGAGGAACGGCGAGACGCCCTCGCGCCCCTTCAGGTTGGCGGCCAGCTTGGCAATCACCGCGTTCATGCGCTGCGAGTAGGGACGGGCAGCCTCCGCCGCCTCCTGCGCGCGACGCAGCTTGGCAGCGGCCACCATCTGCATGGCCTTGGTGATCTTCTGGGTCGCCTTGACCGAGGAGATCCTGTTGCGAAGGTCCTTCAGGCTGGGCATTGGCTCGATGTCCCGTTGTCTCAGGTGTCAGACACCCCGTTTCAGCCCGCGAAGGCCTTGGCGAAAGCCTCCACCGCCTCGCGCAGCTTGGCGGTGGTCTCGTCGGTCAGTTCCTTGTCAATCCGGATGGTCTCCAGGATCCCCGGATGCTTCTCGCGCATGAAGGTGAGAAGCCCTTCCTCGAATTCGCCCACCTTTTCCACCGGCAGCGGATCGAGATAGCCTTGGGTGCCGGCGAACAGCACCACTACCTGCTCCTCGATCTTCAGGGGCGAGAACTGCGGCTGCTTCAAGAGCTCGGTGAGGCGGGCGCCACGATTCAGCAATTTTTGCGTGGCGGCATCCAAGTCGGATCCGAACTGGGCGAAAGCGGCCATCTCGCGGTACTGCGCCAGCTCGTTCTTGATGGTGCCGGCAACCTGCTTCATGGCCTTGATCTGTGCCGCGGAACCCACGCGGGACACCGAGAGGCCAACGTTCACGGCAGGCCGGACGCCCTGATAGAACAGATCCGTCTCCAGGAAGATCTGGCCGTCGGTGATGGAGATGACGTTCGTCGGGATGTAGGCGGAGACGTCGTTGGCCTGCGTCTCGATGACCGGCAGGGCGGTAAGCGAGCCTGCGCCCATCTTGTCGCTCAGCTTGGCGGAGCGCTCCAGCAGGCGGGAGTGCAGGTAGAAGACGTCGCCCGGATAGGCCTCGCGTCCCGGCGGGCGGCGCAGCAGCAGCGACATCTGGCGGTAGGCCACGGCCTGCTTGGAGAGATCGTCATAGGCGATCAGGGCGTGCATGCCGTTGTCGCGGAAATACTCGCCCATGGCAGTAGCCGTGAACGGGGCGAGGAACTCCAGCGGCGCCGGCTCGGAGGCGGTGGCGGCAACGACGATGGAATACTCCAGTGCGCCGTACTCCTCCAGCACCTACACGAACTGGGCCACGGAGGAACGTTTCTGGCCCACCGCGACGTAGATGCAGTAGAGCTTGTCGTATTCCTCCTTTGCAGCGTCGTTGTAGGCCTTCTGGTTGAGGATCGTGTCCAGAATGATGGCCGTCTTGCCGGTCTGGCGGTCGCCGATGATCAGCTCGCGCTGGCCGCGACCGATGGGGATGAGGGCATCCACCGCCTTCAGACCGGTGAGCATGGATTCGTGCACCGACTTGCGGGGGATGATGCCGGGCGCCTTCACGTCCACCTGCCGGCGCTCCGTGGCCTTGATCGGGCCCTTGCCGTCGATCGGGTTGCCCAGAGCATCCACCACGCGGCCGAGCAGCTCCTTGCCCACGGGAGCCTCGACGATGGCACCGGTGCGCTTGACCACGTCGCCCTCGTTGATGCCGCGGTCTTCACCGAACAGCACCACGCCGACGTTGTCGCGCTCCAGGTTGAGCGCCATGCCGATGACACCGGTGGGGAATTCCACCATCTCGCCGGCCATGACGTTGTCCAGACCGTGCACGCGGGCGATGCCGTCACCCACGGAGAGGACCGTACCGATCTCTGCGACCTCGGCCTCCTTGCCGAAGTCCTGGATCTGCTTCTTC
>JAJRRY010000116.1 GCA_024279095.1 Alphaproteobacteria bacterium
AGCCGCGCGTCATTCAGGTGAAGGACATCAACATGGAAGCGGAGTTCGGTCCGCACATGCTTTACGTCATCAACGATGACAAGCCGGGCTTCATCGGTGCACTCGGCGGCATTCTCGGCGAAGAGAACGTCAATATCGCCTCCATGAACCTCGGCCGTTCCGAGCCCGGCGGCGAGGCGGTACTGCTGATCGACGTGGACGAGCCGCTGCCAGAACGGGTACTGGAGCGCGTGCGCGCATTGCCGCAGGTCAAGTGGGCCTCGGCACTGGCATTCTGAGCCGACATGGTGTAACAATCGGCAACGGCCCCGGGCTTCCCGGGGCCGTTCGCATGTCCGCAGGATACCTGATCCGGGACATGAGGGGAATTTCTGCAGAAGGACCTGCTGACATGACCAATGTCGTGGTGACTGGTGCCCAGTGGGGCGACGAAGGCAAGGGCAAGATCGTGGACTGGCTGTCCGAACGTGCCGACGTGGTGGTGCGCTTTCAGGGCGGAGCCAATGCCGGGCATACCCTCGTCATCGACGGAACCACCTACAAGCTCTCGCTGCTGCCTTCGGGCATCGTGCGCCCCGGCAAGCTGGCGGTGATCGGCAACGGCGTGGTCATCGATCCGTGGTCTCTGGCCGAGGAGATCGAAAGCATCCGCAAACAGGGCGTCACCGTCTCCCGTGACAACCTGCGCATCGCCGAGAATGCCACCCTCATACTGCCGCTGCACCGGGAGCTGGATGGAATTCGCGAGGCTGCCGCCGGCAAGGGCAAGATCGGCACCACGGGACGCGGCATCGGACCGGCCTACGAGGACAAGGTGGGGCGGCGCGCCATCCGCGTCTACGATCTTTCCAATCCGGAAACCCTGCCGGCCAAGATCGAACGTCTGCTGGCCCATCACAATCCGTTGCGGCGCGGCCTGGGCGTCGAGGAAGTCGATGGTCGTGACCTGTTTGACCGGCTGATGGAGATCGCACCCGTCATCCTGCCCTTCATGGACAGCACCTGGGCCCTTCTCGATGCCCAGAAGCGGGCCGGGAAGCGCATCTTGTTCGAAGGTGCGCAGGGCACCTTCCTCGATATCGACCATGGCACCTATCCGTTTGTCACCAGCTCCAACACCATCGCCTCGCAGGCCGCTACCGGTTCGGGCGTCGGCCCCTCGACGCTGGAATACGTTCTGGGCATTGCCAAGGCCTACACCACGCGCGTCGGTGCCGGCCCGTTTCCCACCGAGCTGCACGACGAGATCGGTCGTCGTATCGGCGAACGCGGACGCGAATTCGGCACGGTGACCGGCCGTGCCCGCCGTTGCGGCTGGTTCGATGCCGTGCTGGTGCGCCAGGCGGCCAAGGTCTCGGGCATGGACGGCATCGCCCTGACCAAGCTGGACGTGCTGGACGGGCTGGACGAGCTGAAGGTCTGCGTGGCCTACGAGCTGGACGGCGAGCGCATCGACAGGCTGCCCGCCGGGCAGGGCGCACAGGCCCGCGTGAAGCCGGTCTACGAGACCCTTCCGGGCTGGAAGGAGAGTACCTACGGCGCCCGTTCCTGGAACGACCTGCCTGCACAGGCAGTGAAGTACGTGCGCCATATCGAGGAACTCATCGGCTGTCCGATCGCCATCCTCTCCACTTCGCCGGAGCGGGACGACACCATCCTCGTGAAAGATCCCTTCGAGGACTGAAGCACCGGCCCCGCACCGGGTTTTCCGTCCTGCAGCCGGAGCTTCCGTCAGCCATATGTCACAGCACCAGGGGCCCTGCCCTACTGTGGCGGGATCTCTCCCATGTATTTCCGGGTCAGTTCCTTGGAAAGCTCCACCGCCGGCTGATCGAACGGGTTGATGCCCTTCATGTAGCCGACGAGTATCGTCTCCAGCATGAAGTGCATGAACAGCGCTCCCAAGGTGCGTTCATCGACCTTGTCGAGGAAAAAGGTGCGCACCGGCCGCCCCCGCGAGGCCAGCGTCTCGGCCGTGGCGCGCTGCTGACAGTCCGTCATGTCGCCGATGGTACGTCCGGCCAGCAGCTCCAGCTTGGGCAGATTGGCGTAGCCTTTGGGGATGCGCAATCCCCGGCCCCGGGTATTCAGCATCATCACGGTATAGAGCTTGTCATCCGGACCATCGAGGTAGAGTTGCAGCTGCGAATGCTGATCCACCGGGCCGATGGCCGTCACCGGTTGTGAGCCCTGACCGTTCTTGCCCAGGCTTTCCGCCCACAGCTGCTGGAACCATGCGGCCAGCAGGCGCAACCGGGAGGAATAGGGCATCATCACCACGGAATTGATGGGCCGCCGTTTTTCAAGGGCCAGATAAGTGAAGGCGGCCTTGGCGGGCTCCATGTCCTCGATGTCCCGTTCGCCAAGCAGCGGCTGAAGCACCGATGCCGCCCCCTCCCGGATTCGCACGGGATCCATGCCGAACAGCAGGGCGGGCAGACTGCCCACCGAAGACAGCACCGAATAGCGCCCGCCGATGTCCGGATGATGATCCACGACCACAAGATCGTGCAGTGCCGCAATGGCCCTGAGCGGATTGTCCTTTTCCGCGGTCGGCTCCGTCAGAACGACGATATGTTTGCGGGCCCGGTTTTCCAGCCCGGCCCGTTTCAGGGTATCCAGCGCGAGGATGAGCTGGAAGAGCACCTCGGGCGTGGAGCCCGACTTGGAAACGACGAGATAACGCGTGTGGGGGGGATCCATTTCCGACAGGGCCCGCTCCATCCACGGCGTTTCCAGATTGTCGAAGAAATGGATGCGCGGAACCGTCATCCGGTTGCGGTGCAGCAGCATGGCCTGTGAAATGGCCTGCGCTCCCAAGGAAGAGCCTCCGGTACCGAAGATGACGATGTCTTCCGCCCCGTCCATGAGAATGTCGGCCGCTTCCCGGCAGGCCCGCAGATCATCCTGCCTGAAGGCCACTCCGAGGCAGGGATGTCGCCCCTCGTAGAATTCCCTGCGCAACCTGTTGAGCGAAAGTTCGAGTTCCCTCTCGATTTCACTCCGCATGTCCGCATCGATGGTGCCCTCATCGATACACCGATTCAGATTCTGCACGTAGGTCGTGCCGCAAAATGCCAGATCGTTCATCTTCCCGCTTCCACAGCCGCTTCCCTCTGGGCCTTCGGCTTCCGGGGGCAACGCCGCATGACCCTCCCATGCGTACCTTACGCACATGAATCAAAAATGAACAAGAGGTAGAAGTACATATGGTCATTCAACTGCGGCGTTCAATGATGAAGCGGGCTGCCTCACGCAGGTTGTCAGCCAGATCACCATATGGCGCAAGAATGGAAACTGCAGATTCAACCAGGTCGCGGGCGCGGGCTCGCGCCCCTTCCAGCCCGTAGAGATCAATAAACGTGGCCTTGCCGGCCGCCGCATCCTTGCCGGTGGCCTTGCCGAGCTCCTCTGCCGTGGCCTCCACGTCGAGAATGTCGTCGGCGATCTGGAAGGCCAGCCCGATGTCGCGAGCGTAGGCACGCATGCGCTCCCGGTCCTCCTCCGGGGCACCGGCAAGGATGGCACCGGCTTCGCAGGCGAAGCGAAACAGAGCACCGGTCTTCAGATTCTGCACCGCCAGCACCTCGGCCTCGTCGTGGGTGGCGTGGTGCTCCGCAAGCAGGTCCAGCATCTGGCCTCCCGCCATGCCCTCGTGTCCGGAATCGTGTGACAACCGCGCCACCAGCGCGCAACGCACCGCAGGATCCGGATGGGTGGCCGGATCGGCGAGAACGAGAAAGGCATGAGTCAGAAGGGCATCACCGGCCAGAATTGCGGTGGCCTCGTCGAAGGCCCGGTGACAGGTGGGCCGGCCGCGGCGCAGGTCATCGTCATCCATGGCCGGCAGATCGTCATGCACCAGCGAATAGCAATGGACCATCTCCAAAGCCGCCCCGACCCGCAGGGCTGCGGCATCGTCACCACCCAGGATCCGGGTGCTCTCCCGCACCAGAAACGGGCGCAGCCGCTTGCCCTGCCCGAGCGCCGCATAGCGCATGGCCTCGACCAGACGTGGCGCGGACGCCCCCTGAAGCGGCAGCAGTGCCTCGAGTACCGCTTCCACATCCTGCGCCGTGCGTTTCAATGCCTCCATGAAGGCCATGACATCAGGCCCCGTTTTCTCCATCGGTGAACTGCAGACGGGCCAGACGGGCATAGAGGCCACCCTTGGCCATCAGCTCGTCATGGGTGCCGGTATCGACGATACGGCCCTCTTCCATGACGATGATGCGATCGGCATTGCGCACCGTAGCCAGCCTATGGGCAATGGCAAGAGTGGTCCGGCCCTTCATGAGCGTTTCCAGCGCCGCCTGCACATGCCGCTCGCTTTCCGCATCCAGCGCGCTCGTCGCTTCGTCGAGCAGCAGGATGGGCGCATTGGCCAGAATGGCGCGGGCGATGGCGATGCGCTGCCGCTGGCCACCGGAAAGATTGACACCGCGCTCGCCGAGCATGGTGTTCAGGCCGTCCGGCAGACGTTCGGCGAACTCGTCCACCCGCGCCGCACGGGCGGCGGCCAGCACCGCCTCGTCGGTGGCATCGGGATTGCCGAAGCGGATGTTCTCAAGGATGGTGGCGGTGAAGATTACCGTCTCCTGTGGCACCAGCGCGGTACGGGCCCGCACCTGACGCGGATCCGCCTTGCGGATGTTCACCCCGTCGAGCAGGACCTCCCCGGAATCCGGATCGTAGAAGCGCAGCAGCAGCGAGAAGATAGTGGACTTGCCGGCACCGGAAGGCCCCACGATGGCCACCGTCTCGCCCGACGGCACGGCGAAGGACACGCCATCGAGCGCCTTGTGATCAGGTCGGGTGGGGTAGGTGAAGGTCACATCGTCGAAGGTCACTTCGCCCTCCGGCGGCTCGGGCAGCGGCTGCGGCTTCTCCGGAGCGGTGATCTGCGGCCTCGTATCCATGATCTCGGACAGCCGCTCCGCCGCGCCGGCAGTGAGCTGCACCTCGCCCCAGACCTCGGAGAGCGACCCCAGAGCACCGGCGGCAAAGGCCGCATAGAGCACGAACTGGCCCAGTGCGCCGCCGGTCAGCCGGCCGCTGAGGACATCCTGCGCCCCCAGCCACAGCACCGCCACGATGGAGCCAAAGGCGATGAAGATGATCATGGCGGTGAGAATGGCGCGGGCGAAGGTGCGCGTGGCAGCGGCTTCGAAGGCGGCCTTCGTGGCGGCGGCAAATCTGCGGGCCAGACGGTCCTCCTGCCGGTAGGCCTGCACCACCGTGACCGCCGGCAGCGCCTCCTGGGCCAGCGAGGAGGTGATGGCCAGCTCGTCCTGCGCCACCCGCGAGAGCCGGCGCACCCGGCGGCCGTAGATCACCAGCGGCAGGATAATGAGTGGAATCGCCAGCAGCGTGAGGCCGGAAAGCTTGGGCGAGGTGACCACCATCATGATCACTGCGCCCACCAGCAGCACCATGTTGCGCAACGCCACCGAGGCGGTGGCCCCGAAGGCGGTCTTGATCTGGGTGGTGTCGGCGGTGAGGCGGGAAAGCACCTCGCCGGTATGGGTGCGCTCGTAGAAGGCCGGCGAAAGCCGCAGCAGATGGCGGAAGACGTCCGAGCGCAGATCCGCCACCACCTTCTCGCCCAGCCAGGTGACGAAATAGTAGCGCGCCGCGGAAGCCACCGCCAGCAGGGCGGCCACAGCCAGCATCATGGCGAAATAGCGGTTGACGAACTGGGCGTTCTCCGCGGAAAAGCCGTGATCGATGACCCGGCGTACCGCCAGCGGCACCGCCAGCGTGGCCAGAGCCGCCGCAAGCAGTGCGATGATCGCCGCGATGACGTGTCCGCGATAACGCAGGAGATAGGGAGCAAGCCGCGC
>JAJRRY010000117.1 GCA_024279095.1 Alphaproteobacteria bacterium
CATCTCCATCGGCTCACTGCCGGGCTCCGTCCCGGCAGTCCAGAGCAGCATATCCCTGCGCGCGATCATTTGAACGTCTTCCTCGGATCGAAGGCATCGCGCACGGCCTCGCCGATGAACACCAGCAGCGAGAGCATGAGCGAAACGATAAAGAACCCGGTCAGCCCCAGCCATGGCGCCTGCAGGTTCACCTTGCCCTGCTTCAGCAGTTCGCCGAGGCTGGGCGAACCCGGCGGCAGGCCGAAGCCCAGGAAGTCCAGCGCCGTCAGGGTGGTGATGGAGCCGGACAGGATGAAGGGCATGAAGGTGAGCGTCGCCACCATGGCGTTGGGCAGGATGTGGCGGAACATGATGCGCCCATCGCTCAGGCCCAGCGCCCGGGCGGCGCGCACGTATTCGAAGTTGCGTCCGCGCAGGAACTCGGCGCGCACCACACCCACCAGCGCCGTCCACGAGAACAGCAGCATGATGACGAGCAGCATCCAGAAGTTCGGCACGAAGAACACCGACAGGATGATGATGAGATAGAGCGTCGGGATGGACGTCCAGATCTCGATGAACCGCTGGAACAGGAGATCCAGCAACCCGCCGGAATATCCCTGCACCGCGCCGGCCGCCACGCCGACCACCGACGACAGCACGGTCAGCAGCAGGCCGAAGACCACGGAGATGCGGAAGCCGTAGATCAGGCGCGCCAGCACGTCGCGGCCGTGATCGTCGGTGCCCAGCCAGTTGAGGTTGCCGGCCACGCAGTTGGGATCGTCCACTCCCTTCGGATACTTCTTGCAAGCCTCCGCGCGGCTCATGAGGAAAGCGGGCTTCGAGGGCGCCGGATGGGGCAGCTCGTTGTTCACGGTGTCATAGGAGTAGCGGATCGGCGGCCAGATCATCCAGCCGTTCTTGCGGATCTCCTCCTGAATGAAGGGATCGCGGAAGTCGGTGCGAGCCAGGAAGCCGCCGAACTTCGATTCCGGATATTCCGTGAAGACGGGGAACAGGTATTCGCCCTTGTACTGGACGATGATCGGCCGGTCGTTGGCGAGGAACTCGGCGAACAGCGAGACCACGAACAGGACGAGGAAGATCCACAGCGACCAGAAGCCCCGGCGGTTGGCCCGGAAGATGGCCAGCCGGCGCCGGTTGATGGGCGACAGCCAGCCGCGCACCGCCACTGCCTCGGGCACCGGCACGCCAGCCGCTGCGGCCTCACGGGCGACCTCGCGGATGTCGCGCACCTCCGTCAGGCCCGCGCCGGTTTCCTGCACCATGTCTTCCCTGTCCGCCATGGCCCTACAGCTCCCTCTTCTCGAAGTCGATGCGCGGATCGATCAGGGTGTAGACCACATCGGTGATCAGGTTGGTGAGAAGTCCAAGCAGCGAGAAGATGTAGAGGGTGGCGAAGACCACCGGATAGTCGCGGTCGATGGCCGCCTTGAAGCCCAGAAGCCCCAGGCCGTCCAGCGAGAAGATCTGTTCGATCAGCAGCGAACCGGCGAAGAAGGCGGAGATGAAGGCGCCGGGAAAGCCGGCGATGACGATCAGCATGGCGTTGCGGAACACGTGGCCGTAGAGTACCCGGCGCTCGGTGAGCCCCTTGGCTCGCGCCGTCATGACGTACTGCTTCCTGATCTCGTCGAGGAAGGAGTTCTTGGTCAGCAGCGTCATGGTGGCGAAGGAGGAAATGGCCAGCGCCGTCAACGGCAGCACGAGATGCCATGCATAGTCGAGAATCTTCTGCCACCAGTTCAGCTGGTCGAAGTTGTCCGACACCAGCCCCCGCAGGGGAAAGATGTTCCAGAAGCTGCCTCCGGCGAAGAGCACCACCAGAAGGATGGCGAAGAGAAACGAGGGAATGGCGTAGCCGACGATGATTACCGCGGACGTCCAGACGTCGAAGCGCGAGCCGTCACGCACCGCCTTGGCGATCCCCAATGGTATGGAAACGCCGTAGGAGATGAAGGTGAGCCACAGCCCCAGCGAGGCCGAAACGGGCAGCGCGTCGACGATCAGGTCGATCACCGGGCGGTCGCGGAAGTAGCTGTTCCCGAAATCGAACCGGGCATAGTCCCACAGCATCTTCAGGAACCGCTCGTGGGCCGGCTTGTCGAAGCCGAACTGCTTCTCCAGCTGCTTGATGAACTCCGGATCCAGCCCCTGCGCGCCACGGTACTTGAAGCCGCCTTCAGCCGCCGCACCCGCCGCTGCGCCCTCCCCGCCGGCCGCCCCCATGTCGCCACCGGCCCCGCCGCCGATGCGGGCGGTGGCCGAGACATCGTGCCCCTGCAGCTTCGCCAGCACCCGCTCCACAGGGCCGCCGGGCAGGAACTGGATGATGGCGAAGTTGATCAGCATGATCCCCACCAGCGTGGGAATCATCAGCGCCAGCCGCTTGAGAATGTAGGCTCCCATCCGGTTTCTTCGCCCTTCAGGTGATTCGTCTGCCGGATATTAGCGCCTTTTGTGGCAAAACGCGCATCCGCAAGGGTATTGGAGTTTGAAGCACGGCCGTGCCCCCTTCTTTGGCTCACCGCCGGACGTTGTTCCGGCGGTCCAGTGCGGCAGGCAACGGCGGAGCAGGTGACATCTCGGTGTGGATACCCGGGACGAAGCCCGGGCATGAGCCCGAGTTTGGGCTATGGCCTTGCATCTCCATCGGCTCACTGCCGGGCTCCGTCCCGGCAGTCCAGAGCAGCATGCACCGCCGGAGCGAGTGGCGCCTCAGCGTGGATGCCCGGGACAAGCCCGGGCATGAGCCGGTGTGTGGAGTGCGGCCGTGCCCTTTTACTCGCTCATTGCCCCTTTTCCAGCCGGTCTGCACGTTTCTCGTCGTACCACCAGGTGTCCAGGATGCCGCGTGCATACTTCGGCTTGATGGCGGAACGACCGAACTTGTCCCACCAGGCCACGGTATGGGAGGCCTTGTACCAGTGCGGCACCCAGAAGTGCAGGCTGCGCAGGGCGCGATCCAGCGCGCGGCCGGCGGCGTTCAGCTCCTTGCGGGACCGGGCCGAGATCACGTCCTCGATCAGGGCGTCCACACCGGCGTTGCGAATGCCAGCGATGTTGTAGCTGCCGGGCATGTCGGCCGACTTCGAGCCAAAGAAAGCGCGCAGCTCCACGCCCGGGGTGAGCGAGAAGACGAAACGCTGGGTGGTGATGTCGAAATCGAAGTCCTTCAGCCGCCGCTGGAACTGGGCCGATTCCACCAGCCGCATGGAGGCGTCGATGCCCAGAAGGCGCAGGTTGCGCACATAGGGGGCGATGACCCGCTCGAAGGCCGGGGAGTACATGAGGAACTCGATGGTGAAGGGCTTTCCTTCCGCGTCCACCAGCCATTTGCCTTTGCGCTTCCAGCCTGCGGCCATCAGCAGCTCGTGAGCCTTGCGCAACAGCCGTCGGTCCTGACCGGAGCCGTCGGACACCGGCGG
>JAJRRY010000118.1 GCA_024279095.1 Alphaproteobacteria bacterium
AGCTGATCGCCGGCATCTTCAAGGGCGCGACCATCAACACGCCCTCCATGCTCTGCGTCGAGGATTACATCAAGGCGCTGGAGTGGGCGAAGGAGATCGGCGGCCTGACCGCGCTGCAGGCCCGCGCCTGCATGAATGCCGCCGCCCTCAACGAGTGGATCGAGAACAAGGACTGGATCGAGAACCTGGCCTCCGACCCGGAGACCCGCTCCAACACCTCCGTGTGCCTGAAGCTGTCGGAGCAGGCCGTCGCCGGGCTGAGCGAGGAGCAGGCGGCGGAGATTCCGAAGCGCATGGTGCAGCTGCTGGAGGAGGAGGGCGTCGCCTATGACATCGGCGCCTATCGTGACGCGCCTCCCGGTCTGCGCATCTGGTGCGGCTCCACCGTCGAAACCCAGGACGTCATCGACCTGCTGCCCTGGCTCGACTGGGCCTATGCCACGGCCCGTGCCGAGGTGAGCGGCAGCTGATGGAACATGCGGAAACGGGCACTTTCGGCACCCGTTTCCGCCCCTTCCGCATCACCGGCAAGTTTTCCAGACATTCCAGACACATCCAAGGAGAGAGTCCCATGGCTCCGCGCGTTCTCATTTCCGACAAACTGTCCCCCACCGCCGTGCAGATCTTCAAGGATCGCGGCCTCGAGGTGGACTACGAGCCCGAACTCGGCAAGGACAAGGATGCCCTGATCGCCCGCATCGGCGATTATGACGGCCTGGCCGTGCGTTCCGCCACCAAGGTGACCGAGAAGGTGCTCGAGGCGGCAAAGAACCTGAAGGTGATCGGCCGCGCCGGCATCGGCGTCGACAACATCGACGTGCAGAAGGCCTCGGCGAAGGGCATCATCGTCATGAACACCCCGCTGGGCAACGCGGTCACCACCGCCGAGCACACCATTGCCATGATGCTGGCGCTGGCCCGCAACCTGCCGCAGGCCAACGAATCCACGAAGGCCGGCAAGTGGGAGAAGTCGAAGTTCATGGGCGTGGAGGTCTTCAACAAGACCCTCGGTCTGATCGGCTGTGGCAACATCGGCTCCATCGTCGCCGAGCGCGCCCAGGGCCTGCGCATGAAGGTGATCGCCTACGACCCCTACCTGTCGCCGGAGCGCGCACAGGAGATCGGCGTGGAAAAGGTGGACCTCGACGAGCTTCTGGCCCGCGCCGACTTCCTCTCCCTGCACACGCCTCTGACCGACAAGACCCGCGGCATCATCGATGCCGATGCCCTGGCGAAGATGAAGAAGGGCGCCCGCGTCATCAACTGCGCCCGCGGCGGTCTCGTCGTGGAAAAGGATCTGCTCGAGGCCCTGAAGTCGGGTCACATCGCCGGTGCGGCGCTCGACGTCTACGAGGTGGAGCCGGCAAAGGAGAACCCGCTCTTCGAACTGGACAACGTGATCTGCACCCCGCACCTGGGTGCCTCCACCACCGAGGCGCAGGAGAACGTCGCGGTACAGATCGCCGAGCAGATCGCCGACTACCTGCTTACCGGCGCCGTCACCAATGCGCTGAACATGCCGTCCATCTCCGCCGAGGAGGCTCCGCGCCTGAAGCCCTACATCGAACTGGCGGAGAAGCTGGGCTCCTTTGCCGGGCAGATCACCAACACCGCCATCGAGGACGTCACCATCGAGTACGGCGGCACGGTGGGCGAGATGAACACCCGTGCCCTGACCTCGGCC
Organism: Alphaproteobacteria bacterium; assembly: GCA_024279095.1. Taxonomy (GTDB): domain Bacteria; phylum Pseudomonadota; class Alphaproteobacteria; order Rhizobiales; family Aestuariivirgaceae; genus Thermopetrobacter. The sequence goes on from JAJRRY010000118.1 coordinate 1,685, forward strand.
CTGCTGGCCGGCCTGCTCAAGCCCATGCTGGGCGAGGTGAACATGGTCTCCGCCCCGGTGGTGGCCAAGGAGCGCGGCATGACCATCAACGAGGTGCGCCAGAC
>JAJRRY010000119.1 GCA_024279095.1 Alphaproteobacteria bacterium
GGTGGCGAGAAGCTGGCGCAGCGCACCATGAATCCGCGTCTGGGCATCGTGGGTGGTCTGTCGGTGCTGGGCGTGAGCGGCATCGTGCGCCCCTATTCCTGTTCGGCATGGATTGCCGCCATCCGCGAGGGGGTGGACGTGGCGCGCGCCATGGGGCTGGAGCATCTGGCCGGCAGCACGGGGCGGCTTTCGGAGGAGGCGGTACAGGCCCGCTACGGACTGCCGGAGCAGGCGCTCATCGACATGGGAGACTTCGCCGGAGGGCTGCTGAAGTACATCCGCCGCCATCCCGTACCACGGCTGACCATAGCTGGCGGCTTCGCGAAGCTCGCCAAGCTGGCGCGTGGCGCGATGGACTTGCATTCGTCGCGCTCTGCTGTGGATTTTGACTGGCTGGCGGAACTTGCCAAGCTGAAGGACGTGGCGCGGGCCAACACGGCCATGCAGGCACTGGACATGGCTCGCTCAGCTGATGTCGACCTTGCCGGGGCGGTGGCGCGGCATGCGCTGGCGCGAGTCGAGGAGGTTCTGGACGGAGTCCCCGTGCAGGCTGACGTGCTGGTTGTGGACCGCGCAGGCCGGGTGATCGCCAATGCGGCCTGAACATGTCCTTCTTCTTGGCGGAACCTTGGAGGCGCGGCAGGCGGCGCAGGCGCTGACGGCGCGCGGATTGCGCGTGACCTTCTCGCTGGCCGGAGTGACGGAAAAGCCCGTCCTGCCGGCCGGTGCGGCTCTGCACACGGGTGGCTTCGGCGGGGCGGAAGGGCTGGCGGCATGGATTGCGGCGCACGGCGTGGCCGCCGTTGTGGATGCGACGCATCCCTACGCGGCGGTCATGGGCTGCAATGCTCACGTGGCCGCCGACATGGCGGGCGTGCCGCTGGTGCGGCTGGAACGGCCCCCGTGGCGGCCCCGTCGGGGTGATCACTGGATAGAAGTTTCCTCCCTCAAGGCGGCGGCCCGCATGCTGCCGCCGCATGCGCGAGTCATGTCATGGCTTGGCGGGCGGGGGCTGGCGGCCCTCTCCGGAAGGGGCGACCTGTGGCTCGTGGCCCGTCTTGTCGGCAGGCCGTCGTGCATCATCCCGCCCCGTTGGCGGATCCTCTGCGAGCGCCCTTGGCGCGGGGTGGCCGGGGAGCTCGCCCTGCTGCGTGGGGTAAGAGCCGAACTGGCGATCTGCCGTAACTCCGGTGGTCGGGCGGGGCGGGCCAAGGTGGAGGCCGCCCGACTGCTGGGGCTGCCCGTGATCATGATCGCCCGTCCGGAAAGGCCTCTGGTGCCGCTGGCGCGGAATGTTGAGGAGCTGATTCCCCTTCTGGAGGCAAGGCTTTCTAGTTCCTTATGAATTCCGCTATCGCATCGGCCGCGTCCTCGGCTGCAAAATCCCGGAAGAAATGGTCTGCGTCCTCCACGACTTTCAGTTGGACACGTTTTCCGTCTGCCAGTGGCCTGACCTGCTCTATCAGCCCCTCGACCACCTTGTCCTCGGTGCCGGCAATGACGAGAACCGGTACGGGGATCTTCTTCAGCCACCACGGCGTGTTCCGGCGTTCGTCGGGTCCGTGGTAGCTGAGGAAACTTTCGGGCGTGGCGCGGGCATTCTTGCAGTAGAGGATGCCGGGAAGCTCCATGGGTTCCCTGCCATGGCCGGCGCGCGCGAAGTCTGCAGCCTGCCGCAGCATCGGCTCCAGAGGCGCGCCGAAGCGCTTGCGGTACTTCTCCGTCGCCTTCTTCGCATCCCAGGTCATGGGTGCCAGCAGGATCACCTTCTTCACCTCGGGCGGAGCCTTCGTGGCGGCATACCAGGCGGTCTGATTGCCGCCGCGCGAATGGCCGAGCAGCCAGATCTTATTTGCTCCCTGTGCCTTCAGCCAGTTCACCCATGCCCCGATCTCCTCCACCGCGTCTTCGTGTCGGTGGCGCATGGGCTGATTGCAGTCGTACATGTTGTGCCGATTGCTGATTCCCAGCGACAGGTTGATGGCCAGTGTGCTGATGCCACGTTCCTTGAGCAGGCCTTGCAGTGTCGAGATGATTTCCATGCGGTTGTGTGCCAGCGTGCCATGGGTGATGAGCATCACACCGTCGGCCAGGGTACGGCCATCGGCCAGCTCAAGGTTCCCGTTGAGCACGAGCTGACCATGCCGTATGGTCACTTCCTTGGCGGAAGCCGGCAGGTATGCCAGCAGCAGGACCGCAAGGCCCGTCATGATCGTCCTGATGAAAGACATCCGTTCCTCCCCTTTCATGGTTTTGCCGCAAACCTAGCACAGCTCGCCTGCGGCGGGGAGAGGAGCTACTTTTCTACAGGTACCCAGTGTTCATGGATGAGACGCTCCTGTGGAAGGAACTTCTCCTTGTAACCCATCTTGCGGGATCCGGGCACCCAGTAGCCAAGATAGACATAGGGCAGGCCCATCCGTCGTGCCCGCTCCACGTGTTCGAGAATCATCCAGGTTCCGAGAGAGCGGTTCTTCATGCGCGGATCATAGAATGAGTAGATCATGGACAGGCCATCATTGTGCACGTCCGTGAGGGCGCAGGCGACCAGCTCCCCGGAGTGAGGTGCCGGTTCCGGCAGCGAAATGGCAGGGCGCCTGCGGTAGGTGACGAGCCGCGTGTCGACGAAGGTTTCTTCCACCATGGCGGTAAAGTCCAGCGCCGTCATGCCGGCCATGGAGCCGTCCCAGTGCCGCGCCTCGATATAGTCCCGAAACAGGGAGAAGTGTTCGGAAGTGACGCGCGGTGGTTCGAAACGTCCCGTCAGATCGGAGTTGCGCCGCCAGATCTTGCGCATGGTGCGGTTCGGCCGGAAACGGTCTACCGGGATGCGAACGGGGATGCACATGCGACAGCCGTCGCATGCCGGACGATAGGCAATGTTCTGAGAGCGGCGGAAACCGGTCTTGGTCAGCAGGTCGTGCAGCTCGGAAGCCTCGAAGCTCACCAGATGGGTGAACATCTTGCGTTCCACGCGTCCGGGCAGGTAAGGACACGGCCCTTCCGGCGTGATGAAGAACTGCGGAAAATTCTGCCTTTCGACGCTCACCGTCCCGTCCACCCTGTCATGCTTGTTTTTCTGTGCCGCTTCGGTCCGGCTGGACCGGCACCTGATTCGACCATGGCCCTGTCTGAATCGGGGCGGAGTGATTATAAGCGGACACGGAGCAGTGGCAATCCGCCTGCCTGCGAGTTGCACAGTTTTTTCGGGAGGTGATGTGAGATGGCAAAAGTGGCGTGGATCGGTCTGGGCGTGATGGGATATCCGATGGCAGGGCACCTTGCCCGTGCCGGGCACGATGTGACGGTTTACAACCGCACTGCGGAAAAGGCTGAACGATGGGTTGCCGATTACGGCGGTTGCGCAGCACCGACCCCCCGGGATGCTGCGCAGGATGCAGACTTCGTGCTGGCATGTGTTGGCAACGATGAGGACTTGCGGCAGATCACGATCGGCGAGGATGGCGCATTCCATGGCATGCGGAAGGGTGCCGTGTTCGTGGATCACACGACGGCTTCCGCCGATGTGGCGCGGGAGCTGCATGCCAGGGCCGCAGAACTGGGGCTGGGTTTTGTCGACGCGCCTGTTTCCGGCGGACAGGCCGGAGCCGAGAACGGTCAGCTGACCATCATGTGTGGCGGCGATCCGGAGGTTTACGAAAAGGCGGCGCCGATCATGGAGGCCTATGCGCGGATGCAGCGGCTGATGGGACCGGCCGGTTCCGGGCAGTTGACGAAGATGGTCAACCAGATCTGCATTGGCGGGCTTGTTCAGGCCCTTGCCGAAGGGATCCATTTCTGCAAGAAGGCCGGGCTGGACGTGGAGGCGGTGATTTCCGTCATTTCCAAGGGAGCCGCGCAGAGCTGGCAGATGGAAAACCGTTATGCGACCATGGCGGCAGGCGAGTTCGATTTCGGTTTCGCCGTGAACTGGATGCGCAAGGATTTCGCCATCTGTCTGGATGAGGCGCGGCGCAACGGGGCGCGGCTGCCCGTTACGGCCTTGGTCGACCAGTTCTATGCGCAGGTGCAGGCCATGGGCGGCGGCCGCTGGGACACGTCAAGCCTGATCGCTCTGCTTGAACGGGAGGAAGAACGGTCGTCATGAGCGCACGCGAAGTCATGCTCATGGTCGCCCCGAACGGGGCGCGCAAGACAAAGGCGGATCATCCGGGCTTGCCGTTGACGCCGGATGAACTGGCAGCGGAGGCCGGGGCCTGTCTGGAAGCCGGCGCGGCGGCAATCCATCTGCATGTCAGGGACGGTGAGGGACGGCATTCACTGGAGCCTGCGGATTATCTGCCGGCCATTACCGCAGTGCGGGAGGCGGCGCCGGAAATGGTGGTGCAGATCACCACGGAAGCGGTGGGGCGCTATGGCCCGGCGGAGCAGATGGCTTGCGTGCGAGCGGTAGTACCCGAAGCGGCCTCGCTGGCGCTGCGCGAACTGGCGCCCGACGACGGGAAGGAGACACTGGAGCGCCTGCGGGGGTTCCTGCGCTGGATGCAGGTGATGGATATTTCCCCGCAGTTCATCCTGTATGCACCCGAAGAGGTGGAACGCTTCCTCAGGCTGCGGTCAGACGGCGTCATCGCGTTCGAGAGGCCCTTCCTGCTCTTTGTGCTCGGGCGGCATTCGGCGGAAGGGATCAGCAAGCCGGAAGAACTGGATCCCTTTGTCGAAGTACTGGGGAATGCGGTTGCCGAGTGGGCCGTCTGTGCGTTCGGTCCGCGGGAAGCGGAGATCGCTCTGCATGCGGCTCGCCTCGGAGGGCATGCCCGCATCGGTTTCGAGAACAACGACCGCCTGCCGGACGGCTCGGTCGCCGAGAGCAATGCGGATCTTGTCCGTGCCGTGCGTGATCTTCTCGAGAGGGAGGGGCATGCCGTCATGGCGCCTGCTGCTGCGCGTGCGCTTTTCCGCCACGCAGCAAAGCGTGCCGCGATATGTTGATGACCTCGGTCGGCACTCTGGAGACCCGTGTCGGCGGAGGTGCATCTTTCAGCAGCCGGAGAAGCGTTCCGGAACGAGCACCGTCGGATGACGCCGGCTTTCCAGTGGCTCGGGATAGTCGAGAATGTAGTGCAGCCCCCGGCTTTCCTTCCGGCGCAAGGCGGAGCGGATGATCAGATGCGCTACGTCTGCGAGGTTGCGCAGCTCCAGCAGGTCCGAGGTAACGCGAAAGCCGTCGTAATATTCGGCAATTTCGCTCTGCAGCATCTCAATGCGGTGGCGGGCGCGCTCCAGCCGCTTGGTGGTGCGCACGATGCCCACGTAGTCCCACATGAACCGCCGGATTTCGTCCCAGTTGTGCGAGACCACCACCATCTCGTCGGAATCCGTCACCCGGGATTCGTCCCAGTGGGGCAGGGGCGGGGGCAGCGGAATGTCCTCCAGCCGCCGCAGGATGTCACGCGCCGCCGCCTCGCCGAATACCAGGCATTCCAGCAGTGAGTTCGAGGCCATGCGGTTGGCGCCGTGCAGGCCGGTGTAGGTGGTCTCGCCCACCGCGTAGAGGTTCTCGATGTCGGTGTGTGCGTTCAGATCCACCATCACGCCGCCGCATGTGTAGTGCGCCGCCGGCACTACGGGAATGGGCTCTTTCGTCATGTCGATGCCGAACTTCAGTAGCGCGGCATGGATGTTCGGAAAATGCGAGGTGATGAAATCCACCGGCTTGTGGCTGATGTCCAGATAGACGTAGTCGATGCCCAGCCGCTTCATCTCATGGTCGATTGCACGTGCCACGATGTCGCGCGGCGCCAGCTCGGCCCGTGGATCGAAGCGTGGCATGAACCGTTCGCCATTGGGCAAAAGCAGTTTTCCACCCTCGCCGCGGACCGCTTCCGAGATCAGCTGTGCCTTGGCCTGCGGGTGGTACAGGCAGGTGGGATGGAACTGCTCGAATTCCATGTTGGCGACGCGGCATCCGGCACGCCAGGCCATGGCAATGCCGTCGCCGGTGGCAATGTCCGGATTGGTCGTATAGAGGTAGACCTTGCTGGCGCCCCCCGTAGCCAGCGCCACGACGCGGGAGCGGAAAAGATCCACCCGCCGTTCCTTGCGGTTGAGCACGTAGACGCCGGCGATGCGTCCCAGTCCTTTCATGGGCACATGCTCGCGGATTAGGTCTACCGCCATGTGATGCTCGAAGATCCGGATGTTCGGATCTTTCCGGGCGCGCGAGGCCAGTGTCTCCTCCATTTCGCGTCCCGTCGCGTCGGCAGCGTGCACGATGCGCCGCGCGGAATGCCCGCCCTCGCGGGTCAGATGGTAGCGTCCGTCCTCGCCTCGGGTGAACTTCGCGCCGTAGCGCACCAGCCTCTCGATGGCCCGTGGCGCGTTCTCCACCACGAACCGCACGGCGCGCTCGTCACACAGGCCGGCGCCCGCATCCAGCGTGTCGCGGATGTGGGATTCGAAATCGTCCTCCGGATCCAGAACCGCCGCAATGCCACCCTGCGCATGCCAGGTGTTGGTCTCTTCCAGCTCCACCTTGGACAGCACCGCCACCTGCACGCCCGCCTCGGCGAGGTTCAGGGCCAGATCCAGCCCGGCGGCGCCGGAGCCGATGACCGTGACGTCAAAGACATGTTCCTGTTGCATGGAGGGCTTTATAGGCGAAAAATGGGGCCCTTGTCTTGTCACCCGATGAAAAAGCCACCTAGATCCGTTGTGAAGGGGCCGGAGGGAAAGGGCCATGCCACATGCAACGGCTCACGCCCGGCTACCAACACCAACACAGGCCTATACCGGTCCCGAACTCCGGCTCATACCCGGGCTTTGTCCCGGGTATCCACGCGGAGGTGCCATCTGCTCCGCCGGTGTGTGTGTCACCTTGGGCTGCCGGGACAGGCCCGGCAGTGAAGCTAGAGAGGGGTGCCGGGGCCGAGCAACAGGCCGCCCTGTAGGGAGGGATACAGGAAGGGGGTCTAGGAAAAGAAGAATGCGCTCTAGAAGGGCGCATGCATTGTTTTCCCTCCTCTCCATCCCGATTTTCCGCACAATGGGCAAGAAAGGTCGCAACTTCCGGCTCAGGAGTCAGATCGGCTCGCGCTTCCAGTCCAGCCCGATGTCCACCGCCGGGGCGGACTGGGTGATGCGGCCGACGGAGATGAAGTTCACGCCCGTGGTTGCCACTGCGCGGATGTTCTCCAGCGTGATGCCGCCGGAGGCTTCCGTTTGCGCTTCATTCCCGATTATCTCCAGAGCCTCGCGCAGCAGGGGGGGATCCATGTTGTCGAGCAGGATGCGTTCCACGCCCACGGAGACGGCCTCGCGCACCTGCTCCAGCGTGTCGCATTCCACTTCGATGGTATCATGCCCCGCAGCCCGCGCCCGGCGCACGGCTTCCGCCACGGATCCGGTCACGGCGATGTGGTTGTCCTTGATGAGGATGGCGTCGTGCAGTCCCATGCGGTGGTTGCTGGCGCCGCCCATGCGGGTGGCGTACTTCTCCAGCCGCCGCAGTCCCGGTGTGGTCTTTCGCGTGTCCAGCAGCACGCAGCCGGTGCCCCGGATGGCGTCCACGTAACGCCGCGTCTCCGTGGCGATGCCGGAGAGATGCTGCAGGAAGTTGAGCGCCACCCGCTCCGCCGAGAGCATGGCCGCCGCCGGCCCTTCGAGCCGCGCCAGTACGGCGCCGGCCTTCACCTGCTCGCCATCTTCCGCCTCGGGCAGGAACTCGATTTCCGGCGAGAGGCGCGCAAAGACCCGCGCCGCTACGGGCAGGCCCGCCACGACCAGATTCTGCCGTGCCGCCATGATCCCGATGAAGCGCTCTTCCGGAGGGATGACCGCGGCGCAGGTGATGTCGCCTTCCTCGCCCAGATCCTCGTCCAGGGCCCGGGTGATGATGGCGTCCGTGTCGTCTTCCGTCAGGCCCAGGGGCAGGGGCGGGATGGGCATGGCCGCGTCTCCTCCGAAGGGGTTTGGCATTCGTGTGGCAGGAGAGGAAGGACAGCTCAGGCCGCGTCCTTCTTTGCCGCCGCCGCAGTGATGTCCAGCATGCGCTGCAGCGGTACCAGGGCGGCCTTGCGCAAATCCTCGTCGATGACGATCTCCGGCCGCTCGTCACGCAGCGCCAGCCACAGCTTCTCCATGGTGTTCAGCGCCATGTAGGGGCAGGTGGCACACTTGCAGTCGCCATCCAGACCTGGCGCCGGAATGAACGTCTTGTCAGGAGCCGCCTTCTTCATCTGGTGGATGATGTGCTGCTCTGTGGCGATGATGAACTCTTTCTCCGGCCGCTCGAGCACGAAGTCGAGGATCATCTTCGTGGAACCCACCATGTCGGCATGGCGCAGGATGGAGAAGGGGCATTCCGGATGGGCCGCCACAGGCGCGTCCGGATGCTTCTTCTTCAACTCCAGCAGGGCCTCTTCCGAGAAGTCCTCGTGGACAATGCAGGAGCCAGGCCACAGCACCATGTCGCGGCCCGTCTGGCGCTTCACCCAGCTGCCGAGATGCCGGTCGGGAGCGAACAGGATGGGCTTGTCCTCCGGGATGGCATCAAGAATGGTCAGTGCGGAGGAGGAAGTGACGATGTAGTCCGAGAGCGCCTTCACCTCCACCGAGGAGTTGATGTAGGTGACGACGAGATGATCCGGATGCTCCTCGCGGAATTTCCGCAGCTCGTCGGCGGGGCATGCTTCCTCCAGAGAGCAGCCGGCCTCCATGTCCGGGATGACCACCTTCTTGTCCGGGGAAAGAATCTTGGCCACCTCGCCCATGAAGCGCACGCCGCAGAAGACGATCATGTCCGCATCCGTTGCCGCCGCCTTGCGCGACAGGTCAAGGGAATCCCCCACGAAGTCGGCGATGTCCTGGATCTCGCCCTCCTGATAGTAGTGGGCGAGGATGACGGCATTTTTCTCCTTGCGCAGCCGCTCGATCTCGGCGCGATAGTCCACGCCGGAATACCGGTTCTTCGGCGGCGTCGGGCAGGTGGAAATGCTGCTGCGTTCGGTCATGGCGCCCCTTTCAAGCATGCGTCGGCGGCATCCCCGCAGGATGCGTTCCAGTCCCCTATGTGGCCATGAATTTGCGAAAAATCAAGCGTCCAGATGAAATGGCTTCTCCACAATCTTCTGCAAGTTGTTGTGATTGAAAAGGAATCCCCTTCACCCCAAATCCGTGCAAAAAGGTCGGCCATGTATCTCCGTCCATGCGGGCGGCATGGGCGCGGGATGGACAATTTTTTGTCCCTTCCCCCTTGTTGCGGGCCCACCGCTGCGCTATGTGATGTGCGCCCCGCAGGTGCATGCCTGCGGCATGCGGAGAGGTGCCGGAGTGGTCGAACGGGGCGGTCTCGAAAACCGTTGTGCCCCTTGGGCACCGTGGGTTCGAATCCCACCCTCTCCGCCATTTTTTTGCCTTCTTTTATCTTTCCGGCAGTTCTGAATGTTTCCAGGAACGGCCCTTTTCGGATGTCTATATGCCCTTGCGTAAGATTTGGCATGTGGAAATGCACAAACCTGTGGCTAAATCGGGACTTTGAGCTTTTTTCGCTTGCGTGCGCGGAAACAGATTGGCAAGCCTGTTTCAGGCAGTGCATGGGGGCATCATGATTCGCGCTGAAGCGAGCTTGAGCGCCGTCAGTGTGTCAGGCTGCTGCAAGTAGTATGGGCGGAATGGACTTTCCGCGTGTGCACTGCTCGCCAAAGTGTGGAAGGGTCCGGTTCATCGGGCCGTCGCGTATCCAAGAACATGTCAAAGAGGAAGACAATGAACAAACAGGAACTGATTGCCAGGATGGCCGAGAAGTCCGGCCTCACCAAGGCCCAGTGCACCGATGCCATGGAGGCGGCCATCGAAGCCGTCACCGAAGCCCTGAAAGCTGGTGACGAGGTCCGTCTGATCGGTTTCGGGACCTTCAGTGTCACGCGCCGTCCGGAGCGGGAGGTGCGCATTCCGGGCACTGGCGAGACCAAGAAGGTTCCGGCCACCAACGTGCCGAAGTTCAAGCCCGGCAAGGGCCTCAAGGAGGCTGTCAACTGAACGGGCGTTCCCGAAATATCTGTTTTTCCCTTCTGGCGAACCCGCGTCTCTCCGGCGCGGGTTTTCCTTTTCCGGCAGCTGGTTCATATCAGGTTCAGTCCCCGCAGACTGGCATGGCCGTCCCGGGCGATGATGATGTGATCGTGCACGCGAATGCCCAGAGAGTCTGCGGCCTCGACGATCTGCCGTGTCATCTCGATGTCGGCCCGTGACGGTGTGGGATCGCCGGAAGGGTGGTTGTGGACGAGGATGATAGAGGATGCGGCAAGCTCCAGTGCCCGGCGCACCACCTCTCGCGGATATACTGGCGTGTGATTCACTGTGCCGCGCTGTTGCACCTCGTCGGCGATCAGGCGATTGCGATTGTCCAGAAACAGCACGCGAAATTCCTCGCGAGGTGAATAGGCCATGGCCGCCCGGCAGTAATCCAGCAAATCGGCCCAGCCGTGAAAAACGGGTTGTTTCCGCACCTTCTGCTGGCTCAGACGCAGTGCCGCCGCCTGGACGATCTTCAGTTCCGTGATTACTGCCTCTCCCACACCCGGAACCTCGGCCAGTCGTTCCTTCGGCGCCGAGATGACTTCCGCGAATGAGCCGAACCGGCCGATCAGCTCTTTTGCCAGCGGCTTGCAGTCCCTTTGCGGTATGGCGCGGAACAGAACCAGCTCCAGCAGCTCGTAGTCATGCAGTGCCTCCGCCCCCGCGTTGAGAAAGCGGGTACGCAGGCGCTTCCGGTGTCCTGCATAATGCGGCCGATCTCCGGAGGACTTCTTCGCGAGTCCCTTTCCCGATCCTGCAGCATCAGAAAAACC
>JAJRRY010000120.1 GCA_024279095.1 Alphaproteobacteria bacterium
GGCATGGGCCATGCGTTCGCGGTGCGCGCGCCACAGGGCGCGGGTGCGTCCGTCACGGGCCATCTCCAGGGGCAGTTCGTCGGCAAGTGCGCGCAGCGGGGCATCGGGCAGGGCGGAAATGCGCTCGATTCGCGCCATGGCTTCCGTGCGTGCAGGCGTGCGCAGGGTGCGCAGGCCTCGCCACAGGAGAAAGGCGCCACCGCCGAGAATGGCCAGCGTGACCGGCAGGCGCAGCAGGCCGGGCAGCCATGCCGCCAGACCGCTCATGACGTAGAGCGCGAACAGGCCGGCGACCATGACCGTTGGCCATATGGCCAGCCACAGCCGTTCCGCCAGGATGGCAAGACGGGCCAGCAGAATCTTCCTGACGACCGCAGCCGGCAGGTGTTCCTCCTGGCTTGGATCCTTCTTGCCGTTTTTTTCGTGCCGGAAGTTCATGTGCCCCAGCCTAGCAGAAAATGGGGCCGTATTGGGTTACGATTCGATCAGGTGTTCCGCATGTTGCAATCTGCAAGTTCTGTTTTGCATTCTGCAACACGCATATCCGGCCATGTGTGCAGATATTGGGTCGTGCGCCTTGAAATGCACAACATGTTGCATTCTGCTTTCTGGCACATCTTTTGCTGAGAAGGGGATGACGCCGGGATCAGGGTATTGCGTACCCGGCCGACAGACATGGGGTCCGCATCCGGGACGGTTGCGGACCCCTTGTTCATGCGGAAGGAACGGAACTATTCGGCAGCGATGGGCAAGCCGCCCCAGAGGCGGGCGATGCGCGCGGGCAGCGCATGGATGATGTCCGTGATGATGCGTTTCAGATCCTCGAAGCCGGAGGAGGGCACGAGGCGGTTCTCATCCATGTACAGTTCGCGATTGATCTCGATCTGGATGGCATGCATGCCCAGCCCGGAGGTGCCATAGTGATCTGTGATGTATCCGCCGGCATAGACGCGGTTGCGGGAAACCCGCAGCCCCGCGGCGTGGAAGAGCTGTTCCAGAACGTCAGTCAGGAGGGAGGAACAGCTGGTGCCGTTGCGGTCGCCAAGGATGATGTGTGGCCTGCGTCCGCCCAGTGGCGTCATGGCGCGGGCTGCGGAGGCCGGCATGGAATGACAGTCGATGAGAACCGCCTGACCGTGATGATCCCGCAGGTGCAGCAGCAGGCGGCGCAGGCGTTCGTGATAGGGGATGTAGCCTGTTCTGAGGCGCTCTTCCGCTTCGCTCCATGACAGCGGCTGCCCGTAGATTTCCATGCCCTCGGCCACGAGGCGGGGAATGACCCCCAGGCCAGCAGAAACGCGGGGCGTGATACGGACCTTGCCGGGTGGTGGAGCATCGAACATCTCCGGATCCAGCTCGTCCGGGGCGCGGTTGAGATCCAGCCAGGCGCGGGGCCGGTGTGCAACCAGTTGCCAGCAGCCGGCTTCCGGGGCAACGGAAAAGAGATGGTCGACGAAAAAATCCTCGGAGCGCCTCAGATCCTGAAGGGGCAAGGCGGCGTGACGCACGAAATCCTCGGGATAACAGCGGCCGGAATGAGGGGTGCCGAAGACGATGGGCTGCACGGGCCGGCCGGCGGCAGGTCGGTGAAGGGTGCAGATCCGCGCGCAGTCGTCTCCTGGACGGAGGGGATCTGCAGCGAACGTGTATCCATGCGTCTGGTGCTCCATGGCCGGTTGAAATTGCCAAGGAGCGGACATCGCGTCAATATGGTCGATCCGGAGGTCTCGCATGACGAAACTGGAAATTCTTCGGGGTGACATCACGAAGCTGGCCGTGGACGCCATTGTGAACGCCGCCAACGAAAGCCTGCTCGGGGGAGGGGGCGTGGACGGGGCGATCCATCGGGCGGCGGGGCCGGAGCTACTGGAGGAATGCCGGGCCATCGGGGGCTGTCCGACGGGCGAGGCGCGGATCACGAAGGGCTACCGGCTGCCGGTGA
>JAJRRY010000121.1 GCA_024279095.1 Alphaproteobacteria bacterium
CGTCGTGGTAACCTTGTAGCCGAGGATCTCGTCGCCGGAGACGATGGCGACCTTGGTGGTGGCAGAGCCGATGTCGATGCCTGCGAAACAGGTTGTCATGTGATTTCGTTCCCCTTCAATTGCGTCCCTTGAGTGTTTCCTGGAAGGCCTCGATGCGCGTGCGCAGCTGCTCTACGTCCTCGGGGCTGTAATCGGTCTCGATCTTGAGCATGGGCACGCCCTTCTCCTGCAGGAGTTTCTCGATGATCTTCAGTTCGATATCGAAAGGATGGCAGCCCTTCAGGACGTGATAGATCACGCCCTCCACCTGATAGTCGTCGACCAGCTTGGCGATGAGGTCGCGCCGCTCGATGGTGTTGGAGAAGGTGGGGCATGCGCAGGGCAGGACGTAACGCTCCGCAATGGCCATGAGCATGTCGCCCATGGTGCCCTCGTCCACGCTCACCATGTCGGAGATATAGCGCTGCGAGGTGCAGAACTCGTCGCACACCAGAATGCCGCCCAGATCCTCGATGATGAACGGCACCTTCCAGTTGGGGAACACCATCGGCGATCCGGTGAGCATGATGCGTGCCGCCCGTGGTGGGGCGACGTGGATGCCTTGTTCGATGCGCTCCTCCAGCTCGTCGTTGAGTGCCGCCAGCGCATCGGTCCAGTCGTCCACCTCGTCGTAGAAATAGGCGTTGAGCACCTCCAGGGCATCACGGCCAAGGATCGGCGCCGGATTGTGCTTGCGCAGCTCCTGAAAGCGCACCACCTCGCGCTGTGCCCGCTGGATGCGGCGGATGGCATCCCGCAGGGCCTTGCGGCGGATCTTGCGCCCGGTGATCTTCTCCACCCGCTGCTGGAAACGCTTCACCTCCTCCAGCCAATAGTCGCGGGCCTTCTCCGATTCCTTGACGCGCGGCACGTCGAGCATGTGCACGTCGTCGAAAGGCTCCAGCATCTCGCCCATCTTCAGCTTCCAGTGACAGCTGGCCGGCAGGGCCACCATGTCGCAGCGCTGATAGAAGTCGAGAATGGGCATGGAGGCGAAGCCCATCTCGGACTTCACCATCGGGCAGGCCACGTCGGGAAGGAAGTCCTCGCCGATCTCGGAGGAATCGTGCGCTCCGGCGCACAGCCGCACCGGATAGCCTCCCGCCGCATAGACGATCTCTTCCGGCACGAAGACGCAGTATGTGCCGATGACCTTCTGATCTTCCCGCGCCTTGATGACACCCTCGCCATTGTGCATGAATTTCCGGAAGATGTCGTCGAAGTAGGCCATGGCCTTCGGCCGCAGCTCGTCCTTCTCCATCTCCTCGAAGATTTCGCGCACCGTCATGGCCAGATGCAGACGCACCTTTTTGACAAGGCGCTCCTGTCGCGTCAGCTTCTTCTCGCCTTCCCCCCGGGAAGGCCGCCCGTGATTCGGCGGCATCTCGTTCATCTGCTCTTCTTCCTCCTGCTGGAGGGCTTCCTGCCCCCGGTTGCCACTTCCTGTCTTGCGAGAAATGCCTCCGCATCCGCCTTGAGGAAGGAGAAGCCGGCGAACTGCGCCTCGAGCGCCCGGTTTTCTGGACAGGCCTCGACGCAGCGCAGGCACAGGATGCAGTCCTGCGTGACCAGATTTTTCAGGCCTTTCTCCTCCTCGATCTCCCGGATCTCCATCGGACAGGCCCGGTAGCAGTTGCCGCACCGGGTACACTTGCTGCCATCCTTCTTCAGGGAGAACAGGCCCACCTTGTCGAACAGCGACAGGAAGGCCAGCATCGGACAGTAGGAGCACAGGAAGCGCCGCTTGACGAAAGCGGTGGTGAACATCAGGCCCACCAGAATGATGGCACCGCCGGTGAGCAGCATGGTGGGCACGGAAAGGAAATTGATGGCGAACTGCGTGGTGTCGCCCTGAAACAGCGGCAGCAGCGGCCGCGCCGGACACAGCTGGCAATAGGGCGCCGTCCAGTCGCGCGAGATCAGCCCGTTGCCGATCCCCAGAGGTATGACGACCAGCAGCGCCAGCAGGATGTATTTCACCGACTTGTAGCGCTTGTGCGTGACCCACGAAAAGCGCGACATGTCGATGGAGACCCAGGTGCGCAGCTTGGTCAGCAGATCCTGAAGCAGACCGAACGGACAGATCCAGCCGCACCACGCCTTGTTCAGCACGATGGCCCACAGCGAGGCGATGCCCAGCGCCTTGAGCACGCGGATGCCCTCCTCGCCGAGGAACTGCGGCAGCGGCCGCGCCATCATGTGCTGAAAGCCAACGAGAAAGCAGCCGCCGCCATGATCCGGCACGTAGGAACAGGAGAAGGTGGGCAGCCGGTTGCCCAGATCGATGGCGAACAGACCTCCATAGATGAGCACCACGAAGGACACGAGCTGGACGATGAGCCTTATGCGCTGCACGTTCATGTCAGCTCGCCCCCTTCGTCCGCCTGCGACGACGCGAACGGCGGATGGCGATCGCGGCGCCGGCCGCCACCACCGTGAAGGAGCCGACGATGAAGGCCGTGCTCTTGCTTTCCCATTCCAGCCGCGACGGCCGCACCCTCAGCATGCGGGTGGCCATGTAGCGGGTGCCGGTGCGGGTTGCGGAATCCTGCTCCACAGCTCCCTCGTCCGGCACGAAATGACGGGCCACGACGAGATACTTCTCGGTACGACGGCGCGCGCGCCAGCCGCCCTCCGTGGGCGTCTCCTTGATGAGGAAGAAGCCGACCTCGCCGTTCTCGTCCGTCTTCTTCGCCTTGCGCCAGTCCTTCTGCGTGATCATCACCACGCAGGCACCCTTCACCGGCTTGCCGCGGAAAGTGAGGCGGAAGCGGGCCTCCTCCCCCGTCTGCGTGCGGTAGCGCTGGCGGCTGTTTTCATAGATGCGTTCGAGATGGAACTCCGGCCGCCCCTTCCAATAGCCACCCTCGTCGAGCACCGGCCGCTCCTTCTTCGTCACCTCGTCACCGTGGCTGAAGAGGTCGTAGAAGGCGAAATACTTCCGTTTCACGCCGTTCCTCTCGCCTGCGTCGAGATAGGCGAAGATCTTGTGCTGGCCCCACATCCGGGCGCTGAATTTCATCATACCCGGTTTGCCGGGGTCGATGCGGTGGATGAGGTTGTCCGGCGTCTCCAGCCAGATGATCGCCTTCTGCAGTGAGGGATCGGCCTTTTCGCCACGCTGTCCGGCGCCCTGCCACCTGCGATTTTTCATGGCGGCGGCCATGTCCGTTCCGCCCTGCCGCTGCTCCATGCCTCCGGCACGGGGCCGGCAGGAGGGGCACCCGCCGCGCTGGCGCGGCGGAAACCCGTTGTGTTTCAGATGCAGGACGCGCATGCGCCGACCCATGCGCCCGGAGGAACTGGACTGCGCATTCTGCCCGTTGCCTCCGGCATTTTCGCCAGAACGACTGGAACGCATCCCCCAGCCCATCCGGGAATAGTCGAGCCAGTAGATGTCATGCGCCAGAGGCACGCAGCGGTCGCCTCGACGACGGTTCATGTCGCCATGCCTCGCCGCCCTTTGCTGTTGTCCCATGGCCACGAACGCACCGGAGCGTTCCGGCATTCCCGACGTGCCGACCGTCTCCGCCACGGCCGGCACAAGGCCGGTCGCGGCAGTGACAAGTGCGAATGCGAGGATGCGTTTCATGACTGCACCTCCCTCAGAATTGCGCCTTGATGCTGATGCCGACGGCGTAGGAACGCGGCAAACCCGTCCGGTAGGAACGATAGTAGTCGTTCACGTCATCATCGTACCGGTAGCTGACCCTGTCGGC
>JAJRRY010000122.1 GCA_024279095.1 Alphaproteobacteria bacterium
GTCGTGCCGTCCTCGTAGGGCCGATCCATGGGGATGAACCACTGCGGCGTGTTGCGGAAGATGACCGGCTTCTTGGAGCGCCAGGAATGCGGATACTGGTGCTTCAGGCGGGCGCGGGCGATGAGCATGCCGTGCTCGCGCAGGGCGGCGATGACCGCCTCGTTGGCGTCACCCTTGGCACCCTTCTCCGTCAGCACGCGCCGCCCTTCGAAGCCCGGCGCCTCTTTCGTCAGCACGCCGTTCTCGTCCACCGTGAAGGGAATGCGGGTGTCGATGCCGCGGCTCTCCAGATCGCGGGCATATTCCATCCAGACATCGTAGTCCTCGCGGCCATGGCCCGGCGCGGTGTGCACGAAGCCGGTGCCGGCCTCGTCGGTGACGTGCTCGCCGGCCAGCAGCGGCACGTCGAAATCGTAGCCCAGCCCACGCAACGGATGGGCGCAGACAACGGAAGCCAGCTCGTTGGCGGAAACGTCGGCGATGCGCTCCCAGTCCTCGACTCTTGCCGCCTTCATGGTTTCCCCGGCAAGAGAATCGGCCAGCACGTACCGGTCGCCGGGGCACGCCCAGTTGTTCTCTGGTGCCACCTTGACCTCATAGATGCCGTAGGAAATGCGCGGCGAGAAGGAAATGGCGCGGTTGCCGGGGATCGTCCACGGCGTCGTGGTCCAGATGACCACGTTGGAACGCATGAACTTCTGCCGCAGGGCGGCCTCGTCCGCCTCGCCGCGGATGCCGGCAGCCATGACCGGAAACTTCACCCAGATGGTGTCGGACTCGTGGTCGTGATACTCCACCTCGGCCTCGGCCAAGGCGGTCTTCTCGACCACCGACCACATGACGGGCTTGGAGCCGCGATAGAGCTGGCCCATCCGGGCGAACTTCATCAGCTCGCCGGCGATGACCGCCTCCGCCTCGTAGGCCATGGTGGTATAGGGATTCTTCCAGTCGCCGATGATGCCGAAGCGCTGGAATTCCTCCGACTGCACCTTCACCCAGTGCTCGGCGAAGCGGCGGCACTCGGCACGGAACTCGTTGATCGGGATCTCGTCCTTGTTCTTTCCCTTCGCCCGGTACTGCTCCTCCACCTTCCACTCGATGGGCAAGCCGTGACAGTCCCAGCCCGGAACGTAGTTGGAATCGTAGCCCATCATCTGCCGGGTGCGGGTGATGACGTCCTTGAGGATCTTGTTCATCGCATGGCCGATGTGCAGGTGGCCATTGGCGTAGGGCGGGCCGTCATGCAGCACGTACTTCTCGCGCCCCTTCGCCACCTCGCGGGCACGGCGATAGAGATCCATCCCGTTCCAGCGTTTCAGGATCTCGGGCTCCTTCTTCGGCAGCCCGGCGCGCATGGGAAAATCCGTCTTCGGCAGAAACAGGGTCTCGCGATAGTCCGGCCCCGATTTTTCCTTGTCGCTCATGGAATCAGCCCGCGTTTTGGGAGGTTTTTCGGATTGTTTGCGCTTGTAAAGCACTTGCCCGGAAATGGGAAGACGGCAGGCCGCCGCCTTTCTCGCACGGAAAGGTTTTTCACACCCATGTGAGTGATACTAATTTTATCTTGATCTCCACGGTGTTCTGCGGCATTGTCAGTACCGGGAGCGAGGCTCGGCTGGACAGACAGGTTTCACCTGACCCCGTGGTGCCGTCCCTGTCTGCTGAAGGCACATCCCTTGCCTGAACCCTCGAGATCCCCTTGACCGCACCCGATTTTCTGTCTGGTCATTTCCCACGCCCCGGATGTCGCAAGGCTTCCGGGGCACGTGCATGTGAGGGGGCGGTCCCGCGCCCTCACGCCGTCAGGGTTTGCACGCCGTCCTCGCCGGCCACGAGGGCGACCGAGGCGATGCCGACGAACAGCCCCTGTTCCACCACGCCGGGGATGGCGATCAGGGCATCGGCCAGCTTCTCCGGCGTGACGATGTGGCCGAGGTGGCAGTCCACGATGAGGCCGCCGTTGTCGGTGACGAAGTCCGCACCGTCCTTCTGGCGGATCTTCAGCTCGCCGGACATGCCCAGCGCCTCGATGGCGGCACGGATCTTCAGGACCGTGGCGCGCGCGCCGAAGGGCAGGATCTCCACCGGCAGCGGAAACTTGCCGAACGTCTCCGCCGTCATGTGCTTGGAGGCATCGGCAATGACCACCATCTTTCTTGAGG
The DNA here is from genome assembly GCA_024279095.1 of Alphaproteobacteria bacterium. Lineage (GTDB taxonomy): Bacteria > Pseudomonadota > Alphaproteobacteria > Rhizobiales > Aestuariivirgaceae > Thermopetrobacter. The sequence continues at coordinate 2,163 of JAJRRY010000122.1, forward strand.
AGGACGCGACGATCTTCTCCCTTGTGAGCGCGCCGCCGCCGCCCTTGATGAGCACCAGCCCCTCGGGCAGGATCTCGTCGGCGCCGTCCACCGTCACGTCCAGCTCCGGCTCCTCTTCCAGCGTGGCCAGCGGAATGCCCAGCGCCCGGGCCCGCTCCTCCGAGGCGATGGACGTGGGCACGCAGACGACATTCAGCCCCGCCTTCACCCGCGCGCCCAGCGCGTCGATGAAATGATTGGCCGTGGAGCCCGTCCCCAGCCCCACCTTCATGCCATCCTCGATGTAGTCCAGCGCCGCAACGGCAGCCGCCTTCTTCTGTTCCTCAGGATTCATCCATATCCCTCCTTCCTCGATTCCTCTTCCGCGCAGGTTATAGCCGCACAGGTGCCGCAGGGAAACGGGGCAGGTTGTCAGGGGGCGTGCCGGGGCTGCTCGTCCGACCAGGGATTGAACACCGGTACGCCGGCAGCCATGAAATCGCTCACGTCGCGCGAAACCACGGTCAGGCCGTGGCGGGCGGCAACGGCGGCGATGAGCACGTCGGGATGAGAAAAGGTATGCCCCTTGCGCCGCCCCTGCTGAATGATGATGCGCCACTGCAACAGGGCCTCCTCATCCAGCCGCAACACCCGGCCATCAAACAAGGGACGCATTTCGACATCCAGCCACTGGCCGATGCGCCTGCGCCGCAGCGGATCATCCAGCAACTCGATGCCATAGCGGATTTCGGCGAACGTCACCTCACTGATGAACAGTTGCTCCAGCGGAGTTCCGGCGACAAAGCGCACGACCCGTGCATCTGGCCGGGGCCGGCGCAATTCGGAGATGATGTTGGTATCCAGCAGCCAGCCGCTCACAGCTTGACGTCCCGCACCGGGCCACGCACGGCCTCATGCTCCAGCTCGACCTCCCGCAGGGGGGAGTTGGCAAGAAGCTCCACCAGCGCCTTGCCGGTGCGACCGCCCTTCAGCCGCTCATAGTCCTCTTCCGACAGCACCACGACGGCGCGCCTGCCATGAACGGTGATGTGCTGCGGCCCCTGCTCCCTGGCGCGGCGCACCAGCTCCGAAAGACGCGCCTTGGCGTCCTGCAAGGCCCACTGCCGGGAGGAGGAGCCTTTTTTCGGGGGGCGGATTTCATTCATGGAAAGGCTCCAATGCAAAACATATCTGGTCTGTCCGACCAGAATATAGCATCAAGATATTGGTGACAAGAGCCAACTGAGCCAAAGCTCAAAGACAGAAAAAACAAAAAGGCTGGAGGCCTTCCTGCCATGGGGTCAGGTGTCAGGAAAGCGGGCAAGGTATGTCGTTGGAATCAGCTGCACGTGCCGGTCAAGCGGTGGCCGCAATTCAAAGGCGCGAGGTTCCCGCGAAAAATAATACAGGCGAAAAAGATACCAGTTCTCCCGCCGCTCTTCTGCTACCGCCAGTTCGTTTCTGGTGGACACTTCCGGAAACACCATGATTTGGCCGTGCTGGCTGGCAGGGAGAGCTTGATTGGCGGCTTGTGTGGCCTTCAGTCCTGGAGGCGGCTGCTTTTCAAGCCTGGAAAGCGCGGATTTTGTTTCATTTTTCCTCAAACAGGCGCACTTCTCCTGTCGAGCCAGCACCATCGCTTCATGTTGTAGGCCATGTTGGCAA
>JAJRRY010000123.1 GCA_024279095.1 Alphaproteobacteria bacterium
CGATCTGGGTCAGCGCCACGTAGTCGAGGAGCGCCCCGGCGGCGGCTACCTCGGCGCGGGAAAAACTGCCGAATCCTTCCAGCGCGGAGACGGAGAAATGCTCTTTCAGCCGCCGTTCTCCGGCCGCACTGTCGAAGCGCGAGGGCGGCAGGGGGGTGACGGTAGTGGATACGGCCTTCAGGGCCGCAGTGACCGGCTCCTCGGCAAGCAGCGTGTCGGCCACCAGCACCTCGCCGGGCTCCAGACGCGCCAGCTCCGAGGCGAGATCCGGCGGCGCCACGGGCATGACCGAGAAGTCGCCGGTGGAGATATCCGCCCAGGCGAGCGCCATTTCTCCGGTGGCCTTCACCCGTGCAATGGCGGCGAGATAGTTGTGGCGCGCCGGCTCCAGCAGGTTGTCCTCGGTGAGCGTGCCCGGCGTGACCAGCCGCACCACCTCGCGGCGCACCACCGCCTTGGAGCCACGCTTCTTCGCCTCCGCCGGATCCTCCATCTGTTCGCAGACGGCGACCCGGTGACCGGCCCGGATCAGCTTGTGCAGGTATTCCTCCGCGGCATGCACCGGCACGCCGCACATGGGGATGTCCTTGCCGGCATGCTTGCCCCGTTTCGTCAGCGCGATGCCAAGACAGCGAGAGGCGATTTCCGCATCATCGAAGAACAGCTCGTAGAAATCGCCCATGCGGTAGAAGAGCAGATAGCCGGGATTGGCCGCCTTCAGTTCCAGATACTGCGCCATCGCCGGCGTGGCCTTCGCCGCCGTGCCGTTTCCGCCCTTCGCCATGATCCCCGATTCCAACCCCGGATTTCCGGTTGACAGCTGTCGCGGGCAGGCCCAATCATCCCGCCCACCATTCGTTCGAGACCCGCCTCTTTTAGGCGAGAAGCAGGAAACTTTCAAAGCCATGATCAGGAAAACGCCGCCGGCGAAGAAACGCCAGCCCGTCACCGATGCGGAGGCTCTCAGGTATCATGCGAAAACACCGCCGGGCAAGGTCGCCATCACCGCCACCAAGCCCATGGCGACCCGCCATGATCTCTCCTTGGCCTATTCGCCCGGCGTGGCGGCTCCGGTGAAGGCCATCGCGGAGGACCCCGACCGTGTCTTCGACTATACCGCGCGCGGCAACTTCGTGGCCGTGGTCACCAACGGCACGGCCATTCTCGGCATGGGCAACCTCGGCCCGCTGGCGGCGAAGCCGGTCATGGAAGGCAAAGCGGTGCTCTTCAAGCGGTTCGCCGACGTGGACGCCATGGACATCGAGATGGACGCCCGCAGCACGGAGGAACTGATCTCCGCCATCCGCTGCCTCGGCCCCACCTTTGGTGGCATCAATCTGGAAGACATCAAGGCACCGGAATGCTTCGTCATCGAGAACGCCCTGAAGGAGCAGATGGACATCCCGGTGTTCCATGACGACCAGCACGGCACCGCCATCATCGCCACTGCCGGCCTGATCAACGCCTTGGAGCTCACAGGCCGCGACATCCGCTCCACGAAGCTGGTCTGCCTCGGTGCCGGTGCGGCAGCGCTGGCCACGCTGCACCTGGTGCACTGCCTCGGCCTGCCGAAGGAGAACATCGTCCTCGTCGACACCAAGGGCGTGGTGCATCCGGGCCGCAACGAGGGCATGAACGAGTGGAAGGAGAAGTGGGCCAATCCGGCGACGAAGGCCCGCACGCTGGAGGAGGCCATGAAGGGCGCGGACGTCTTCTTCGGCCTGTCGGTGAAGGATGCGCTGACGCCGGAGATGGTGAAGTCCATGGCGAAGGATCCGATCATCTTTGCCATGGCCAACCCGGATCCGGAGATTGCTCCAAACGTGGTCGCCGAGGTGCGTCCTGACGCCATCATGGCCACCGGCCGCTCCGACTATCCCAACCAGATCAACAACGTGCTCGGCTTCCCCTACATCTTTCGCGGGGCGCTGGACGTGCGTGCAACAGCCATCAACGACGAGATGAAGCTGGCCGCAGCCCGGGCGCTGGCGGAGCTGGCGCGCGAGGACGTGCCCGACGAGGTGGCCGCCGCCTACCAGGGCCTGAAGCTGTCCTTCGGCAAGGACTATATCATCCCCACGCCTTTTGATCCGCGGCTTATCTCGCGCATTCCCGTGGCCGTGGCCCGGGCCGCCATGGAGACCGGCGTGGCGCGGCGCACCATCGAGGATCTGGATGATTACACCGCGCAGCTTTCCGCCCGGCTCGATCCGTTCATTGCCACTTTCCAGGGCATCTTCGACCACGTGCGGATGAACCCGAAGACGGTAATCTTCGCCGAAGGCGAGGAAGACCGCATGATCCGCGCCGCCAACGCCTATGTGGCTGGCGGATTTGGCAAGGCCATCCTGCTGGGCCGCGAGAACGTCATTCACGAGCAGCTGGAGGCGACCGGACAGGAGCTGAACGAGGGCGTGCGCATCGAGAACGCCAAGCTTTCCTCACGCAGCGAGGACTATGCCGTCTATCTCTACGAACGCCTGCAGCGCAAGGGCTTCCTGTTCCGCGACTGCCAGCGGCTGGTGAACACCGACCGCAACATCTTCGCCGCCTGCATGGTGGCGCTGGGCGAGGCGGACGCCATGGTCACCGGCCTGACGCGCAAGTTCTCCATCGCGCTGGAGAACATCCGGCTGGCCATCGACCCGCGGCCCGGTCATCGGCCCATCGGCTATTCCGTGATCCTGACCCGCGGTCAGCCGATCCTGGTTGCCGATACCTCCATCGAGGAGATGCCCGACGCCTGCGCGCTGGCCGACATCGCCGAAGAGGCCGCGGCCGTGATGCGGCGGCTCGGATACTGCCCGCGGGTGGCCCTGCTCTCCTATTCCACCTTCGGTCATCCGAAAGGCGACCGGGTGCAGAACACCCGCGACGCGGTAGCCGAACTGGATCGCAGGCAACCCGGATTCGAATATGACGGCGAGATGAACGTGGACGTGGCCCTGTCCATGGAGGCCATGAAGCTCTATCCCTTCTGCCGCCTCAGCGGGCCGGCCAACGTCCTGATCATGCCGGCGGCCCATTCCGCCTCCATCTCCACCCGGCTGCTTCAGCGGCTGGGCGGGGTCCATGTGCTGGGGCCGCTGATCTCGGGACTGGATCGCTCGGTGCAGATCGTCAAGATGGATTCGACGGCCGCCGACGTGATGAACATCGCCGTCATCGCCGCCTACCATTCCACGGGCTGAGATCGCGGCGGTTGCCGAAAGACTCTTGCGCAACATCCGTTTTTCCTTTCTCCTCCCGTTTACGGAGAATCAGGGAAACGGATTCGCGGGCCATGGAAACCACGATCGAGATCGACGGGCGCAACATTCCCGTCCGCATCACGCCCCACCCGCGCGCGCGACGCATCTCCTTGCGGCTTGCCCGTGATGCCGATGCGGTACGGATCACCGTTCCCGCCGGCATTCCTGAGAAGCAGGGGCTGGCCTTTGCACTCTCCCGGCGAGACTGGATCCTTGGACAGCTGGAGCGGCGCCCCGCCGCCGTTCCTTTCCGGCCCAGTGCCCGCATTCCCCTGCGCGGGAAGATGCACGAGATCATCCACGTTCCGAACCGGCGCGGCGTGGTCTGGCAGGAGGAGAACGTGGAAGGTGCGCGACTGTGCGTGGCTGGAGATCCGGATCACCTGCCGCGCCGACTGACAGACTGGCTGAAACGGCAGGCGCGCCAGGACCTTGTGCAGGCCTGCACCGTATATTCGCAGAAGATGAACCTGCCGTTCCGGCGCCTTTCGGTGCGCGATCAGAAAAGCCGCTGGGGATCGTGCTCGACGCGCGGAAACCTGAACTTCTCGTGGAGGCTGATCTTCGCGCCGCCCTTCGTGCTGGACTATCTGGCCGCCCATGAAGTGGCCCACCTTGCAGAGATGAATCATTCCGCCCGTTTCTGGAAGCTGGTACGGCAACACTGCCCGCACGTGGACACGGCAGAGGAGTGGCTGCGCGACCATGGCAGGACGCTGCACAGGTGGGGAGCGGAAGGCTGAGACCATGCTGCACGCCGCAGGGGCGCTCGTCATCGGGCTTATGACCCTGACAGGATACGGAGGATCCGCGATGGGAGCCGCAAACAGGCCGCATCTAATGCCCTTTTCGGCACTGCCCGGATGGACGCAGGCGGATCACCGGGCCGCGCTGCAGGCCTTCCGCCGTTCCTGCAAGGTGATGATGCGCGAGCCCTTCCGCAAGCGTTCGCGCTTCGGCGGACAGCGGGGGGACTGGCGGGCCGCCTGCCGCGCGGCGATGCACACACCCGACAGCCGCCCGGCGGCACGGGCATTCTTCGAGCGTCACTTCCTGCCCGTGACCCTGCAGCGCCCGGGGCGGCCCTCGGGGCTGTTCACCGGCTACTACGAACCAGAAGCCGAAGGGGCCCTGAAACCGGATGCCACGTACCGCTTCCCCCTGCTTGCCCGTCCTGCCGATCTGGTGGCCTTCACACCGGCGGAGGCCCGCATCGCCGGTACCCGCTACGGCCGGCGCGTGAACGGCAGGCCGGTGCCCTACTTCACCCGTCGGGAGATCGAGAGCGGGGCCCTGAAGGACCGCGGGCTGGAGATCGTCTGGCTGAAATCGCCGGCGGATGCCTTCTTCATCCAGGTCCAGGGATCCGGGCGCATCCGGCTGAGGGAAGGCGGCGTGCTGCGGCTGTCCTATGCAGCAAAATCCGGACGGCCTTATACGCCCATCGGCCGCATCCTCGTCGAGCGCGGGGAGATCCCGAAAGAGCGGATGTCCATGCAGGCGATCCGCTCATGGCTGGCCCGCCATCCCGATAAGGCCCGCGAACTGCTCTGGCGGAACGAATCCTACGTCTTCTTCCGGGTCGTGGAGCTGCCGGATCCCCGGCTTGGAGCCTTTGGAGCCCAAGGTGTGCAGCTTGCACCGATGGTCTCGCTGGCCGTGGACTGGCGCTACTGGGCCTATGGAAGCCCCGTCTGGCTGGACACCCGCGTGCCGGACACGGACGGGGCGGGAGAGCGGCCCTTCCGACGGCTGATGGTGGCACAGGATACCGGATCGGCCATTCGCGGCGCAGTGCGCGGCGACATCTATTTCGGATTCGGAGAAGTGGCAGGCCGCCGGGCCGGGCGCATGCGGGCCCCCGGCTTCATGGCCGTCCTGCTACCCACAAGGCTCGCCCGAAGACTAGCTGGCGGCAGCAGAAACAGGACGAACTTCTCGCCTGCCAGATGAGGGAGGCGTCTCGATTGTACGTGCCATGGTTGTGTGCGATCTGCGTGACAATTTGCCGGGGTGCGCCAGGAAACGTGGCGAATACATTCATCTGCCGTTCAGGTTGGATTTCCTAATCAGGGAATCGGCCGTTAGCATGCAAGCGCTTTCAATGCGGGTTGGACAGTGGCGACATTTCGCAGAACATATGGACAGATGGCGATGTTCCTCGCCATGTTCGCCATTCTCTTCCAAGCGTTCCTGCCGGCGGCACAGGCCGTTCCGTGGGACCGCTCCGGAGAGGGGCTGCCTGATGTCCTGATCGTCTGCTCGGCCTTGGGCGCCAGGACCATCACGATCGATGCGCGGCAGGACGATCCTGCCGGCACGCAGCGCGACGGCGACGCCGCCACGTGCCCCATCTGCATGGTCCATTTCTCGAAGGTTTCGGTGCCGGCCACTGGTACGGCCGTTCTGCGCGCACCCGTGCGCCGGGTCGTCGCCCGTCTCGGTTTCGACGGAGCCGAACCTCTTGCCGTCGACACCTTCCGCAACCGGGTGATCCGTGCTCCTCCCGCGAAGGTTTCCTGATTTCCCTTTTCGCTTCCCCCATGCCCGGAAAACACAGGAAACCGGAAGGTTTTCTGAGCCCGGACATGGCGGAAGCGGGAAACGGACCTTCCCGCTTGTTCCCTGAAAACCAAGGAACCTGACAACAGAGGAGTATAGGACATGAAGAAGATTGCTGTCATCATGACCAGTGCGATTGCCGCCGCCCTTGCAACCGGTGCCGCCAATGCGGCACCCGCCGAAAAGGGCGACCTGATCGTACTGGCCCAGGCGACCGGTACGCAGTCTCAGACCCAGACGCAGACCCGTACGCGTACGCGCCTGCAGGACGGTACCGGCAACCAGACGCAGACCCGCACCCGCACGCGCCTGCGTCAGGGTGGCGGCCGCAGCTGATCGCCCATCTTCCCTCGCGGGCGGACCGGCAGCAAGCCGGTCCGCCCTTCCTGTGCCATTGCGGCACGGGACAACCATCATGGAGGCTTCATCATGAAACGTTCAGCCATTTCCCTGAGTCTGCTCGCAGCCATTCTTGCCGCAAGCGCAGGCGCTCAGGCCCAGCCCCGCGGCCCGATGAGCTTCTCCGCCATCGACGCCAATGGTGACGGAGCGATCACGAAGGCCGAGTTCGACCGCTTCCGTGCCATGCGTCAGAAGCAGGCCGCCGCCCAGGGACGCATGATGCGCAACGCGGGCAACCGGCCATCCTTCTCGATGATCGACGCCAACGGCGACGGCAAGATCACCAGGGCGGAATTCGACCGCTTCCGCGCGTCCCGCATGCGCCGCAACAACCGGTGACATCATGCATCCGGCCGGGCCTTTTTCCGTCCGGCCGGGCCCTGCCGCCTCCGGGGCGCTCCTCAGTCCCGATGATAGGGATGCCCGGCGGTGATGCTTGCGGCGCGGTAGATCTGCTCCGCCGCCATGACGCGGGCCAGCCTGTGCGGCCAGGTCATGCGGCCGAAAGCGACGCTCAGACGTGCCTTCCTTCTCAGCTCCTCGGCCAGTCCGTCGGGGCCGCCGATGACGACGGCCAGGGCCGGCGCCCCGCTTCCCGCCAGCTTCTTCAGCCGCGCGGCGAACTCCCGGCTGGAGAGGTTCTCGCCCCGCTCGTCCAGCACCACGAATACCGCTCTCCTGCCGGCAGCCCGCAGCAGAACATCCATCTCCTGCCGCCTGCGTTCCGCAGCATCCGCAGCCCGGGATTCCGGAAACTCCCGCACCTCGACGGAAGCCAGCCCCATGCGCCGCAGCATCGGCGCGGCACGCTTCAGGTATTCCGCGACCAGCTCCTTCTCGCAGCCGCGGATCCTGCCTATGGCCAACAGCAGGAGCTTCACTCAGGCATCCTGTTTCGGGGCATGCGGGGAGACCAGAGCTTCTCGAGATTGTAGAAGGCCCGGACTTCGGGGCGAAAGATGTGGACGATGATGTCCCCGGTATCCACCAGAACCCAGTCCGCATGCTCCAGCCCCTCGACCGAGACACCCTTCACGCCAGATTTCTTCAGCTTCCGCAACAGATGATCGGCGATGGAAGAGACATGACGGTTGGAGCGGCCGGAAGCCACGATCATGGCATCGGCCAAGGCCGCACCGGGCTCCAGCGGAATGGTGACGATGTCTTCCGCCTTGGAGTCCTCGAGACTCTGCATGATGATCTGCATGATGCGTTCGGGAGATCGATCCGGTTCGTCGCCCTCTCTGGCGACCTCGTCCGCCGCATCCCGCAGGGATGCCATGGCGGTGCTTTCGTTGCTCATCTTCGCAGACAGTTCTTTGTTCCTGTTTGCTCGCGTGGCGGGCCGTGCAGGCCCATGCGCTGCAATTATGCGGCATGGCCGGAAGGGCCGCAAGTGGAATCTGGACAAGCTTCCGGGTGGCGGATGCAGGAGGAGCTCTCCGGACGTAACGGCATGTTCAGGAAACTCCATGCCGGCGGCTCCAGTTCCGGCAGCAGCAAAGCCTCGCGCTCCGGAACCCGGTAGCGGCGCAGCCTCATGGCCGCAGGCCCGCACAGGGCCCGCAGTGTCCACCCGGGACGGTCAAACACCGCCAGCGGGATGCGCCACGGGATGGTCCGCCAGCGCCCCCACTTGTGCAGGGTCGCGAAGGAGTCCGCCCCCATGATCCAGACGGACAGCCCTCCCCTCAGCAGCGGCTCCAATGCGTCCAACAGGTCGGCGGTATAGTGCGTGCCCGTCCGGCGCTCCAGATCCAGCACCCGGAAGCGCGGATTGCGCCCGGCAATTTCACGAGTCTGCACCAGCCGGCGCTCCAGGTCGGCCACGTCGTCGGGATCCTTCAGCGGATTGCGGGTGGCCACCAGCCACCACACCTCATCCAGCCGCAGCCGTCGGAGCGCCTCCTCCGCGACCGCCAGATGCCCGGCATGAGGCGGATTGAAGGATCCGCCGAACAGGCCGATCCGGCGCCCCGAAACCCGTGCCGGCGGGATGCCCAGTGCAATCAGGCCCGTGCTCACGGCCGCGTCTGTCCGTCGCCGCGGACCTGATACTTGAAGGTGGTCAGCTGCTCCAGCCCCACTGGCCCGCGGGCGTGCATGCGCCCGGTGGCGATGCCGATCTCCGCACCGAAACCGAATTCGCCGCCATCGGCAAACTGGGTGGAAGCGTTGCGCATGACGATGGCGCTGTCCACTTCGCGCAGGAACTTCTCCGCCGTTTCGTCGTTCTCGGTGATGATCGCGTCTGTGTGGTGCGACCCGTGCCGGGCGATGTGGGCGATGGCTTCGTCGACACCCTGCACCGTCTTCACCGAGATGACCGGCGCCAGGTATTCGGTATCCCAGTCCTCTTCCGCAGCCGGTTTCACGCGCCCGTCCACGGCCTGCACGGCGGCATCGCCGCGCACCTCGCAGCCGGCATCCAGCAGCGCCTTCACCACCGGCGCCAGCAGGCGCTCCGCACCGGCGGCATCCACCAGCGCAGTTTCCGTGGCGCCGCAGATGCCCGGACGGCGCATCTTGGCGTTCAGAGTCACGGAGACGGCCTTCTCCGGATCGGCATCCCGGTCGATGTATGTATGACAGATGCCTTCCAGATGCGCGAAAACCGGAACCCGCGCCTCCTCCTGCACCCGCGCCACCAGCGACTTGCCGCCGCGCGGCACGATGAGGTCGATGTTGCCGTCCAGTCCGCGCAGCATCTCGCCCACTGCCGCGCGATCGGTGGTCGGCACCATCTGGATGGCGTCGACCGGCAGTCCGGCTTCCTCCAGCCCCTTCCGCAGGCATTCGACAAGGATTCCGGAAGAGTGAAACGAATCCGACCCTCCGCGCAGGATCGCGGCGTTTCCGGACTTCATGCACAGCGCCCCGGCATCGGCGGTAACATTGGGGCGCGACTCGTAGATGATACCGATGACGCCAATGGGCACCCGCACCCGGGCGATGCGCAGGCCGTTCGGGCGCTCCCACTCGGCCATGACGGAGCCGACGGGATCGGGCAGCTCCGCAATGGCCTCCAGGCCAGAGGCAATGCCTTCGATGCGCCCTTCATCCAGAGCGAGACGGTCGATGAAAGCGTCCGTTTTTCCCGCATTCCGGGCGTTCTCCACGTCCTTCGCATTGGCTTCCAGGATCTCCGCCTTGCGAGCGCGGATATTGGCGGCCATGGCCTTCAACGCGGCATTCTTCGCATCCGTGGAGGCTCCGGCCAGCTCGGCGGCAGCCTGACGCGCCCTGCGTCCCACCTCCACCATCATCTCCTTCACGTCAGTCATTGCTCTCCTGTCCCGTCCAGACCAGATCGTCCCTGTGCACCATCACGTCGCGCCCCTGATACCCCAGTGCCGCCTCGATCTCCCCCGAGCGCAGCCCCTTGATACGTTCCACCTCCGCACGGCTGTAGTTGACGAGGCCGCGCGCCAGCTCCCGCCCCCGCAGGTCGAGAATGCGCACCGCATCGCCGCGCTCAAAGTCCCCTTCCGCCGCCGTCACGCCCACCGGCAGCAGGCTCTTGTTGCGGCGCAGGGCGGCCACGGCACCATCGTCCACCACCAGCGCTCCCGACGGAACCAGAGAACCGGCGATCCAGCGCTTGCGGGCGGCTACCGGGCTTGCCGAGGAGGTGAACCACGTGCAGCGGGCACCGTCAAGGATGCGGCGCAGGGGGTGCATGTGCCGTCCTGAGGCGATGACCATGCTCACTCCGGCATGGGTGGCGATACGGGCCGCCTCCAGCTTGGTTCGCATGCCGCCGGAACCGACCGCCGAGGCGGCATCTTTCGCCATGGCATCGATTTCCGGGGTAATCCGTTCCACTTCCGTGATGTGCCTCGCTCCCTCGGTATCCGGTGGCGCGGTATAGAGCCCGTCCACGTCGGAGAGCAGCACCAGGCAATCGGCATGGATCATGGAGGCGACGCGGGCCGCCAGACGGTCATTGTCGCCATAGCGGATCTCGTCGGTGGCCACCGTGTCGTTTTCGTTGATGACCGGCACGGCCCGGTGCTTCAGCAACGTGTTCAGGGTGGCCCGGGCATTGAGATAGCGTCGGCGTTCCTCGGTATCCATCAGGGTCAGCAGGATCTGCCCCGCCACCATCCCGTGCGCCCCCAGCGCCTCCGACCAGGCCTTGGCCAGCGCGATCTGTCCCACCGCCGCGGCCGCCTGACTCTCCTCCAGCTTCTGGCGCGAGCGCTTCTGCGGCAGGCCCAGCAGGCGTGCACCCAGGGCGATGGAACCAGAGGACACCACCAGGATGTCGGCTCCTTTTCCGTGGAGAGCGGCGAGATCCTCGGCCAGCGACGCCAGCCAGTCGCGGTCCAGCAGGCCCGTGCCCTGATCTACCAGCAGGGCGGAACCGACCTTCACGACGACACGGCGGGCCTTTTCCAGCCGCTGGCTCATGGACTCCAGCCCCCCTCCTCGGCCCGCTGCCGCTCGGCCTTCGCCGTGCGTTCCGCCGTTCGCGACTTCGAGATGGTCTCCATCAGCCGGCCCATGGCCTTGCGCACACCCTCGCCGGTTGCCGCGGAGAGCAGCAGCGGCGAGATGCCAGTGCGTTCGCGGAAATCCTCGGCCACCATTTTGCGGGTGTCCTCGTCCACCAGATCGATCTTGGAGAGGGCGACGATCTCCGGCTTGGAGGCCAACGTGCCGTCACCATAGGCGGAGAGCTCGCTGCGGATGGTGCGGTAGTCGTGCACCGCATCCTGCGCGGTGATGTCGATCAGGTGCAGCAGCACGGCGGTGCGCTCCACATGGCCGAGAAAGCGGTCCCCAAGGCCGGCGCCCTCGTGCGCCCCCTCGATGAGACCGGGAATGTCCGCCAGCACGAAGGAATCCACGCCCACCTTCACCACGCCAAGGTTGGGATGCAGGGTGGTGAACGGATAGTCGGCAATCTTCGGCTTCGCGGCTGAAACCACCGACAGCAGGGTGGACTTGCCGGCATTGGGCAGGCCGACGAGACCGGCATCGGCGATCAGCTTCAGCCGCAGCCAGATCCAGCGCTCCTCGCCCGGCGCGCCCGGATTGGCATGACGGGGCGCTCGGTTAGTGGACGACTTGAAATGCGCATTGCCAAAGCCACCGTTGCCGCCGCGGGCCAGCAACACGCGCTGTCCGGGCTCGGTGAGGTCGGCGATCAGCGTCTCGCGATCCTCATCCAGAATCTGGGTGCCTACCGGCACCTTCAGCACCACGTCGCACCCCTTGCGCCCGGTGCGGTTGGCGCCCATGCCGTGCATGCCCTTGCCGGCCTTGAAATGCTGCTGGTAGCGGTAGTCGATGAGGGTGTTCAGGTCTTCAACCGCCTCCACCCACACATCACCGCCGCGTCCGCCGTCACCGCCATCGGGGCCGCCAAACTCCACATACTTCTCCCGCCGGAAGGAGACGCAACCTGCGCCACCGTCGCCGGAACGGATGTACACCTTGGCCTGATCCAGAAACTTCATGACTTCTCAATGCCTTGCCTTGTTCATCAGGCCCTTCATGTGGGGATTGCGGCGATCCGTTTCACCCCCTTCCGGGACGCAGAAAGCCGACGGAAGCAGCGCGCTGCTCCGCCGGCTTCTCCGAAACCGTATCGTGCGTGGCGTGTTCCGGGAAGGGCGGATCAGTCGCCCGCCGGCTCCACAGACACGAAATTGCGGCCGCCCATGGCGGTGTGAAACTTCACGCGGCCCTCGACCAGCGCGAAGATCGTGTGATCCTTCCCCATGCCGACGTTCTCGCCAGGGTGCCACTTGGTGCCGCGCTGACGGATGATGATGTTGCCCGGCGCCACGAACTCGCCGCCGAACTTCTTCACGCCGAGACGCTTGCCGATGGAATCGCGGCCGTTGCGGGACGAACCGCCTGCCTTCTTGTGCGCCATTGTCCTGCTCCTTGATCCGTTCGGTTACTTCTTTTCGGCCGCCAGCTTCCTGGCCTGGGATACCCAGTCGTCGCGCTCGATGCGCCCCTTGAAGGACAGCACGGCATCGACGAGAGCGATGTCGTCCTTGCTGAAATTGGCCACCTGCTCAAAGGTCCTGATGCCTAGGGCATGCAGCTTCTTCTCGATCACCGGACCGACCCCGGAAATCTTCTTCAGGTCGTCGGCCTCGCCCTCGGGCGCCTCGAAAATGGCAGCCGCCTCACCCTTCTTCAGCTTCTCCTTGATTTCGGCGGCACGGCCTTCCACTTCGGCAAACACAGCCGGCGCGGCCTCCGCTTCCGCCTTCTTCGGGGCTGCCTTCTTGCCAGAGGGCTTCTTGCCGCCGGTCAGGATCTCGGCGACCTTCAGCACCGTCAGGTCCTGCCTGTGCCCCTTCTTGCGGCGATAGTGCTTGCGGCGCTTCTTCTTGAAGATGATGATCTTCGGACCGCGTGTCTGCTCCACGAGCTCGCAGGCCACCGAAGCACCCTCCACGAAGGGCGCGCCGATCTGAACGTCGTCGCCGTCGGCCACCATCAGCACCTCGGAGATAACCACGGTGTCGCCGGGTTCGCCGGCCAGCTTCTCCACGGTGATGACATCCTCGGGGGCGACACGGTACTGCTTGCCGCCGGTCTTGATGATCGCATACATCGCTTGCTTTCCTTTTGTTTTTCCGTTCCGTGCCGTCCGGCGCCGCTCCGGGTTTCCCCGGCGGACTTCGCTTGTTGTCGTTGTTGTCAGCCTTGGGCAACGGAAAAGTGCGGACGGATCCCTTTTTTCCGTCCGCTTCCGCGTGGGCGTGCTTATGCCCGCATTTCCTCTACGGAGTCAAGCAAAAAGGCCGTCGCGCATCCTCATTTCGGAGCCAGGATCATGACCATCTGACGCCCTTCCATCTTGGGCATCAGCTCCACCTTCACCTCATCCTCGTCAAGCTCTCCGACGACGCGCTCCAGAAGCTCGCGCCCCAGATTGGCATGTGCCATCTCGCGGCCGCGGAAGCGCACCGAAACCTTGACCTTGTCGCCCTTGGAAAGAAACTTCTTCAGCGCCTTCATC
>JAJRRY010000124.1 GCA_024279095.1 Alphaproteobacteria bacterium
CGATGCCCCTACGGGCATAGGCCATCTGGGTCACGGCCACTGCTCCGTGTGCCCGCCTCGGCGTCGGAACGGACGGAAAGCGGGGTGCCAGCGCCTCCTCCGAGACGTTTCCGTTGTCTTCTGGACGTACCGGCCGTGGCGTGCATGCCTCCGTGTCGCCGCGCTCCTCGATCCATTTCTGCCGCAGCTTCGGCAGCCCCTGCGTCAGATCGATCTCCATCTCCGGATCAGAGTACGGACCAGACGTGTCATAGACCACGAAGGGGGGCTCCCCGGCCGAGGGATCAAGCGCGATCTCGCGCATCGGCACCCGGATGTCGGGTCGCGGGCCCTTCACATGCACCTTGCGGGATGCCGGCAGCGGCCCGGTGGTGACGGCGGGACGGAATGGCCTGTCATGGATGTTCATGGAAGTTCTCCCCGTTTCAGCTGATCCGCGCCTGCAGGAAGGCGCGTGTGGACATGTCGCTCCAGTCGGACAGATGCCGGCGGGCCGCCAGCATGGACTCGACGATGCGGCGACTGATGGCGTCGTGGGCGGCCAGCTCCGCCATGACCTCGTTGGCGGCCTTTCTGGCAGTGACGAGCACGTCCTTCGGATAGGGCCACACATGCACACCGTGCTTCGTGCGCAGGGCTTCCAGCGCCGTACCGTTCCGCCAGGAATGTTCGGCCAGCGTGCGGGCAGCCTCGGAACGGCAGGCGACCTCGACGGCGAGCCTCAGATCCGGCTCCAGACCTTCCCACAGTTTTTTCGACACCAGCAGCTCGCCGGCCCCGTTCGGCTCGTGGAAGGCCGGGTAATGGTAGGTCTTCGCCACCTTGTGCAGACCGAGCGCCATGTCTCCGAACGGCCCCAGGAACTCCGTGGCGTCGATGGTGCCGGCCTGCAGGGCCGGCAGGATCTCTCCCGGCGGCAGGGTGACCGGTGTGGCTCCCATGCGCCGGATGATCCGCCCGCCGAGGCCGGGCATCCGCATTTTCAGCCCTCGAAAGTCCCGGAGAGAGCGGATCTGCTTGCGGAACCAGCCACCCATGGAAGGGCCGGTATTGCCGGCGAGGAGCGGATGGATGCCGAAGGGCGCATAAAGCTCCTCCCACAGCGCCTGCCCGCCGCCGTTCTCCAGCCAGGCCTGATGCTCCACTGGCGAGAGGCCGTAAGGTGCGGCGGTGAACAGCGCCGCCGCCGGCATTTTTCCGGACCAGAACAGCGACGCCGTATGCGCCATTTCCGCAGTACCGTTCTGCACCGCATCGAACACGGCCAGTGGCGGCACCAGCTCCCCCGCCGCATATACGCGGATTCGCAGGCGCCCACCGGTAAGCCGGCCGATCTCCGCCGCCAGCCTTGCGGCGGAGACGCCGGGGCCGGGCATATTCTTCGGCCAGGATGTCACCATCCGCACCTCACGCACCGGTGCGGCGGCAATGGCCGGGGCGGAGAGGAACCCGCTCCCCGTCATGGTAGCCGCTGCCGCAAGAAAGTCTCTTCGCGTGGCTTTCGTCATGTTGCTCCTTCCGTCTTCTGATGCTTGCCGTATCACCTCATGCGCAGCCATCATCCGGCATGAGTGGCAGCACGGGTGGAATGCCCTCCCCTGCGTTTTCCGATGCGACCCGTTCGAGTGCTTCCGTCATCATGCGTCGGGCCGTCGAAACCGCACTTCCGAGCTCCCGCCCGCAGGCCAGGCCCGCAGCCACCAGTGTCGCCAGCGCACAGCCCGTTCCCCTTGCCCGTGCCGGCACGCGATGGGCCCTGAAGACGCTGACTATCCGGCCGTCACAGAGAACATCCGCCACGATTGCGTCATTCTCCATATGCCCCCCCTTGAGCAGCACGGCACATTCGGTCTTTTCCGCCAGTTCGACGGCAGCCTCCTTCATCTCTTCCAGGTCGCGGATGCTCCGCCTGCCCAGCAACCATTCCGCCTCGTCAAAGTTGGGGGTCAGCAGAACACCGCCGCACCTCCCTGCCGCCGCAACGTCCGCAGACGACAGCCTTGACAGCCGGCCTCCGACAGTCGCCGACATGACGGGATCCATGACGACGGGAAGCGGCCCATGTGCATCCCGGATGGTCATGAGAACCTCTAGCGCGCGCCTCCCGGGCAGAAGTCCGATCTTGACGGCCCCGACAGGCAGGTCTTCCAGAACAGCCTTCATCTGCTCGGCCAGCAGCTCCGGTTCCACCGGATCGACCCGGAACAGCTCGCGCCCGTTCTGCACGGTCAAAGCGGAAACGACGGTGGCGACATGCACTCCGGCGGCCGCACCGGCGCGTATGTCCGCCGCCAACCCGGCAAGGCCGGTCGGATCGATCCCGCCCACTGCCAGAACCGCCGGCATCATCGGTCGCCTCCCTTCCACCGCGCATGTGCCTCATCAACTTCGCGGCGCAGCGCAACAGCAGCCGTTTCCGGATCCTCCGCCGCGCAGACCGCCGAGATGACGGCGACGCCGTCGGCTCCTGCTTCGATGACGGCCCCGGCGGTTTCCACGGTGATGCCTGAAATGGCGACGATGGGCAGATCGGGCGCGCGCGCCTTCAGCCGGCGGGACAATTCCACCAGCCCCTCAAGCCCTGCCGGCGGCCTGTCCTGCACCTTGCTGGAGGTGGGGAAGATGCCGCCGATGGCGGCATAGCTCAGCGCTTCCACCGGCGCGCTTTCCACCTCTGCCAGCGTCTTGTGCGACAGGCCGATGATGGCCTCTTCGCCCAGCAAGGCGCGCGTCTCGGCGGCGGGCAGATCGGACTGGCCGACGTGCGCGCCAGCAGCCCGCGCGGCCAGCGCCACGTCCACG
>JAJRRY010000125.1 GCA_024279095.1 Alphaproteobacteria bacterium
CGTCTCCTCCGAAGCGCCGGAGATCCGCTTCGCTCTCTCCGAACGGCAGTACGGAGCGCTGCGCAGCGCCGGCGAGCAGCTGAAGGGGCGCAAGGTGCGGGTCATCTGGAAAACCACGACCGGGCCGCTGGAGATTGTCGCAACGGTGCGCCGCGTGGCCCCCGAGGTGGCGGCCGGAAAGGGTGTGATCCATCTCTATGCGGTGCCGGACGATGCGGAGAAGGCCCGCTGGCTGAAAGCAGGCACCTTCGTCGAGGTACGCCTGCCCGGACCATTGGAGCGTGATGCCGCCCTGCTGCCGGAACAGGCTGTCTATGACGGTACCCGTGTCTATGCCGTCGTCGACGGACGGCTGAAGGCACTGCCGGTGCGACTGGCCGGCCATGTCGGCGACAGGGCCGTGGTCACCGGCCTGAAGGGGGGCGAGCAGATCATCGTCAACCGCATGGCCGATCCGGTGGAGGGCCGCAAGGCGAAGGTGCTGCCATGACCACCCCGGTGCCGCACGGACTGTCACCGTTCGCCGCGCTGGTGCGTTTCTTCGTGCATCACCGCACGGCGGCGAACCTCTTGCTGGCGGTGCTGGTGATGGCCGGCCTTCTGGCCCTGCAGAGGCTGAATACCCAGTTCTTCCCCACCATCGACATTCCGCGCATCTCGGTGCGTGTCACCTGGGCGGGCGCCACCCCGGCGGACATGGAGAAGATGGTCATCCGCAACCTGGAACCGGCACTGCGTTCGGTGAACGGGCTGGAGGACTTCTACGGCGTGGCCCGCGAGGGCTCCGCCTACATCTCCCTGACGTTCCGGCAGGGCACGGACATGGACCGGGCGCTTTCCGACGTGGAGAAGGCCGTGGATGGAGTGACCACGCTGCCGGAAGGGGCCGATCCGCCCGTGGTTCAGCAGGTGACCCGCTACGAACTGGTGGGGCGGCTGCTGATCACCGGCCCCTATGACGAGCGCACCCTGAAACGCTACGCGCGCCGGATGCGGGACGGTCTGCTGGACGCCGGCATCGAACGGGTGACCTACTCCGGAGCGCGTGGCGAGGAGATCATCATCTCCGTGCCGCAATCGGAACTGGTGCGGCTGGATCTGGACGTCGCCCGGCTGGCGGCGAAGGTGCGTGCGGAAACCGCCGATACACCAGCCGGCAGCATCACCGGCGGGCTGGACAAGACGGTCCATGGCGCGGCACGCAAGCGGACGGCGGACGACATCGGCCGGATCGTGGCGCGCTCGGGGCCGGAGGGTGAACGCACGCGGCTGTCCGACATCGCACGGGTGCGTGAAGGCTTCGATCCCGACCAGGAACGCGGCTACGCGCAGGGGCAACCGGCCATCCGCCTGAACATCTGGCGCACGCCGGGTGCCGATACGCTGAAGACCGCGGCCATCCTGAAGGACTACGTGGCACAGGTGCGCCCCACCCTGCCGAAGAACCTGAAGGTCGTTCTGTTCGACGTGCGGGCCAACTATCTGAAAGACCGCATCTGGCTGCTGATCGAGAACGGCCTGCAAGGGCTGGCGCTGGTTCTGATCATCCTTTTCATCTTCCTGAACGGCCGCATTGCCTTCTGGGTGGCGGCCGGCATTCCGGTCTCGATGATGGCTGCCGTCACCATCATGTGGATGAGCGGACAGACCATCAACATGGTCTCGCTGTTCGCCATGATCCTGACGCTGGGCATCATTGTCGATGATGCCATTGTCGTTGGCGAACACACGGAGACCTTGCGGGCGAACGGTCTGCCGCCGGACATGGCGGCGGAACAGGGGGCGCTGCGCATGCTGGCTCCGGTGACCGCAGCGACCCTGACCACCATCGCCGCCTTCCTGCCGCTGTTCTTCTTTCAAGGGCGCATCGGATCGATCATCATCGCCCTGCCGCTGGTGGTGATCTCGGTGCTGCTTGCCTCGCTGCTGGAGTGTTTTCTCATTCTGCCCGCCCATCTGCGGCATGCCCTGCGCAGGACCGGGCGGCCCGGACGATTCCGCACGACGTTCGATGCAGCCTTTGCGCACTTCCGGGACGGGCCCTTCTCGCGCCTTGCCACACTGGCCTATGACTGGCGGTATGCAACCTGGGCATTGATGATCGCGGCTCTGGTACTGGCCATCGCACTTCCGGCTTCCGGCCGCATGCGGTTCAATTTCTTCCCGTCCCCGGAATCGGAACATGTTTCGGCTTATGTCGTCATGGCCGCCGGCACCCCGGAAAAGGAAACGTTGAAGGCCGTCTCCCGCATCGAGGATGCCCTGCGCAAGGTGGAACGGGAACTTGGCGGCGGCGAGAAGCTGATCGTCACCACTTTCGTGCGCGTAGGCAAGATGGGCTATTCCAACGGCGATCACCTGGCCCAGCTGGACGTGCAACTCACCAACTCCGAGGCCCGCAGCGTGCGCACCAGCACGCTGTTGCGCGCCTGGCGCAAGACCATGCCCACGATTCCGGGCGTGGAGCGCATCTCCTTCGGCCGGCGGCACATGGCCAGCTCCCCAAAGGACCTGGAGATCGAGCTGAAGGGTGACGATCCGTTCGTTCTGAAGAAGGCGGCCGGGGAAATTGCCGACATTCTGCGCCGCATCAAGGGCGTTTCGGCGGTGGAGGACGACCTGCCCTATGGCAAGCTGGACGTGCGTATCCGCCTGACACCGCGGGCACAGGCGCTGGGCTTCGATCTCGACGAGGTGAGCCGGCAGGTGCGGGCGGCCCTGCGCGGCGTCACGGCACGACGTTTCGCGCGGGATCTGGAGGAGGTGGCGGTGCGGGTGCGCCGGGCGGAGAAGGTGACCGGCATGGCCGAGCTGCACAACGTCTACGTCCGTTCGAAAACCGGCGTCTGGCTGCCGCTGTCCGACGTGGCAGAGCTGACGGAGGAGCCGGGCTTTTCGGTGATCTACCGGCGGGACGGCAAGGCCACCCTGACGGTCTCCGGCGACATCGACCTCAACGTCACCTCCATCGCGGAGGCACAGAAAGCGCTGGAAGCCTCGGAATTCTCCGCCATTCTGTCGAAATACGGCATTACGGCCGACATCGCCGGCGGAGCGGAAGAGCAGCGCAAGTCGCTGGGCGACCTGAAGACGGGAACGCTGGTGGCACTGGCGCTCATCTATATCATCCTCGCCTGGGTCTTCGGCAGCTACTCACGCCCGTTCGTCATCATGACCATCATTCCCTTCGGTGCCACGGGAGCCATCATCGGCCACTGGCTGATGGGATATTCGCTGACCATCCTCTCGCTGATCGGCCTGCTGGGACTGTCCGGAATCATCATCAACGATTCGATCATCCTGGTGGCACGGGCCGTGGAACGGCTGGAAGGGGGTGAAAACATGCGGCAGGCGGCAGTGGGGGCGGCACGCGACCGGCTGCGGGCGGTGCTGCTGACCTCGCTGACCACCGTCGGCGGCCTGCTACCGCTGATGTTCGAGAAATCCCTGCAGGCCCAGTTCCTGCTGCCCATGGCCATCACCATCGTCTTCGGACTGGCCGGAGCGACCATCCTCGTGCTGCTCCTGGTGCCCGCCACACTGGGCATCCGGGAGGACATTGCCCGGCTGCTGCGCCCCCTGAAACGTCTCGTGGCGGTGTGAAAACTTTTTTCGCATTTTTCATGATCAGGGCCTTGCCACGGCCGGGCTTTCACACTATTTAAGGGCCCGGACGGCGCCGGACGCGGCATGAAATTCCGCAGAACGGCGACCGAACCGGATGGGGCCATAGCTCAGTTGGGAGAGCGCCTGAATGGCATTCAGGAGGTCGGCGGTTCGATTCCGCCTGGCTCCACCAGATACATCAGACGGTGCATCGGAAAGCTCCGCGAATGCGGGGCTTTTTTCATGTCCGGCGCGTGCTTTCAATTTTTCCAGAATCAAAAAAGGAAGCACTCCGGCAATGGAGTGCTTCCCCTTTCAGATCACGGATGGGCGTTCCGGAAGCGATCAGAAGAGCTTGGCGCGGAAATCGGCCAGAGCCTTCTTCAGCTCGTCAAAGAAGCCCTTGCCGTACTTGCCGCCCTTCGTCTTCTCGGCAATCTTGTCGAGCTGCTCGTAGAAGGGCTTGAAGTCACCTTCCTTGCCGTAACCCAGCGCCTCGGCAAATTCCAGTTCCGTACGTGCCGCCTTCAGGATTGCGTCAAGCTCCTTCTGCTCGGCCTCGCTGCGTTTCTTCTTTTCCGCCAGAACCTCGGCGCGGGCCAGCATCTGCTCCACCCTCAGGATGGGCAGCGGAATGATGTGACGCGTGATGACCAGCGTATTCAGCGCCGCGATCAGCGCCGCCTTGGCTTCCTTCACCTTGCCCTGCTCGATGAGCGGCACCACCGCCTTGATGGCGTCCGGATAGGTGGCCAGCGGAATGTTCACCACCTCGATGACGATCTCGCTGGCAAGACCGGAGACCAGTGCCCGGGCATCCTGCACACGACCTTTCTTCAACAGCTTCACGGCCTCGTCCACGGCCTTGCGGACCGATTTCACGTCGGCATAGATGTCGAGCGTCTGGGTGGTCACGTCAACCGGCGCAAGGGCCAAGTCGGGCGCGCGCGCCAGCACGATCTCCAGCTTGCCGACCACCTTTTCCAGAGCCGCAAGGGCCGCAGCCTTGTCACCCTTGTCCAGTGCGGCAATGGCGTTCTGTGTCTCGCGCAGGGCGGCGACCGCCTCCTTCAGTATCTTCTGCCGCTGGACGTCGGCCTTTTCGGCACCCTTGCTGCGCGCCTTCTTCTCGACCGCCTCGCGCCCCGTCTTCGTGGCGGCCTTTTCGGCCATCTGCGCAGCGGCCGGTTTCCTGTCCACCGTCTTGTCTCCGCCTGCCATGGCGGGCGTGGAGATCACTGCGGCCAGCGCCACAAGCGCCGGAGCAAGCATGGCCTTCATCGTTCCTTTCTTCATCATCGCATCAACTCCTCTCCTTGAAGTCTCCCTCCCGGAACGGACACACGCCTTCCCCTTCGCGAAAGGGCCTTCGCCCGTTCACGTCGCTGATGTGCATATTCCGGAAATTCGGTGGGTTTTCCTCCCGCCACCCATTCACATGGAAAGCGGAAGGACAAAATAAAAGGGTGGAGCCGCGCTTAGGATTATTAAAAGTCGTTAAGGATCATATTCCCATGATGATCATTGCGCTCACCGCATATGGCGGGAGTTGTCCAGGATCTGCTTGCGGATCGCAGCACCGCTCCAGCCGGACCTGAGGTCCGTCTCGCCGACCAGGTCACGACGGATCTCCGCAGTCAGACGGGCCAGCGCCTCATTGACCAGAACCACCTCGCCCTCGGTATAGCGGGCATCTTCGGAAGCGGCATTCAGCACCTCCAGGAAACGTTCGTATTCCTTCAGCACGTCGGGTGCGGCGACGATGGCCAGCTTGTGGGTGAGAAACTGCAGGCGCAGGCGGTCCTCCGGCTTCATGCCACCGGATGCCAGCAGGTGCTCGATGTGCTCCAGCAGGCGGTTGTAGGTATCCACCTTCAGGTCGGCGAACTTGATGGACCATTCCTTCTCAAGCTCCACCTCCGTCTGCTTGTTCAGCAGCAGGGCGGTGATGAGCACCGTGGCCACGATGCCGAGGATCACCAGAAGCACCTCCTGGGTGAACGGCCAGGGGCTGGCCACTTCATAGGCCTCGCGCAGCCAGAGGTAGCCGCCGATCACCAGCAGTACCGAAAGGGCCAGATAGATGATGTTCTGTCTGCGCAGCTGTCCGAGACGTCCCCGGCCGGGCATGGGCTGTTCCTTTCGTGACGTGATTTCTCCGGGAAGGATTCTTTGCACAATGCGGCGCCGGAGGCTATGGCCTTCCCTCACACCTTGCGCCATATAGGAAACATGACAGAGCAGACTCCCGATACCGCCAACGAGAACGGACGGCCCGTGGGGCCCGGAGACCACGTCTGGCTGGTCGACGGCTCGGGCTTCATCTTCCGCGCCTATCATGCCCTGCCGCCGCTGACGCGGAAATCCGACGGGCTGCCGGTGGGGGCCGTGCACGGCTTCGCCGCAATGCTGCACAAGCTGCTGACCAGCATGAACGAGGGCAAGCGGCCCACGCATCTGGCCGTCATCTTCGATGCCGGACGCGAGACGTTCCGCAACGGGATCTATCCGGACTACAAGGCCAACCGTCCGGAGCCGCCGGAGGATCTGGTGCCGCAGTTCGAGCTGATCCGCAAGGTGACGGAGGCCTTCGGCGTGCCGGCGGTGGAGCTGGAGAACTACGAGGCCGACGACCTGATCGCCACCTATGCCCGTATGGCCCGCGAGGCGGGTGCGACGGTGCACATCGTCTCTTCCGACAAGGATCTCATGCAGCTGCTCGGCGAGGGCGTGACGCTCTATGACGCCATGAAGGACCGCGAGCAGGGGGCCGAGGAGGTGATGAAGAAGTTCGGCGTCACACCGGACAAGGTCACCGACGTGCAGGCGCTGGCCGGCGATTCCATCGACAACATCCCGGGTGTTCCGGGAATCGGGGTGAAGACCGCAGCCCAACTGATCAACGAGTACGGGGATCTGGAGAACCTGCTGGCCCATGCGGAGGAGATCCGCCAGCCAAAACGGCGCGAGCGGCTCATTGCCCATGCCGAGGATGCCCGCATCTCCAAGAAGCTGGTGACGCTGGACGATCACGTGCCGGTCCCTGTGCCGCTATCAGCGTTCGCCGTGCGCAAGCCGGATCCGGAAAAACTGATCGGCTTCCTCAAGGGGCTTGAGTTCACCACCCTGACCAGCCGTATTGCCAAGGATCTGGGCGTTGATCCCTCCGCCATCCCGGCACAGGAGGTGCACGTGGAGAGCTGGTCGCCACCGGAGCCGGAACCCGTGGAGCTGACCGATCACGATCCGGAACGGGTGGGCCCGGTGGAGGCGGCGGTGGAGAAGGCGCGCATTCCGTTCGATCATTCCGGATACGAGCTGATCACCGACGAGGCGCGGCTTGCCGAATGGCTGGAGGCGGCGCGGCGGGACGGTCTCCTGGCCTTCGATGTCGAGACGACCTCGCTGGATGCCATCCGCGCGGAGCCGGTGGGCTATGCGCTGGCTCTGGCTCCGGGGCGGGCGGCCTATGTTCCTGTCGCCCATCGTCCGGCGGAGGGGCTGGATCTGCAATCGGAAGCGGTGGCCCAGATTGCGCCGGAGCGGGCCTTGGAGCTGCTGAAGCCGGTGCTGGAGGACCCGGCGGTCCTCAAGGTGGCGCAGAACGTCAAGTACGACGACCTGGTGCTGTCGCGGAAGGGGGTGCGGATCCGGCCCTTCGATGACACGATGCTGCTGTCCTACGTGCTGGATGCCGGGCGCGGGGGGCATGGCATGGACGAGCTCTCCCAGCGCCATCTGGATCACAGGCCCATCTCCTTCCAGGAGGTGGCCGGCAAGGGAAAGAAGGCGGTCACCTTCGATCTCGTGGAACCGCGGAAGGCCTGCGAATATGCCGCAGAGGACGCCGACGTCACCTTGCGCCTGTGGCTGATCCTGCGGGCGCGACTGCTGCAGGAGCACAGGTGCACGGTCTACGAGACGCTGGAGCGGCCGCTGGCTCCGGTGCTGGTGGACATGGAGCGCGCCGGCGTGCTGGTGGACCGCGCCCTTTTGGCCCGGCTGTCGCAGGAATTCGCGCAGAAGGCAGCGGAGCTGGAGCAGGAGATCCACGAACTGGCCGGGGAGAAGTTCAATCCCGGATCGCCGAAGCAGCTCGGCGAGATCCTGTTCGGCAAGATGGGCATCGAATCCTCCAAGAAGACCACGACCGGGGCCCGCAGTACGTCGGTGGACGTGCTGGAGGATCTGGCGGCGCAGGGCGTGGAGATCGCGGAGAAGGTGCTTCAGTGGCGCCAGCTCACCAAGCTGCGCTCCACCTATACCGAGGCGCTGGTGCAGCACATCAATCCGGAAACGGGGCGGGTACACACCTCCTATTCCATGGCTGCAACCAATACCGGGCGGCTGGCCTCCACCGATCCGAACCTGCAGAACATCCCCGTGCGCACCGAGGAAGGTCGCAAGATTCGCGCCGCCTTCATCGCCCCGGAAGGATCCCTGCTGATCTCCGCCGACTACAGCCAGATCGAGCTGCGGGTGCTGGCCCACGTGGCGGACGTGAAGCACCTGCAGGAGGCCTTCCGCGAGGGCATGGACATCCATGCCATGACGGCCTCGGAGATGTTCGGCGTACCGGTGGAAGGCATGGACCCGATGGTGCGCCGCCGGGCCAAGGCCATCAACTTCGGCATCATCTATGGCATCTCCGCGCACGGCCTGTCGCGGCAGCTCGGCATCCCACGGGAGGAGGCGGCGGAATACATCAAGCGCTATTTCAAGCGCTTCCCGGAGATCCGCGACTACATGGAGCGCACCAAGGCCTTCGCGCGGGAGCACGGCTACGTGGAAACCATTTTCGGACGGCGCATCCATTTCCCGAACATCCGGGCTTCCAATCCCACGGTGCGGGCCTTCAACGAGCGGGCCGCCATCAACGCGCCCATTCAGGGCAGCGCGGCGGACATCATCCGGCGGGCCATGATCCGCATGCCGGAAGCGTTGGAAAAAGCCGGGCTGTCGGCAAAGATGCTTCTGCAGGTGCACGACGAACTCATTTTCGAGGTGCCCGAAAAGGAGGCCGAACGGACCATGGAGACGGTCCGCCAGGTCATGGAGCATGCGCCGGAGCCGGTGGTGCTGATGAAGGCCCCGCTGAAGGTGGACGCCAAGGCGGCGCGCAACTGGGAAGAGGCGCACTGAAGCGCGCATGAAAGGGGCGCCGTCCCCGTTCCGGTGGACGACGCCCCTGATTTTCCGGATTATTACCGTATCTTTCGGCTACTTGCCGCCGTAGGGCTTCATGGGCAGGCCTTCGGCCTTCCAGCCTTTGCCCTTCGGGCCGCCGAATACGCCGCCAGCCACGTCGATGACGTTCTTCCAGCCCCGTTTGGCCAGCTCCTTTGCCACGTAGTCGGAACGGGCACCCGTGGCGCAGATGAAGGCCACGGGTTTCGACTTGTCGCCGCCGGTCAGCGTGTTGAGCTTCGCCAGGAAGGTCGGAGCCAGCTCGATAGGCTTCGCCCCTTCCGGTACCCCGGTCTGACGCCATTCCTGCGGCGTGCGGACATCGACGAAGAGGATCTCGCCCTTCACCGCCCTGTCATGGACCTCCTTCGGGCTCATCACCTTCACGCCCCCGTCCCGGGCCATGGCCGTGGCGGGGAAAACCGCCATGACGGTGGCGACAGTGATGAACCTGCGGCGCGAGATCGTCTTCATTCCAGCTACTCCGTTATTGGCGTAATGCATACGTTCAGCCGTTCCAGGGCTTCACGGGCAGACCGGACCGGATCCATCCCGGTGCGGACATGCTGCCCATCATGCCCTCGGACACGTCTACGAGATTTTCCCACCCGTAGCCTTTCAAGGCGCGCACCAGCTGGGCGGACCGTGCACCGGAAGCGCAGATGAAGGCCACCTTCTTCGAACGATCCCCACCGGTCACCTGCTCCAGCCGGGCAAGGAAGTTCGGATCGTTCAGCGAAATGGTTTCCGCGCCCTCCGGAACACCGGTCTTCTGCCATTCGTTGGGCGTGCGGATGTCGACGAGGATCAGTTCACCCTTCGTGACTGCCTCGTGGGCATCCTGAACGCTCATGACCTCGCCGGCCGGCTGGGGCTTGAAAATGTTGAACATGTCTTGTCCCTTCGTGCTTCGTTCCTGCGATAATCCGTATCCAGCTGTCGTGGATGAACCGGTCTCTATATATGCAGTTTTTCTAATATATGCCACCCCCTGTGCTCAAATGTCCGTGACTTCCGTACCTTTTCTCGCAAGGCGGGCGGGCCGACACGCCGGGGGCATTCCGTGCCGGCCCGCCCTGCTCCGCGACCGATCCGGAATCTAGAGGCGAATCCGGGTCAGCCGCAGGGCATTGGAAATCACCGATACGGAGGAGAGACTCATGGCTGCCGCCGCCACCACGGGCGACAGCAGAATGCCCACGAAGGGATAGAGGACACCGGCGGCCACGGGCACGCCAAGTCCATTGTAGATGACGGCGAAGAACAGGTTCTGCTTCACGTTGCGCAGCGTGGCTTCGGCCAGACGACGGGCCTTGGCCAGCCTTGCCAGATCGCCCTTCAGCAGGGTGATGCCGGCGCTTTCCACCGCCACCTGCGAACCGGTGGCCATGGCGATGGCCGAATCGGCCTCGGCCATCGCTGGCGCGTCGTTCACCCCGTCGCCGGCAAAGGCGACGATGCGGCCCTTGCGCTTCAGCTCGCGCACCATGGCCGCCTTGTCGGCGGGCGTCTGGGCGGCGGCGATCTCCTCGATGCCGACGCGTGCCGCAACCGCGCGGGCCGTGGCCTCTTCGTCACCGGTGGCCATGATGATGTGCCGCACGCCATGGACCTTCAGCTCCTCCAGTGCCGCCCGCGCGTTTTCCTTGACGGGATCGGCGATGGCCAGAAGACCGAGCGCCCTGCCATCTGCGGAGAGATACACCACCGTGCTGCCTTCCCCGCGCAGAGCCTGCGCCTTCTTCTCCAGCGCGGAAACATTCACTTCGAGATCCTTCATGAGAGCGGCATTGCCGAGGCCGACAGAATGGTCGGCGACCTTTGCCACGACGCCAAGACCGGTACGACTTTCGAATCCTTCTGCGGCTTCCGGGGCCATGCCCTCTTCTTCCGCCCGCCGGAGGACGGCCTCGGCCAGCGGATGGGTGGAGCCGGATTCGACCGATGCGGCAAGTTTCAGGATCTCCTGCTGCGTGGCTCCTTCAGCCGGAACGATCTCCGTGACTTCAGGCCGACCACTGGTAATGGTACCGGTCTTGTCGATGACCAGCGTATCGGCTTCCGCCAGTCGCTCCAGATGCGCGGCGTCCTTGATCAGGATGCCGGCACGCGCACCACGCCCCGAAGCCACGGTGATGGACATCGGCGTGGCCAGCCCGAAGGCGCAGGGGCAGGCAATGATGAGCACGGAAACAGCAGCCACCAGGGCATGCGCCAGCGCAGGTTCCGGCCCGAATGCCCACCAGGCCACGAAGGCGATGATGGCGACTGCCACCACCGCAGGCACGAACCAGCCGGCGAACTTGTCGGCCAGTGACTGGATTGGCGCCCGCGTGCGACGGGCCTCGCCGACCATGGCGACGATCTGGGCAAGCGTCGTTCCCGCGCCGATGCGTCGAGCCTCCATGATGAAGGAGCCGGTGAGATTCTTCGTACCGCCGATCACCTCGTCACCGGGCCCTTTGGCCACAGGCATGGATTCGCCGGTGAGCATGGATTCGTCGACGCTGCTTTCGCCTTCCACGATCACGCCATCCACTGGCACCGCTTCATGGGCCCGCACCCGCAGCCGGTCACCGATGGCGACATGATCGACCTCGATGTCCTCCTCACTGCCGTCTGCTCCGATGCGATGCGCTTTTGCGGGCAGCAGGGAAACCAGCGCACGGATGGCATCACCCGTACGCTTGCGCGCCTTCTGTTCCAGGATCTGGCCGAGCAGGACCAGCAATATGATGACGGCAGCCGTCTCGAAGTAGATGCCTATGGTGCCGTCC
>JAJRRY010000126.1 GCA_024279095.1 Alphaproteobacteria bacterium
GCTTATGATCCCCCAAGACTTAAATTGCAACGAGGTTTCATCAAGATGATGAAGGAAACATGGCAGGATGCAATCTTGCCGGATCGGCGCATAAGCTGTGGCTCACGGCTTGCGGATCTGCGCGTCGAGCTCCTTCTGCTCCATGAGGCGTACGAATTCGACGGCGATTCCCTGCTCGTGGTAGCGGACCACCCGGCCACGCATCCGCCCCAGCATGACGTGAGTTCCGATTTCCGGAAGGACCTGCGTCCTGACGGAAGCCCCGGAAAGCGAAATGTCCAGCACTTCGCACGGGTAGGAGCGCCCGTCCGGCAGGGTAATCACGGATTTCGAATCCTTCGGGCTGAAACGTTCGTGGCGGCGCTGTTCCACCACCTTTCCAAGCGCCTTGTCCCGGAGCCACTGGAGCCGTCTGCATATCCGTTCACGCCCCACTCGCGTCAGGCGAAGGGCGAGGACGAACCCGTCAGGCATCCGCCCGCTCACGACTCCTTCCAGACGACCGATATCGTCGATGTATGCGACGATGTGGGTTCCGACCTCCACCTCGACATCGCTGATGATCTCGGCATCATCCGGCGTGATATTCCTGAGCCGGCAGGCATGTTCGCTCTGATCCGGCAGCATGAACCGGCCGAACAGGATGAATCTCTTGCCGGTTTCGGCCGCAACATCCTGAAGACTTGTGTTGGAAACGTTCACGTTCACTACATGCACCTTCCTGTTGCGGCCCCTGCTCTCCAGAAAGGCTCCCCAGCGGCATTTCGATGCCGTCGACAATAGGGGCATCTAGGTAAAGGATATCCTAATGATTGCACACGCATTCATTGATATTCGGCATTCATCTATCCGAACTTGCGCATGAGACGCGCCTTCTGGCGCTGCCAGTCACGTTTCTTTTCCGTCTCGCGCTTGTCGTGGAGTTTCTTGCCGCGTGCCAGCCCGATGAGCAGTTTGACGATGCCTTTCTCGTTGAAATACATCTTCAACGGGACGATGGTCATGCCCTGCCGTTGCACCGCCTGCGCGAGTCTGTCAATCTCGCGTCGATGCATGAGCAGTTTGCGCTTGCGTCGTGGTTCGTGATTGAAGCGGTTACCGAAGCTGTATTCGGGAATGTCGGCGTTGATGAGCCAGAGTTCGTCATTCTCGGGAGCAATGTAGCTTTCCGCGATGTTTGCCTTGCCCTCGCGAAGGGATTTCACCTCCGTTCCGACAAGTGCCAGACCGGCCTCGAACGTATCCGTGATCTCGTAGTCGAACCGGGCACGCCGGTTCTCGGCAACAACCTTGCCACCTTCGGACCGCTTCTTCGCACCTCCACTCTTCGAAGACATGAGGCTCAATCCAGCAGTCCCGCCGCGCGCATGGCCTCTTCGACGGCCTGCTTGGAGGCGTCGGAGATCTCCACCATGGGAAGCCGGGCGAAAGGCGTGCACAGGCCCAGCAGGGAGGCGGCATACTTTACCGGCCCCGGCGAGGTCTCGACGAACATCGCCCGGTGCAGGGGGAACAGCTTGTCCTGAAGTTCGAGCGCGCGGACATAGTCACCCTCGAGCGTCGCATTCTGGAACTCCGAGCACAGAGCCGGCGCGATGTTGGCAGTAACGGAAATGCAGCCCTGCCCGCCATGTGCATTGAAGCCGAGGGCTGTTCCGTCCTCGCCGGACAGCATGGCAAAGTCCCTGCCTCCCAGCAGGCGGCGCAGGTTGGACGGTCGGTTGAGATCTCCGGACGCATCCTTGACGCCGATGATGTTGGAACAGTCTGCAGCAAGCCGTGCGATGGTCGTATCCGCAATGTCGGCAACCGTCCGGCCTGGAACGTTGTAGATGATGACCGGGAGCTCCGTTGCCTCGGCCACGGCTCTGAAATGAGCATACAGGCCGTCCTGCGTCGGCTTGTTGTAGTAGGGCACCACGACCAGTGCGGCATCGGCTCCTGCCTTTTCCGCATGATGCGTATAGTCGATGGCCTCTGCAGTGGAGTTGGAGCCGGTGCCGGCAATGACGGGCACCCTGCCCTTCGCCTGATCAATTACGATCTCGACGACGGCCTTGTGTTCTTCCTCGGTCAGGGTCGGGGATTCGCCCGTTGTCCCGACCGCGACCAGACCGTCTGAACCCTCCTCGATCTGCCAGTCCACGAATTTGCGCAGGGCGGCCTCGTCCAGAGAGCCATCCTCCTTCATGGGCGTGATGAGCGCGGGGAAGGAACCCCTGAAACTGACGGTCACGATCCTGCTCCTGTTCGTTGTTGCCGGGAAGACACCACTTCGTGAAAAGGGTGCGATCCCGACCTTCGCTCCCGTTAAGGTTTCATTAACCCTGTCTGTCTGACAGTCCATGCATGGAACCGGGCGACAACCATAACCACATCCCCGCTCTTGCGGCAAGTTATTCGGTGGACGGGCCAGGCTGCCGCGTCTATCGTGTTGCAACACGAACCGGGACCGGAACATGAGGCAGCACATTCTCGACAGAACTGGCGCAGTAAAACGGTCCATGCCGGCAATCCTGTCCGTCATGGCATCCGCGGCCTGGCTGCTTGCCTTCCCTGCGGACGTGCATGCCCGCCCAGACGACAGCGAACCGGCGGCACGCAACTTCACTTCGGTCGGCTCCGGCATTCGCCGCAAGGGACAGCCGAAGGACGCTGCAGGTGCTGCCGTGCACGCTGCCGTACGCGGCCGCTTTCAGGAGGCCTTCTCCCGCGTGCGGGCCAGCGGTGATCCCGTTGCCGTCAAGCTGGTGGAGTGGATCTATCTGCGCCGCAAACCCGAGGAGGCCGGTGCCGAACGCATCATTCGCTTCATCGATTCCGATCCGAAATGGCCATATGCCGGATCACTCCGCACGAAAGCGGAAGAACTGCTGATGAAGTCGCGGAACATTGCCCGGCTGGAAAGATACTTTTCCAGTCATTCGCCGCATTCTCTGAACGGTCGTGTCGCCCTTGCCTGGTTGCGGATGAAGGAAGGCCGGAAGAAAGAGGCCTTGCGGCATCTCCGGATGGCCTGGCACAGCCCGGATCTCGGCTTGGCGGCAGAACGGTTCGTCCTTTCCGAAATGCGGGGGCTGCTGGGCACGCGGGATCACGAGGCCCGTCTGTGGCGACTGATTACCGACCAGAAGACGCGTGCGGCCATACGCACGGCCGGACTGCTGTCGCGCAGCCATGTTGCAGCTGCGCATGCCGCACATGCCCTGATCCGCTTTCGACGCAACGGACCTGCACTCCATTCCCGGCTGCCGGCATCCCTGCGCAAGACACCGGCCATGCGTTACGCGATGATTCGCTATTGGCGAAAACGCGGCCCCCTGACGAAGGCCCTTGCGGCTCTTGAACATTCGCCATCGCGGAAAGCGCAACTGGACCCCGAACGCTGGTGGACGGAAAAACGGCTCGTCGCACGCTATCTCCTGGCAGATGCTTATCGAAAATATTGGCCGCGCGCCTATGGGTTGGCAGCTTCGCATGGCTTTTCTGCCGGAAAGCCCGCTTTCCGGGGTGAATTCCTGGCTGGTTTCATCGCCCTGGAGAAACTGGGGCGGAAGAAGCAGGCCCTTGCGCATTTCATGCGCA
>JAJRRY010000127.1 GCA_024279095.1 Alphaproteobacteria bacterium
CAGGTGATCCGTCTGCCGGTGGCCCGTGGCATGGGCCGCCATGTCGGAAAGCACCACATCGGCGCGGCTGCTGCCGAGTGCCTCCATGATCACCTCGGGAGCATCCTCATCGTAGAAATCCTTCTTCAGTACGACAACGCCGGGAATGGGATCCACCGAATGAATGTCCACGGCCACCACGCGGCCCTCGCCGGCATCGGCCCGTGTCCGTTCCGCCGCCACCTGCGACCAGCCACCCGGCGTGGCACCGAGGTCCACCACCCTCGCCCCGGGTCTCAAAATGCCGAATTCATCATCGATGCCGATTAGCTTGAAAGCCGCCCGCGAACGATATCCCCGCTTCCTGGCTTCCTGCACGAACGGATCATTGAGCTGTCTCTGCAGCCAGCGCACCTGCGAGGTCGTGCGCCCGCGCGCCTTTTTGACACGCACTTTGAGCTTGCGCTTGCCCCGCCCCGAGACTCCTTTCCGGGAGCGCAGGCCTTCAGGTCTTCTCGGGCCGGCCATAGGTTCCGTCCTCCATCATCAGGTCAGTGAGGATACCTTCCCTCAACCCCCTGTCAGCAACGCGGATCCGCCCTGCCGGCCAGATGGCGGTGATCTCCTCCAGGATCGCACATCCGGCCACCACGAGATCCGCCCGTTCCGGCCCTATGCATCCATTGGCGGCCCGTGCCCGTATGTCCATGCGCCGCAGCTGTTCCGAGACGCGCAACACCTCTTCGCGTTCGAGCCAGTAACCATCCACACGGGAACGATCATAACGTCGCAGGCCGAGCGAAACCCCGGATATGGTGGTTACCGTCCCCGAAGTGCCAAGAAGATGATCTGGTACGATCGGCACCCCCTTCTCTCTCAAACGGGAAGCGAACTCCTTCAGGGACGGTCTGATATGGGCACGCATGGCTTCATAGGTTTCCCGCGGAATCCTCTGCCCTCCGTAGCGCTCCGCCAGCGTGACCACTCCTACGGGAATGGATGTCCAGTCCGCGATCTGCCGCGATTCCCCGACAATGTTCAACCACAGCAGTTCCGTCGACCCTCCGCCGATATCGAAGACCAGAACGTTGCCGGCATGCTCCTCGATCAGGGGGCAGGCACCGGAGGCAGCCAGCCGCGCCTCCGTCTCCGCGTCCACGATTTCCAAGTCCAGTCCCAGCTCACGGGAAACGCGTTCCAGAAAGGCCGGGCCGTTCTCTGCGGCTCGACAGGCCTGGGTAGCAATGAGTCTGGCCCGGTGCACCCGCCACCAGCGCAGCTTGTTGGCACAGATTCGCAGAGCCGCAATGGTCCGTTTCTGAGCTGCTTCGGAAAGCCTGCCCGTCCGGGAGACGCCCTCCCCCAGCCGGACAATTCGGGAAAAGGCATCAACGACCCGGTATCCCTCCTCTGACGGCGTTGCCAGAAGCAGACGGCAGTTGTTCGTTCCCAGATCCAATGCTCCATAGAAGGTCCGTCCGGAATCACGCAGACGCAACAGCTGGCGCGCTGTCCGCAACTTGCGGGCCGCGGCCGTTCCGTCATTCTTCCTGTCAGGAGCCGGAGTATCCGCCCTGCTCTTTCCCGCCTTAGGGCGGGCGGCGGTGGACGGCGCATTCGCGGCCGCCCTGCGGCGTTCCCCGGACTTGCGCGGCACACCTTCCGCGCCACCGGAATCAGTCAACGCATTCCTTCCCGCACCCTTCATGGCACATTGCGCAGCCTTCTCGCCGGCATGAAACCGGCTCTTCTTCCGGCGCGCCCACGTGCCTGCAGAGCGCATGCAGAATTGTCCTCAGTCGGACGGATAGTAGCATACGGCGGGCGAGTTCCGGAACGGCTTTTTCGTCACCATTCCGCCATCATTGTTTCCCGTCACCCTCCCCGATGCGTTTTGTCCCCGGAACCTTGACCGGTTCGACACAACTTCCCCTTCCGCATTAACAACTCCTTATGGCTTGGGTGATAGCTTTCTCCCCGGAGGGTTGAGAAGCATGTTTCACTTTGCTGGCGGACTTCGGACAAGACGAAAGAATGGCAGCCCCATGCTGTCGGAATATGCCGAGAATCTCGGCACGGCCTTCATGCAGCGCAAAACGGCCATTGCCTTGCGCGCGGCCAAGGTCGAGGCGGAGCTGGCGAGCAAGACAAAATCCGAATTCATTGCCAACATGAGCCATGAATTGCGGACGCCACTCAATGCCATAATCGGATTTTCCGAGATCCTCATGAATCCTGAAGGTTTGAAACATGAGCAGATCAGGCAATATTCATCGCATATCCAGGAAGCGGCCACGCACCTGCTTGATCTCATAAACTCGATACTTGACGTATCGAAAGTCCAGGCAGGAAAACTCGTCATAGATCCCAGCGAGACGGATGTTCCTGAAATTATCGACAGTTGCCAAAAGATCATCATGCCGAAGGCGCGCGAAAAGGATCTGGTGATGGAATGGAACATCTCTCCGGATCTTCCAATCATCGTCGCGGACCCGATGCGCCTGAAGCAGATCCTCATAAATATCCTCTCCAATGCCGTGAAATTCACCCCGACGGGTAGCAGAATACAGGTCCGGGCATGGCCTTCGGAGGACGGAATGCACGTTTGCCTATCCGTCACGGATACCGGGCCAGGCATGACACCGGAGGAGATCGACATCGCCATGTCACCCTTCGGCCAGGTTCGTAGCACCCTGAACAAGACGCACGAGGGAACGGGCCTCGGCCTGCCCCTGTCCAATGCTCTGGTGCGGCTCCACGATGGCCACCTGAGGATCGAGAGCAGAAAAGGGGCAGGCACGCGGGTACTCATCGAGCTGCCTGTGGACGGTCCGCGGACTGCACACGCGGCGCCCGGGTGAATTTCCTCCCTTCGGGAATACGACAACGCAGGCAGCAACCAGAAAAACAAACTACGAAAGAAGTGCCGGACATGAGAACAGAAAACGGAAGGTACAAGAAGACCGAAAGGTCCAACCGGCCGGCACGCAGGCAGAATGGGGTCTTCCATGCACGCAACCGAAAAGGCCGTTACCGGCTCTGGAGAACGTTATCCCGAGAACTTTCCTGACATGAAGGCTGACGTCCCGCATCCGGATTCCATGGCGGAAGTGGAGCGGATCGGGCGTATCGTGGCCGTTACCGGCGGCCGTGCCGTCATCATGCTCACACCACCCGAGAGAAACTCCGGAGCGGAGGTGCGCTCACCGGAGATCGGTACGCTGCTGAAAGTCGAAGGTGAGGAAACCACGGCCCTGGCCCTCGTTTCCGGCCTGTCCTCGCCCATGCCCGACGCCACCGGCGAAGGGGGCGAAGTGCGCATCGTCGAGGTGGAATTCATTGGAGAGCTGACCAAGGACGAGAACGGCAGACTGCTGGGCTTCCGGCGAGGCATCACGCAGTATCCGGGGCTCGGCGACGTGGCCTGTCGGGCGGGGCAGAAAGAGCTCCAGATGGCCTACGCCTGCGACGGAGAGAACTCCATTCGCGTCGGCGTCATCCATCAGGACCGGACGATCCCGGCCATGGTCAAGCTGGACGACATGCTGGGTAAGCATTTTGCCATCCTCGGAACGACCGGTACCGGCAAGTCCTGTTCCGTGGCGCTTATCCTGCGCCGTATCCTGGAGAAAAACCCCAATGCCCACATCCTGCTGCTCGATGTGCACAGGGAATATGCCGCCGCCTTCACCGACATGGCGGAAATCATCTCCCCGGCATCCATGAACCTGCCCTTCTGGCTGCTGAACTTCGAGGAGATCTGCGAGATTCTCGTTGGCGAGCACTCCCAGAAGGAGGTCGACACCGAGGTACTGCGCGAGCTGATCCCCAAGGCAAAGGCACGCTACCGCAACTCCTCCAAGCTGACCACCTCCCAGATCGCCCGAGCACGGGAAAGCGTGGATGCCCAGAACATCGGTGTTGACACGCCCCTGCCCTATCGCGCTTCGGATCTGCTGTCCCTGCTGGACGAGTACATCGGCAAGCTGGACACAAAGAGCAATCTTGCACCCTACAAGCGTATCAAGGCCAAGCTGGAGGCAGTGACGCGAGATCCGCGCTATGCTTTCATGTTCGGCTCGCTGACGGTGCACGACACCATGGCCGAGGTGCTGGGCCGGCTGTTCCGGATCCCCGTGAACGGGCGTCCCATCACCGTCCTTGAACTCGGAGGCCTGCCTTCCGAAGTCATCAATGTCGTGGTTTCCGTACTGGCGCGGCTGGCCTTCGACTTCGGACTCTACTCG
Organism: Alphaproteobacteria bacterium; assembly: GCA_024279095.1. GTDB lineage: Bacteria > Pseudomonadota > Alphaproteobacteria > Rhizobiales > Aestuariivirgaceae > Thermopetrobacter. The sequence goes on from JAJRRY010000127.1 coordinate 4,227, forward strand.
TCCGGCAGGGTACCCATCACCTTTGTCTGCGAAGAAGCCCACCGTTACGTGCCATTCGACACACGGGCAGGATTCGAGCCCACAAAGCGGGCGATTTCCCGCATTGCCAAGGAGGGCCGCAAGTACGGCGTATCCCTGTGCATCGTCACGCAACGGCCGGCAGAACTCGATCCGACGATCCTGTCGCAGTGCAACACCATCTTTTCCCTGCGCCTCTCGAATGAGCGGGACCAGGAAATCCTGCGGGCGGGCATTTCCGATTCGGCTGCTTCGCTTCTCGACTTCATGCCCACCATGGGCGTCGGTGAGGCCGTCGCCTTTGGCGAAGGCGTCTCCCTGCCCACCCGAATCCGCTTCGACCTTTTGCCCAAGGAGCATCTGCCGCGATCCATGACGGCCGCCTTCTCGAAGAACTGGCGCGAGGACATAAAGGAACCGAATTTCCTCAGGCACATCGTCGCCCGCTGGCGGCAGCAGAATCTCGAGCCGGTGCTGGAGGATGCTTTGCCTGCGGACGGCATGATGCTCGGATCTCCCATGCCGGAAGGCATGCCTCCAAATCCGGCCATGCAGGCGACCGTTGCCCCGGGCGTGCCTGGTGGCCAGGAACAGGAGCACGATCCCATGGCACCCCCTGCCTTCCGGTCACAACCTGAACCTGCCATGGCTGGAACACCTGCAACGCCCCGCCCTGCCGCAACGATGGACACGGGGCATGCGCAGGGACACACCGCAACAGCGGGCATGGCTGGTGCCCGGAGCGACACGGGAACCGGCACAGCCGAAGAGCGGACCCAGAGCATCGAGGAAATCCGGCAGAACCTGCGCCAGTCACTGGCGGGTGTTCTTGACAGTTTCCGGAATCAGGGCTCCTGAACCCGCTTGACTTGGGCTGCCCGCTTCGCTATTTGCCTTCGTGTCTCCGGTGCGCGGACCATGGTTCGAGAGCCGGACTGCTGGGGACTCGTCTAATGGTAGGACAGCGGACTCTGACTCCGTAAGTCCAGGTTCGAATCCTGGGTCCCCAGCCATTTTTCCTTCCGCACGAGGGCGCTACGGCCAGCTTGCCGTCCAGCGCCATTTTTCTTGCCGGAAACTGAATCCGGCCCCTTTCGGAAGAACGGAAACATGCAACCTGCAGGTCATGCTAGCGCCGCCATCGAGGTTCTCACCGCCATGGAGAATCTGCACCTGCCAGCTGCGCAAGCTCTGCGCGACTGGGGGCGTTCACACCGGTTCGCGGGCAGTCGTGACCGTGGCGCCATAGGCACCATCGTCTTCGACGTCCTGCGTCACAGGGCCTCCCTGGCCTGGCGCATGGAGGATGACTCACCGCGCGCGCTCGTGCTCGGCTGGATGGCTTTCCACAAGGGACTTTCTCTCGAGCGCATCGGAGAAATGGCCTGCGACCGTCACGGCTTCGGAGAACTCACGGAGACCGAACGCAAGCATCTGTCCTGCTCCCGCCCGCTGGAAGATGCGCCAATGTGGGTACAGGCGGATATTCCGCAATGGCTGGAAAATGCCTTCATGGACATCTGGGGCGCTGATGCCGTGGTCAACGGCATCGCTCTGGCTGAGCGCGCACCTCTGGACTTGCGCATCAACGCCCTAAAAACGGATCGGGCAAAGGTGGCACGGGCACTCTCTCGCTTTTCACCGGAAGAAACGCCACATTCGCCCTGGGGATTGCGAATCCGGCCCGATCCCGATGGACGCCTGCCCAATGTGGAAGCAGAAGGAGCACATGGACGCGGCCTGTTCGAGATCCAGGACGAGGGGTCGCAGATCGCTGCCATGCTCACTGGAGCCGCTCCGGGAATGCAGGTGCTCGACCTCTGCGCGGGCGGTGGCGGAAAGACGCTGGCGCTCGCTGCAATGATGGGCAACCGGGGGCAGATCTTCGCCCATGATGCCGACCGCATGCGGCTGCGCCCCATTCACGAGCGCATCCGCCGGGCCGGCGTGCGCAATGTGCAGATCGTCGAGCCACATGCACGCAGGAAGTTGGACGATCTCGAAAATCGCATGCATGTCACGCTCGTGGATGCTCCCTGCACCGGTACCGGCACCTGGCGTCGACACCCGGATGCCAAGTGGCGGCTGACCGAGAAGGCCCTGCAGGCCCGCATTAAAACCCAGGATGCACTTCTCGAAGATGCCGCCCGCTTCGTGCGGCCCGGTGGCCGACTCGTCTATGTCACCTGCTCGATCCTGAAGGCCGAGAATGAAGACCGCATGAAGATTTTCCTCTCCCGCCATGTGGATTTCTCGCCGATTCACTGGCGGGACGCATGCGATATTCGGTCAATTCCCATGGATTCCGGATTGTCGCCATTCCTGCGCCTTTCTCCCCTGCAACATGGAACCGACGGCTTTTTCATTGCCGTTCTGGAGCGTGCATGAGCGGTGAGATCCCATCCTGTGCGGAATGGTTCGAGGCCGCTCGCATGCTGCCAGACCTGCGGGGCTCACGCCCGCACATTCACAAACGAGGGGGAGGAACCTGACGTGAAACAGCAGCTCATGCAGATGATGACCGCCATGATGCCTTTCATGAAGCCACTGGTGTGGCTCGGTTGCGGCACTGCCATTCTGGCCCTGATTTTCGGCTTCTTCAGAAATGGCGCCCTGCGCCGTCTGGCCGGTCTGTTCACAATCATCACCATTGCCGTCGGCGTGTTCTTCACTGCGGCCTGGCTCATGGGAATCTGGATGGATGCCCAGCCGTCCATCAATTTCGGCGATCCACGCAAAATGGAGTTCCGCCTGGTGCCGTTCATCTGGCTTGGCCTCGGCTTCCTCGCCATAGGCGCGGTTCTGCGCTTCATGGGTCGCCTGCGCCGCGGCTGAAGACAGGCGTGTTCCGGGGATTTCGCCCGATATCCACCATGTTGTCAGGATGATGACTGCCAGCAAGAAAAAACGGGCCGCAGAGGCCCGTTTTTCCATCCCGTCATTTCCCGTCCATCACTTCATTCGGGTGAAGACGCCAGAAGCACAGGCACCGTCATCGGTGCAACCGTCCAGCTTCCAGGAGTTCTCGTCCGGCATGGTCAGCTGAGTGTTGTAGACCTTGCCGTTACCCGGATGCTTGATGCGGCCGACGATCTTGCCGTCCTTCTCTTCCAGCTTGGACTGGATCATTTCCATGCCGACATTGTTGGGACCCGACACGACTTTCGCGGAGAGGCCATTGTCACCACCTTCGGTGACCTCCACCACGTAGTCCTGCCATTTCCACTTGCCGACCATCTTCTTCACATCGAGCGCATAGGCGGACACCGCCATCGCGCCCATGGCAATGAGACCGATGGTTGCTGCAGCCAGCTTTTTCATGACGCTTCCTCCTCTTCTTCCAACGAACAATGGTACCTTGGTAGGGAATCTGGTGATAATTATGACATGCCGTGCATGCTGCTCCCGTTTTCCACATCACCGTGCATGCCCCCTCTCCGTTGCGCACAACGCCGACGCAAACAATCGCAAAAGAATGGACCATCCGCATGACCGGCCACAAGTCCCTCCATTCCTGGCTCGAGACTCATGCAGCCATCTCTCCTGGCCGGCCGGCGATCAGCGCTCCCGGATACGTTACAAGTCGCGGCAGCCTCGCCGATTCGTCCCGGGCACTGGCGGCATGGCTGGTACATGAAGGCGGCCTGCGGCATGGCGACCGGATCGCCTGGCTCGGCCGCAATCATGTCGAGCAGATCATGCTCGTCTTCGCCGCAGCTCTGGCCGGACTGATACTGGTACCACTCAACTGGCGCCTCTCAGTTGCCGAGCAACGCCGCATCCTTTCCGACTCTGCCGTCTCCATGCTTTTCGCCCAACCCGATTTTGCCGAACGGGTGACGGAAATCGCGCCACAGTCCTGTCGTTCCGTCTTCTGTGGCGGGGACAAGGACATGTTCGGGGAAATCCTCCGGGTAGGTTCCGCCCTGTCCCTCCCGGAGCGCACGGGCAAGCCGGAGGACGCGCTGTTTCTGGTCTATACGTCAGGCACCACGGGCAACCCCAAGGGCGCGATCCTGACTCAGGAGGCCATTTTCTACAATGCCCTGAATGCCATCCACATGCACGGCATGACGGAAGAGGACATCGTGCTCACCGTCCTGCCGATGTTCCATGTTGGCGGACTGAACATCCAGACATTGCCGGCCCTGTACTGTGGCGCGCACGTCATCCTGCATCCAGTCTTCGATCCTGGTTCCGTACTGGTTGAAATTCGTAAAAGTCGCCCCACTCTGCTGCTCCAGGTGCCAGCCACACTTTCTGCTCTGATGGAGCATCCCGACTGGGAGGGTACTGACATTTCCTGCCTGCGCTCCATCTCCATCGGCTCCACCGACGTTCCCGTGGAGCTGATCGAGGCAGTACATGCACGCGGCGTCCCGGTGATCCAGATCTATGGTTCCACGGAAACTGGACCTGTGGCCATCTACCAACGGACTGACGAGGCCTTCGATACCGTTGGCTCTCTGGGCAGAGAGGGGCTGCACACGGAGATCCGGCTGGTTGATGACGACGGCAACGACGTGAGAACGGGAGAGACGGGAGAAATCCTCGTGCGTGGTCCTCATGTGGCACGGGGCTACTGGGGTGACCCGGACAATCCGGCCTTCTCTGGCGGCTGGTTCCGAAGCGGCGACATGGCACGGCACGACGAACGCGGCCTCTTCTGGTTCCGTGGACGCCGCAAGCACATGATCATTTCCGGCGGGGAAAACATCTATCCGGCCGAGATCGAACGGGTCCTCCGCCGCATCTCCGGTGTTGTCGAATGTGCCGTCATCGGCGTTCCGGATCCGAAATGGGGAGAAACACCCGCCGCAGTGATCGTCACCGAAAATGGAAGGCCGCTTCCGGAAAACAGGCTGCACGCCCTGATGGATCAGGAGCTAGCGCGCTACAAGCACCCGCGTCACATTCTCTACGCCGATACCCTGCCTCGCAACGCCATGGGGAAGGTCGTGCCGGAACTGGTGCGCGAGATGGTTCTTGCGCGTCTCGGATAGGGCCGGACGGCAGGACGCAGGAAGGATCGCATCATGTCTTCAATGGCATGCCCGGCTGCGCACAAGCCTCCGGCCCGCCAAAGCTGCCCTTGCGATTCTGCGCCTGACCGCCCCCGGCCTACTTCAGGCGCGCCAGAAAGGCATTCATGTCTCCACCCGTGCTCCGGATGAGATTGGCGAAATGATCCCTCAGGACCTGCCCGAGCCACATGTTGCTGATGTTCACATCCACGATGCGCCTGCCGGACATGCGCCACAGCACACGGTCGCCTCGCGGCCTGATCCGCGTTTCCACCACGTTTCTGCGGCACCGCACGACCTCGACCGCGCCGCCCCCGATGCCGCCGGAGAATTTGGCCAGCTTGCGGGCGATATACTTCTGCGTGAGGGTGACGAAACGGCGATACTGCGTTCGCGGCAGTTTCTTCCTGTAGCGCCCGAGGGCATAGAAGGCGATACGTCGAATGTCCACATGCCGCCGCAGAGCCCGGGAAAAGGCTGCCGGGGACTTCGTGCGTGCCGCTGCTAGAAAGCCCCGTGAGGCTTTCTCCACCGCTGGCGCACCGGCACAGGAACGGGCCGCCTCCGCCGGCGCACCCGCAATGACCAACAGCAGGGCCAGGACGGGAAGAAGGTATCCGAAGGGTCTCATGCCACTCCCCCTTTCTTCCTTGGAGGATGATCAAGAGAATCGATCATCCGCTTCCCGGAATTCCGTATACCATGAATCCGCCTCTTTGGCATGACCCTGCATCCATGCTTGGCCATGGCACCGGAGCGCTTCGTCCTTGACAAGCGCCCTTCCCTTCGCCAGAAGGATATAAAGATTTCCTTATATGATTGGTGAGCCGTGATGACGACACTTTCCCGAACCGTTCACGAGATCGCGTGCAAGGAGGGCTTCCGCGTGTCCCTCGAAGTCTTTCCCGCGCGCACGGACAAGGGGCGGGAAAGCCTGTGCCGGCTGATACGGAAGCTGGCACCGTTCGGGCCCGAATTCGTATCCGTCACCTACGGTGCGGGTGGAAGTTCGCGCGATGCCACGCTGGAAACCATCGAGGCGTTGCTGACGGCTTCCGACGTTCCGGTGGCCGGACATCTGACCTGTGCCGGTGCATCCCGCGAGGAGACGCTCACGGTGGCAGAGCGTTACGTGGAGATGGGCGTTCGGCGCATTGTCGCCCTGAGAGGCGATCCGCAGGAAGGCGAAGAGGTGTTTCATCCCCATCCCGAGGGTTTTGCCAATGCTGCGGAACTGACGGCCGCTCTGCGTCAACGCTGGCCGGAGATTGCGATTTCCGTTGCCGCCTATCCGGAAAAACACCCCGAATCCCCAACCCGCGAAGCAGACATTGCCAATCTGCAGGCCAAGTTCGATGCCGGTGCAGACGATGCGCTCACCCAGTTCTTCTTCGACAACGACGATTTTCGCCGCTTCGTGGAAGACGTGCGGGAAGCCGGCGTGTCAGCCCCTGTCATTCCGGGTATCATGCTGACACCGAATTTCTATCGGGTGAAGAATTTCGCGGCGAAGTGTCAGGCTTCCATACCGGACTGGCTGGAAGCCCGCTTTGCCGGGGAAGAGCCGGAAGACGACGTGCATGCTCTTCTGGCCGGGGCCTATGCCATCGAGCAGGTGCTGGATCTGGCCGCCCGTGGCGTACGCCGCTTCCATCTCTTCACCATGAACAGGCCGCAGCAGGCCGAAGCCATCTGCCGCGTGCTCGGTATGGCCGGCAGGTCCTGAGCACTCCGCATCCTCCTTCGCAAGATCATTCAGGAAGATTCCGATCATGACCACAACCATCGTTGCATCAGAAACCCGCGAACATGTCATCAGCTTCGATGCACCGTTCACCATTATCGGCGAGCGCATCAACCCCACCGGTCGCAAGAAGCTGGCGGCTGAAATGGCTGAAGGCAACTTCGACACAGTACGAGCCGACGCCATCGCCCAGACGGAAGCCGGAGCCCACATCCTCGACGTGAATGCCGGCATCACCGCAGTGGACCCCAACGAGACGGAACCCCCCCTCATGCGACAGACCATCGAGGTAGTGCAGGAGGTTTCCGAGCTGCCCCTGTGCATAGATTCCTCCGTTCCGGGAGCGCTGGCCGCCGGCCTGGAAGTGGCAAAGGGTCGTCCGCTGGTCAACTCGGTCACCGGCGAGGAAGACCGCCTGGAAGCCATCCTGCCGTTGGTGAAGAAGCACGACGTGCCGGTGGTGGCCATCTGCAACGATGAAACGGGTATATCCGAGGATCCCGACGTGCGCTTCGAAGTGGCGCGCAAGATCGTCGAGCGGGCTGCCGATCATGGCATTCCGGCGCATGACATCGTGGTCGATCCGCTGGTCATGCCGGTGGGTGCCATGGCTACGGCGGGCGTGCAGGTGTTCCGGCTGGTGCGGCGGCTGCGCGAAGAACTGGGCGTAAACACCACATGCGGAGCATCCAACATCGGTTTCGGAATGCCGAACCGCCGCGTGCTTACGGCGCATTTCATCGCCATGGCCGCATCCCACGGTTTGACAAGCGCCATCATGAACCCCTTGCACGAGGAGGACATGGGCGCCGTCATGGCCGCCAACGTGCTGCTGGGACTGGACAAGGACTGCCGGGCCTGGACCTCGAAGTTCCGGGCGCCGGCACCGGAAGGCGGAGACGGTGGCCGCAGACGCCGGCGCCGGCGCAGGGGCTGATCCCCTTGACCGGCAGGAAGGCCCTGTGGAGGCAGTCATCCATGAGCGACAGCGAAGAGAAGGTGCGCGTGGTCTTTCTCCCTTCCGGGAGGCGCGGCGAGGTGTCGAAGGGTACCACGCTGCTTGGTGCTGCGCGCGCGCTCGGAGCGGATATCGATTCTTCCTGTGGCGGCCGTGCCATCTGCGGCCGCTGCCAGATCCGCATCATGGAGGGCGACTTTCCCAAGGAAGGTATCCGCTCCTCGGCGGAGCATGTCACGCCTCCCGGCGAGGCGGAAAAGAAATACGACCGGCTGCGCGGTCTGAAGGAGGGTCGCCGACTGGCCTGCCAGACGCGCATCACCGGCGACGTGGTCGTCGATGTACCTCCGGAGTCGCAGATTCACCAGCAGGTGGTGCGCAAGGACGCGGAGACTGCGGAAGTGGCCGTGGATCCGCTGGTGCGCGCGCTTCTTGTGGATGTGGAACGTCCCGACATGGAGAAACCTTCTTCCGACTTCGCCCGACTGGCTGCGGCTGTGGAAGAGGAATGGGGGCTCTCCGACCTGCGCCCGTCGACTGCAGTCCTGCCACGCCTCCAGAAGGCGCTGCGCGAAGGCGACTGGCAGGTGACGGCAATCATCCATCAGGCGGACGCGGATTCTCCCCCCTTGCTGCTCGATGTCCGTCCCGGTTTCGACGAGACGCTGGTCGGTCTGGCCGTGGACATCGGCTCCACTACCATCGCCGCTCATCTGACCGATCTGCATACCGGACAGGTGCTGGCTGCCGGGGGACTCATGAATCCGCAGATCCGGTTCGGCGAGGACCTGATGAGCCGCGTTTCGCATGCCATGATGTCCGAAGGCGGCACGGAGGAAATGCGCAATGCCGTCCGCGAAGCCGTGAACAGGCTTGCTGCGGACGTTGCGGCGCAGGCCGGTTTCTCCCCTTCCGACATCCTGGATGCGGTGTTCGTGGGCAACCCGGTAATGCATCACCTGTTTCTCGGCATTGACCCGCGCGAGCTGGGGCAGGCACCCTTCGCGCTGGCCGTCGGCGAAGCCCTTGAAATGCCCGCACATACGCTGGGGCTCGACATTGCACCGGCCGGGCGTGTCTATCTTCTTCCCTGCATTGCGGGACACGTTGGTGCAGATGCTGCCGCCGTCGTTCTGGCCGAAGCTCCACATGACCGCGACGAGATCTCGCTCATCGTCGATGTCGGCACCAATGCCGAAATCATTCTCGGCAACCGGGAGCGTCTGCTCGCATGCTCTTCTCCCACGGGACCTGCTTTCGAGGGAGCACAGATATCTTCGGGGCAGCGGGCCGCCCCCGGAGCCATCGAGCGGGTGCGCATCGACCGTGAGACTCTCGCTCCCCGATTCAAGGTCATCGGCGTGGAACCGTGGTCCGACGAGGAAGGTTTTGCGGAAGCCATCGCGGAAATCGGGATTACCGGAATCTGCGGTTCCGGAATCATCGAGGCCGTGGCCGAGATGTACCTGGCCGGCATCATCCATTCGGACGGCCGCTTCAATGAGGTACTGGCCGATACCAGCCCGCACGTGGAACGGCGCGGGCGCGGATTCGCCTACATCCTTCATGCCGGCGAACCGGAAATCTCTGTCACGCAGGAAGACGTGCGCGCCATCCAGCTGGCCAAGGCCGCCCTGCATGCAGGCGCCCGTCTGCTCATGGACGAATTCGGCATCGACCGGGTGGACCGCATCCGTCTGGCAGGTGCATTCGGCAATCACATCGACCCGCTGCATGCGATGATCCTCGGCCTTATCCCCGACTGTTCGCCGGACAATGTTTCATCTGCCGGCAATGCTGCAGGAACAGGGGCACGCATGGCTCTGGTCAGCCGCGAGGCGCGGCGCGAGATCGAAGACGTCGTACGGCGCATCGAGAAGATCGAGACGGCCGTCGAACCCCGCTTCCAGGAACATTTTGTGGCGGCCATGGCCATTCCGCATGCCACCGCTTCATACGAATCCCTCGCCCGCGTCATCGACCTGCCCCGACCGGCAACTACCGCTCAACGTCCGCGCGCAGGACGCCGGAATCGTCGCAGCCGATCTGCTCCGCGCAACGATTGATTCGCTTTTCACCACATGCCGTCCCTTCCGCACAGAACAATCCCGTGCTCCGCGAAATTGCAAAAGGACAGGCTCCATTCGTGATTGCAATTCGCTAACGCACACGTCAAAAAAACCCTCTTTTTCAAATGCCTTACCCACATACACTATAGTCATACGTATATAATCCGTGTAAGTGTAGGGCATGTTTGTGAGCATCAAGGACAAGTTGCAGATCGGTGCGCCGATCATCATCGCCGGCTCGTGGGGCAGCGAGCTTGCCCGCCGCAACATGCAACTCGACCGGAGATTGTGGACGGCGCCGGCGAATACGAATGCGCCGGAGGTTCTGGCGGACATAGTCCATGACTATGTGATGGCCGGCGCCGACGTAATTCTGGCCAACACGTTCTCTACAGGCCCATTGCTGATGTCGGAAATGGGCCTGCTTGACGAAATGCGGGAATGGGATCATGAGGCGGTGCGGATTGCACGGAAGACCTTGTCGGAAATGCCCGACCGCCATGCGGCCCTGGCGGGCAGTTTCAGCGTCTTCGGTGCCGTACAGGTGGACTCCGATCATGCAGCCTGCGACATGACCGAACGTGAAATGAAGCCCCTGTTCGAGGCCAAGGTGGAAACCCTTGTTCGCGCCGGGTGCGAGATGATCTACATGGAGCGCATCGGCGGGCTCTGCCGGGCCCAGCTGGCGGTGGAAACGGCCGTTTCGTCAGGCCTGCCGGTCTGGGTGGAGCTGGCCGTGGCGCGGGCTGCGGACGGATCGCTTCACGGCGCGGGCGCTACCGGCTGGCTGCTGGCGGACATGGTGGCCAGCCTGATGAATACCGGAGCCGAAGTCTGTCTCGTGAACCATCACGACCCGCTGGTGTTGGCTGAAGCCATCCAGACTATCAAGTCCGCATGGGCCGGTCCCATTGGAGTCAGCCTTTCGAACGGCTACTGCCGGACACCGGAATGGGTGCAGGGGGAATTCTCTCCGGAAGACTTCGTCATCGAAGCTCAACGGTGGAAACGTCAAAAGGCCAGCGTCTTCTGTGCCTCTTCAGGTGCCGGTCCGGAGTTCGTGGCAGCTCTGCACAAGTCCTTTTCAGAGGGCTGAAACCGCTCTTTCCAGATCACCGTAACCGGTGAATCTACGCTCGAAAGCCAGTCCCAGGCGGTGGGCCGCCTCTTCGGCCATCTTCGTCAATTCCGGATCATCGGTCTGGGCCAGGTAGACCAGTTTCTCGTAATTGCCGAAACAGTCCCTTACCAGCTCCGGGTGCGAATCCAGCATCATGCCCTTCCACACCAGCGTGTCGAAATGGCGCACCAGGTAGTCCGTCAGAAAGAAACTGCGGGCATCCCGCTCCGGATCATCCATAAAAGCGTCAACCCCGGAGTAGAATGCATAGCAGTGGGCCCCGGAAAGACGTTCGATTCCCTCTTCCTTCAGCAACGAATCCAGCCGGCCACCGGTGCCGCAGTCGGCATAACCGACGAGGATACGATCATAACCTTCCGCCCGAGCCTGACGAATGCGCGCCTGCACGCCGTCAACGATGTATCCCGGCGTGTTGTGCCAGCTTGCCGGCAGGCAGTGCAGGTCGATGGTCTCCTTGCCGAGTACCTTCTTCAGATGCAGGATCTCGCGGGCGAGTGCCCCGCAGGCAATCACCAGCGTGCGCCCCTTCCCCTTGCTCCCGGAGACGAGCTCCTCATCAGGTGCCAGCTCTGAACCCGGCGGCAGGGCATTGCGTGCAGCCCGGGAGGCGCGCTCCCTGCGACGTGCGGCGGCTCCGCCACGTCTGCGTCTCTTTCCGTCAGGCATGGGGCTCAGGCATCCGCCCGCTGATTGTGTCGGCGCTTCAACAGTTCCTTTGCCGTATCCACCGCAACCGCGGCGTCACGGCAATAGGCATCCGCACCGATGGCTTCGGCAAAGTCGGCATTGAGTGGCGCACCGCCCACCAGCACGATCAGATCATCGCGCCTGCCGGCCTTTTCCAGCTCCTCGATCACCGTCTTCATGTAGGGCATGGTGGTGGTCAACAGAGCCGACATGCCGAGGATGTCCGGATTGTGTTCCTCCACCGCTTTCAGGAACTCTTCCGCATCGGTGTTGATCCCGAGGTTGATCACCTCGAAGCCCGCACCCTCCATCATCATGGCGACCAGATTCTTGCCGATGTCGTGGATGTCGCCCTTGACCGTGGCGATGACCATTTTGCCAGCCTTGGGCGCACCCGTCTCCACGAGCAGAGGCCGAAGCACTTCCATGCCCGCCTTCATGGCGTTGGCGGCGAGCAGCACCTCGGGCACGAAAAGGATGCCATCGCGAAAATCGTCACCGACGATCTTCATGCCACCCACGAGCGCCTCGGTGAGCACCTTGTAGGGCTCCCACCCCCGCTCCAGCAGGATCTCGACGCCTTCAACGACCTCTTCTTTCAGACCGTCGTAGAGATCATCCTGAATCTGTTCGACCAGTTCCTCGTCGTTCAGCTCGCGCAGGTCGAGATCGTCGTCTTCTTCGTTGCCGCTCATTCGGATTCTCCACAGGGTGGCGCAAATCACGGAGCAATATACCTGTTCCGCTCCAGATTGTCACAGGTCATGAACCACCTCCGCCCTTCCGTTCCGCGAAAAAGGCGATGCAGCTCCCTGCCGCGCCATCATCCGCGTACGTCCAGCCTGTCCGCGCGTGCGTCCGCTCCCTTCAATCCCGCATTTCCCAAGCCACCCCGCAGGAGTGGCAGGGTCTCGGCGACAAGTGTTCTGATTGCCGGATCCACGGTCAGGTCCACGCGCCAGATTCCCCCCTCCTTTTTCAGAAGAAACGGCGGGCAACGGCCTTCCGCATGCCGCACCAGAGCATTGTTTCCGTTCACCAGCGCATTCAGAGAGCCGCATCCGGCATGCCGGGTCACCTGAGCATCCATATCCACGGGCGTCAGTCGCCTCTTGCGCAGCATCTCCCGCGTGGCCGTGGAATACAACGGCAACAGGGGCGAAGCATCATGCGCCTGCATCGCAGCGAGATATGCTTCCACCACCTTCTCCGGGCCGACATCGGACAGCTTCGCCGGATCGCGCCAATAGCTCTGCCGCAACCGCTCATGGCGCAGATTTTCCAGCATACTGATCCGGGCCTGCGTATCCGAATTGTCAACGAAGACCTTCCAGGCGAGCAGTAGCGGCAACCCCATGGAAAAGGCCATCGTGCCCATTACCAGCCGGCGCACCGCAAACCCTCCGGTCATTCGCATGGAAAGAGCATGAAACGCTGCAGTCAGATGTCTGCGAAGTTTTCCGATGCCTTTTCGCAATGCCCGGAAGCCGCTGTCGGCATCCGCTTCCGCCTTGTCCTTCCGGATGCGCCATTTTCCAGCCAGCCGCCCCAGGATGCTGCCGCGGTTCTCCGTGCTGGCCAGATCGACAACGGGCCGCTCCATCGGATCGAGCAGAGCCTCACCCCCCTTGCGCATGGCAGCCAGGACGCGCGGACGCACTCCGTAGGGAGCAACCGCCACGAGCAGTGACATTTCTCCGTCAAAGACGGCACGAAGCCTGCCTGCGACCTGCTCCAGCAGATCGTGCAGGCGTTCGTGACCACCCATCCAGACTTCCGAGCGCGCCTCGATGATGATGTCCACCTGTCCCCATCCGGGCATGGTACGGCACCGCCTCCGGCCGATCCATGCGGCACGCACTTCGCCGCTGCAAGAACGGATGACCGCCCGCAGACGTTCCAGCGTCTCCCGGTCAAGAGCAGCCGGGGCATAGGATGTCCGCTCGGGCAGCATGGCGCGTTCCCTCGCCGCGGTCATGTACATGGACCTCAATCGATCCAGCTCGGCGAGAAGGTTCTGCGAGGCATGATGCCTGCCCCTCCCGGACAGCCACAATACGATCTCGCCGACTGCAAGGCCCATGAGCCCGGGGAATTCGCCCGCTGCCTCGAGCAGTGCACACACGGCGCGCGGATCTCCGGCGCGCAGCTGTTTCATGCCCCGCATGACGCGCGCACGTGGCGAGCGCATCGTATCTGCACCCGCACCGGATGGCATGACATGCGGATACCAGATACTCAGTCCCTTCGACAGCTCCCCCGACCCCGCAAGGATACTCGTTCCGGTCATCTTTCTTCCCACTTGCGTCTGACGCCCCAGCCATGTTGACGCAAAGATAGGAAATGCGGATTACCGACCGTTGAAGAAACATGGTAAATGCCGCCCCAGGTTGCGGGAGTGGCATTTCGGAATGCGGAGAAGCGTGCTTTCGCAGACAATCAGCCGCGACGGCGGCGACGGCGACGCGGCCGGCCTTCGCCTTCCGTGCCCCCCTCGCCTGCCCCGTGAGCACATCCATGAGCACAGCCGCTCTTCTGGCCACCCTGTGTAAGCGGGCCGAGCTTTTCCGTGATCTGTTCGATGGTGGGGCGTGGGCCGCCTTGATATCCGACAAGGGCGTCGTGCATGGCTTTCACGTGCTCGAAGGTATTGCCGCAACAGCCGCCGATTATGCGTGCTCCGGCATCCAGCGCCATGCGGGCATAGGCGCCTGCCATCTCTACCGTGCCAGAATAGTGGATCTCGCCATCCACGAATTCCGGCACGCCGGCATTCGCCTTTGCCACGATCACGAAGTCGGGATCGGCAGACGTCATCTCCAGAATTCCTGCCAGCAGGTCGGGGGCGCCCGTGCCGCAGTTGGAACCGACGGCATCGAGCCCCAGTTCCTTTCCGAGTTCCACGCATCGGACCGGCGTGACACCCATCATGGTACGGCCCGCGGTATCGAAACTCATGGTGGCCACCACGGGCAGATCCGGCGCCACGCGGCGAGCCGCCTCGACGGCGGCCCGGACTTCTTCCTCCGCCGACATGGTCTCGATCCAGATTACGTCCACCCCTCCTGCAACGAGCGCGGCAATCTGTTCGGCAAAGGCCTCCACGCCTTCATCATAGGGCAACGTGCCGGCAGGTTCGAAAATCTCTCCTGTGGGCCCGACCGATCCGGCCACCACCACCGGCCGGTCTGCAGCCTCCGCAACATCTCCGGCGATGCGGGCGGCTTTCTCGTTCAGTTCCGGCACCCGGGATTCGGCCTTGTGCAGTTTCAGTCTGTGCCGGTTGCAGCCGAAGGTATTGGTCAGGATGATGTCCGATCCGGCATCGACAAAGCCCTGATGCAGGGCCCGGATGTCGTCCGGCCTGCCAGTGGTCCAGAACTCCGGCGGCTCGCCCGATTCCAGCCCCATGGTGAAAAGGTTCGTTCCGGTCGCACCATCGGCCAGAAGCCATTTGCGCGAGGAAAGCAGGGACCTTAAATCCGTTCTGGACATGATCTGAACTCCTGAAACCCGATACGTGCCACCACGACGCAAGCCGGGCGGTTTCCGGCTTGCTTATCTCACAAACCGCCCCGGACATAAAGATGCATTTATATGTGCGCATCCGCCGTTGGTGACTGCATTCCTTTTCTCTTCTTGTCAGGACCGGTATATCGCCGTTACTTCCACTCACGGGCATGTGACGCGACTTTCCCGTGAGTTGAAAACAGGTGTTCGAATACTCGTCTAATATGATCTGCATCAGGAACACGGGCCGGATGGCCGGATGGCCGACGGTTCCTGAAGAAGAATGAAACCCGGAAGACTGGAGCAGAAAACATGCGTGACATGAAAAGATACTGGATTTCCACCGTGGCCTCCGTGCCACTCGCCCTGGGCATGGCCGGGGCTTCCGCCTCCCTGGCCGTAGTGGCAGCTGGCGTTGCCGTGGCTCAGGCCCAGAATGCCAACCCCTGCAATCCCTGTGCGCCCGGCATGAAGAAAAAGATGATGATGGAGAACCCCTGTGCCGGGCATCAGCCGATGATGGGCAACCCCTGCAACCCCTGCGCTCCCGGAATGAAGGGGAAGATGATGATGGAAAACCCCTGCAATCCGTGTGCGGCGAAAAAGGCCATGAACCCCTGCGCACCGGCCAACCCGTGCGCGGCGAAAAAAAAAGCGAACTGAATGACGGGAGCGGGGCGGCCAGTCCCTGCACTGCCGCCCGCAATCCCTGCAATCCCTGCGCAGCCGGCTCGAAAAGCCGCCGGAAGATTTCCGACGAGGAAGCCGGACGGCTGTTCGCTGCGCTGTTGCCGGAATTGCGGGCCCTCTATGCGAAAGGCGCTCATCCTGCCGTGCGGCTGGACTGGACACGGTGGAAGAATTTCGTCCGCAGCCCCTACATTGCCGAAACCCATGGCGAACGGTATGCGGTCAATCTGGCCAACGAGGTGGCCGCACGGGTCTACGGGAAGTTCCGCAACCTGAAGGAGATGCCCGTGGGCGGCGTCATCGCCAAACCCTCGTTCACGGTCGATGCCGCAGGCAGGCCTGCCCCTGGTCCCCTTTACATCATGGAAAAAATGCCGAAGGGCTGGAATCCCGGGACGGCCGACTGGCGCTACGCCATGATCCTGCCTGGCGGCCAGACCTGGGGCATGACGAAGGGTGTCAACTCCGCCGGCATGAAGTTCTGCCACGAGTGCCATGTAGGCGCGAAGGACAACGACTATCTCTTCTTCGCGGAGGAAGAATATTTCCGCCGCAAATAACGGATGAAACGAGTTGGAGGATACAGAGCCGTGTCCCAAACTTCGGGCAACCCCGGTGCGGGTCGGCGAATGAGGCAAAGCCGCGCCCACACATCAACTCATACCCGCTGACGAGCCGGAGGGAGGGGCGAGGACGTATCCACATCCGACTCATGCCCGTGCTTGACCCGGGTATCCAGTCGAAAGTGCCACGTGTTCCCGCTGGAGAAGGAGTCACGAAGCCGTGCCGCAGTGCCTCCCTCCCCCTTGCGAAGAAGGATACAAGGAGGGGATCCAGGCAACAAGGGATACGCCCCGAAGGGCGCATGCATTATCGACACTTTTCCCATTCCGGCATTCTCTCATGAGGAGAAAGGGGGCAGTGCCGTTTCCAAACTCCAGTTCAGGAAGCGGCGGGCTGGTCAGACGTTCAGCAGCAGGTGTTCGCGCTCCCACGAGGAGATGACCCTACGCCACTGTTCCATCTCGGCTTCCTTCACGCCAACATAGGCCTCGATGAAGCGTTCCCCCAGCATCTGTTTCAGGGATCTGGCATGGGCCAGCTTGGAGAGCGCCTCCTCCATGGTCAGCGGCAGGGTATGGGCGTAGCGATAGGCCGAACCCTCGATCGGATCGGAAGGACGGATCTTCTCCTTCATGCCCAGCAGTCCGCAGGCCAGCGAGACGGCGATTGCCAGATAGGGGTTGGCATCGGCGCCCGGCACCCGGTTCTCGATCCGCGTGTTCTGCGGGGCCGCGAACGGAGCGCGCAGCGGAGCCGTACGATTGTCGATGCCCCAGTGCGTCGTGGTGGGCGCATCCGAATAGGGCACCAGCCGGCGGTAGCTGTTCACGTTGGGCGCATAGAAGGGCATGGCCGCTCCCATGTAGCGCTGCAACCCTCCGATATAGTGCAGAAACTTCGCCGAATGCCGCCCGCGGGCCGTGGCGAAGATGTTGCGCCCCGTTTCCATGTCGATGACCGACTGATGGATATGCATGGCCGAGCCGGGCTCGTTCTCGTGCGGCTTGGCCATGAAGGTGGCGTAGATGTCATGCTTCAAGGCGGCCTGTCGCACGGTGCGCTTGAACAGAAACACCTGATCCGCCAGCTCCAGCGGATCACCATGATTGAAGTTGATCTCCAGCTGCGCCGGGCCGGATTCGTGACTGATGGTGTCGATGTCGATCTCCTGCACCTCGCACCAGTCGTAGATGTCTTCCACCACGTCGTCGAAGTCGTTGGCCGAATCGATCCCGTAGGCCTGCCCTGACGCCTCCTGCCGGCCCGTGCGCCCGACGGCCGGCTCCAGCGGATAGTCCGGATCCAGATTGCGCTTGACCAGATAGAATTCCAGCTCCGGCGCGATGACCGGCTTCAGTCCCTTCTTCTCGTACTGGCGCAGCACGTTCTTGAGCACCTCGCGCGGTGCGATGTCCACCGGCCTGCCATCGGTATACGAGACGTCGCAAATGACCGAAGCTGTCGGGTTCTCGTGCCACGGCACACGGCGCAGCGTCTCGATCACCGGCTCCAGCGTCACGTCGATGCTGGCCGGGTTGGTGGCCGTCGGCTCCGTCCAGTAGCGGCCCGTCACGGTGAGGATGAAGAGTTCTTCCGGCACGCGCAGGCTGCGGCTCGCCAGCCCCTTCAGAAACTTCTGCGCCGGCAGGATCTTGCCACGCGGCACGCCGGACATGTCCGGCACCAGACACTCCACCTCGTCGATGGCATTTTCGCGGATCCATCCCTCATGGTCGAAGCCTGGCATGCAATCTCCCTGGCCGCTGGCTGCTTCAAAGATTCATCTTTTGCGTCTAAGTTCCTGCCATAACATATATTCCGATCATGCGCCCGCAAGGGCCAAAGCAGTGGTAAATCCATGGCCAGCCTCATTGCCAGCAGGGAGGAGCTCGACACGTTCCTGCGGGAACATCCGGAAACCGCGTGGATCGAGATGATGGTTCCGGACATGAGCGGCCAGCTGCGCGGCAAGCGGCTCACCCCGAAGGTGGCCGCGAAACTGTTCGGCGAGGATGCGGAAGGCTGCCGCCTGCCCGGCTCCAACTATCTGCTGGACGTGACGGGACAGAACGTCGCCACCCTGCCCTATGGCGGCCCGGACGGCGATCCCGACTTCTTCTGCCATTCCGCCCCCGGCATGCTGATGCCCGTCCCGTGGTCACGGGAGCCGGCCGCGCAGGTGCTGTGCGCCATGACCGATGCCAACCGCCAGCCACATTTCGCCGACCCCCGTCATATCCTGCGGCAACAGGAGGAACGGCTTGCCGCACACGGGCTGCGTCCGGTGATGGCAATCGAGCTGGAATTCCATCTCGTGGATGCCGAGGCATGGGGCGAGCGGGGCGAGGTGCTGCCCGCCCGCCTGCCCCTGTCTGGCGAACGGCCATCCGCGACCAATGTTTACGGGCTGGAGGATCTGGGCGAGTTTTCGGAGCTCTTTTCCGACATTGCCGAGGCAGCGCGCATTCAGGGCCTCGATGCGGAAACGGCCGTGAGCGAGTATGCACCGGGCCAGTACGAGGTCAATCTGCTGCACGTGGCCGACGTCGTGACCGCCTGCGACCGGGCGGTGCTGCTGAAGCGCACCATCCGTCAGACGGCCCTGCGCCATGGCGTCATCGCCACCTTCATGGCCAAGCCCTTCGCCGATCTGGCCGGCAGCGGACTGCATGTCCACGTCTCCCTGCTGGACGGGGAAGGCCGCAACGC
>JAJRRY010000128.1 GCA_024279095.1 Alphaproteobacteria bacterium
CGATGCATCGTGCAGGCACTGTGCCACAAGGTATCGGCACCTGGTTATGCACAGACCGTTGGCCGCATCTCCTCATTTCTTCCGTCTTCCTTCCGGACGCTTCCGCCCTGCCTCGTCGTCAAGCAGACCGGGAAGCGTCAATTGATCTCCGGACCGGGGCGGCACCCGGAAGTGGCGGACAGAGAGGTTCAACCTCCGCCCCGCAAGGCCGAGCCTGCGCGCCGCCAGCTCGAAGCGTCGCCCGATCGCCCAGGCATAGGGGCCGGCACCTCGCATGCGATGGCCGAACCGCGAGTCGTAGTCACTGCCGCCGTGCATGGAGCGTACCAGCGAGAGCACATGCGCCGCACGGTCGGGCATTAGGTCCACCAGCCACTCCCGGAACAGTCCCGAAATCTCCCGTGGCAATCGCAGCATGACGTAACCTGCTTCCGTTGCACCAGCCATTTTCGCCCGGGAAAGAATGGTCTCCAGCTCATGATCCGTCAGCGCTGGAATGACAGGCGCCACCATGACCGCAACCGGCACGCCGGCCTGCGAAAGTGTGCCGATGGCATCAAGCCGTTTTGCCGGAGTGGATGCCCGCGGCTCCATCATGCGCGCCAGTCCCGCATCCAGCGTGGTGACGGAGATCGCCACCTTGACCAGATTCCGCTTCGCCAGCCGCGAGAGGATGTCGATATCGCGTGCCACCAGCGCCGATTTCGTCACGATCCCCACCGGTTGGCCGAACTCCTCGGCCACCTCCAGCAGACGCCGCGTAATGCGGTAACGTCGTTCGACAGGCTGGTAGGCATCGGTATTGGGCCCGATCACCACCGGTGCCGGTCGCCATGCGGGATGACGCAATTCCCTTGCGAACAGCTCCGGCGCGTTGATCTTTGCCGTCAGGCGGCTCTCGAAGTCGAGTCCTGGCGAAAGCCCGAGATGGGCATGGGAAGGGCGTGCATAACAGTAGATGCATCCGTGTTCGCAACCGCGATAGGGATTGACGGAACGCTCGAAGCAGATATCCGGCGAATCATTCCGGCTGATGATGGTACGGGCGGTTTCCTCTCGCACATGCGTTTTCAGAGGCTCTGAAGCCAGTCGCTCCAGAATGCCCCAGCCATCATCCGCCACTTCACGTTCATGCGGTTCATGACGCCCGCTCCGTGCCGAGCGGGCGCCACGTCCCCGAAGCGCCTTTGCGCCGGATGCGGCCACCCCGCCACGTGTTGTCGGCACACGCAGAACCGGACGACCCGATGGCGAAATGCCGGCGGAAGCTATCGTTTCGCCGTCCTCCAGAATCTTTTCCTCCAGCCTCTTCCGCGCTTTCCCGGCTTTCATGTTCCTGAAGTGTTCCACATCGTGTTCATACCATCGGCTATGGAACATTTCAAGAACTCATACCCGGATGACAAGAGCGGGAGCCTCAGCCGGCATCGGTGTCGGACAGGCCTTCTCCGGGCGGTTCATCGCCGGTGAACAGGGAAACGCCGAGTACCTTTCTCTTCGTGCGGTCCACCGTCCATGTGAAGGTCAGCGGCGCTTCCGTCTGAAGCAGGTGCAGCCAGTCGCGGAATTCCTCGTAGGGCAGGGCGATGGAGATGGACGAATCACCAAGCGTGCTTTCCCGGCCCGCAGCGCCCTTCATGAAGTGCAGATAGGCGAAGCGCAGCGGTTCGCCATTGGGCTTGAACTTCAGGGTGATGGTATGGCGCGCGATTCCGCCCTCGAAATTGCGGAACGACATGTGCACGGACCATGCCTTGACGACCGAAGTATGGGCTTCGATGCTCATTTTTTCCTCCATGTGGGGTGTCCTTGGCTTTTCTCTCCGGATATGGGGGGAAGCAGCGGGCTTTTCGAGATGCGGACGATTTTCCTTGACTTTCCCGGCCATCGGGCGCCTTGTGCGGGGCAAGCGACAACACCCGGCGCACCGGGGGAAGGGCTCAGGATGCCCGTCCCGCAACCGGTCCGCACTTTCCGCTTTTCCAGGACACTAGGGCGTTTCGTCAGGCGGCAATCGTGCCGCCGCATTGAACACTGACGCCCTCCGTCCGTTCCGGCCATGCCATATCGCAGGCCGGACAGTCGCCGGGTGCAATCGAGCAGAAGACACATGAAAGACTTTTCCGGCCTGGAACTGGCCGCCCCGATTCTCGAAGCCGTGCAACGCGCCGGCTATTCCGCTCCCACCCCCGTGCAGGCCCGCACCATTCCGTCCATCCTCCAGGGGCGGGACGTGATGGGCATCGCCCAGACCGGCACCGGCAAGACGGCGGCCTTCGCGCTTCCGGTGCTGCACCGTCTAGGCGAGAGCAAAAGCCGGGTCCGCCCCGGACACCCGCGCGCCCTGGTACTGGCCCCGACACGGGAACTGGCCTGCCAGATCGGAGATTCCTTCCGCACCTACGGACGCGGCCTGCGGCTGCGCGCCATGGAGATCTACGGTGGCGCCTCTGCCCGCAATCAGATCCGCCGGCTGCGCGAGGGCGTGGACATCGTGGTGGCCACACCGGGCCGCCTGCTGGATCTGACGGAACAGGGGCACGTGCATCTTGACGCGGTGGAGATCCTCGTCCTCGACGAGGCGGACCGCATGCTGGACATGGGTTTCATGCCCGATATCCGGCGCATCACGCAGCGCCTTCCCGGAGATCGCCAGACGGTTCTCTTCTCCGCCACAATGGCGAAGGAGATCCGCCGGCTGGCCGACGGCCTGCTGAACGATCCTGTTCATGTGGAGATGGCGCAGGAGTCCACCACCGTGGACCGCATCGCGCAGACCGTCCTCTTCGTCGACCGCCGCAGCAAGCAGACGCTGCTGCATCGCATCATGGACGACGAGGGCGTGGAGCGGGTCATCATCTTCACCCGCACCAAGCACTGCGCCAATCGGGTTACGCAGAAGCTGGCGGCGGCCGGCATCTCGGCAGAGGCCATCCACGGCAACAAGAGCCAGAACGCTCGGCAGCGCGCCCTGAAGCGCTTCCGCGACGGTCGCCTGCGGGCGCTCGTGGCGACGGATATCGCCGCCCGCGGCATCGACGTGCCGCACGTCTCCCACGTCATCAACTTTGAACTGCCGGACGAGCCACAGTCCTATGTGCACCGCATCGGCCGCACTGCCCGCGCCGGACGCGAGGGTGCGGCCATCTCCCTGTGCGACATGGAGGATCGGGCCGCCCTGCGCGACATCGAGCGGATCATCCGCCGCGCTCTTCCCGTGGACGACGGGCATGAGCATCACGACGAGGAGATCGCCAAGGCCCGAGGCGTGCGCCGCAAGCCCGGTGGTGGTGGCGGTGGACGGAACAGAGGCTTCCGCAAGGAAGGCAAAGGAGGCAGGAATGGAGTTTCCGGCCGCGGCGGATCCCGTCCAGCCCGGCACCGGGCCCGCGCTGGAGCCTGAGTATCGCGCCGCAGACATGCGGTGAATGGCAAGATGGCAACAGGACGTGACGTGGAATGTGAAGACACGCCGGCCGGAGTTTCCCGCTCCGGTCGGCTTTCTTCATTCAGCACATGGCATGACCGACCCCGCTTTCATCTCAAGCCTCGGGTCACCGGATCAGGCCCGATGAAAACGGGAAAAGCAGTCCGTGTGGCAGGAGCGCGGCTTCAGCGCCGATTTGGGAATGGAGGCAGAGTGGCGGGGAGGGCCAGATAGCGTTCGTCAAAGCCCTCGAAACCGGGGAAGGCATAGCGGACGATGATCACGGTGCGCGCCTTGCCATGTGATGGAGCGTACAGGATCACCCGGTCAATGGCATAGGAAACGGGACAATGACGCGAGGCCGGTATGGTGCGATCGGCATAGAGGCGTGTCCAGTCTCCCTCGCTGCCCGCCTGTGCATCCAGAGCAAAGCCGCGCGCGCCTTCCACCAGGCCCGGAACACAGTTGCCACCGGGCAGGGCAAAGGTGGACAGTCGCAGTCCATAGCGCCGACGGGGATCATCCAGCTGCCAACGGTAGAGGGCAAAGGTGGCCGTGATGGCAGGCCCGGTGCCTTCCGTTGCCGGAGCATGAAACAGCTCCCGTCCCGTCAGCAGCGGGGCGATGCCAGTGCGTTTCAGCAAGGCATGCGCCTGCTTCAGAGCCTTTTGCATGGCGATGCGCGGGTCTTCCGCCTCCTCTTCGAGGAGCACATGCACCGGCGGGCCCGCCCACGCATCCCTGTCCAGATCGATCACATGGACGCTGGCGAAAGGAAAACCCGAACCGTCCTGCACGCCGTATTCCATGAAGGCGAAGTGGCGTCCATCGGGCGAAAAGCCGAGATTGCGGAAGTCGGCCACGATCGCCGCCCCCGCCCGCGAAAGCAGCGCAACCGTGAAGAGAATCGAAAGAAGAATGCGCATGGCCTCGCTCCTCGTTAAAAGCGTATCCTCTCTCTATGATATCTGCAAGAGTTCCGCGTGTGGGCATGTCGCCTGCGACTAACGGGAAACGCCCGGCAACGAGCCTGTGGGGTAGGCAGGATCGCGCCACACATACACTGGCTCATAGGCTCATGCCCGTGCTTCGTCCCGGGTTTCCAGTCCGAGGTGCCATTCGCACCTCAGTGCCTGCCACACTGGACCGCCGGAACAAGATCCGGCGGTGAGCCAGAGAGAAGGCGAGGCCGGGCCACCAGCACCACCCCACGTCCGACGGTGAGACAAAGGGGAGGCAAGGCCGTGCCGCACACACTGGCTCATGCCCGGGCTTCGTCCCGGGTATCCAGTCCGAGGTGCCATTCGCACCGTCAGTGCCTGCCGCACTGGACCGCCGGAACAAGGTACGGCGGTGAGCCGGAGAGAGACCGGGCGGTAAGGTGCAAGGCTGAGTATCGCTATTCTCTCACACAGACGCGGAGCAACTCGAACGGATCACGAGGCCCGTCTCAGACTCCCGCCTTCCCCACCATCTTCAGGCCAAAGGCATAGACGAGGGCCACGTCCTTCAGATGGTCGAAGCGCCCCGGTTTGCCGGCGTGGCCTGCGCCCATGTCCGTCTTCAGCAGGAGGGGATTGTCGTCGCGCTTCTTCTCGCGCAGTCGGGCCACCCATTTTGCCGGCTCCCAGTAGGTGACGCGCGGATCCGTCAGGCCGGCCACGGCGAAGATGGCCGGATATTCCTGTTCCTTCACGTTGTCGTACGGGCTGTAGCTGGCAATGTTGAGATAGTCTGCCTTGCTTTCGATCGGATTGCCCCATTCGGGCCATTCGGGAGGCGTGAGTGGCAGGGTGGGATCCAGCATCGTTGCCAGAACATCCACGAACGGCACCTCCGCGATGACGGCACGGAACAGCTCCGGAGCCATATTGGCCACTGCGCCCATCAGCATGCCGCCTGCCGAGCCGCCCTGTGCCACGATGTTGCCGGTCGTGGTATAACCCTCTTCCGCAAGATGCTCGGCTACGGAGATGAAATCGCGGAAGGTGTTGACCTTGTGTTCCCGCTTGCCGAGCCGATACCAGCGGTAGCCCTTGTCCTTGCCGCCGCGTACGTGGGCGATGGCATAGATGATGCCGCGATCGACCAGCGACAGGCGGGCAGTGGAGAAGGTGGCCGGAATGGTGATGCCATAAGCCCCGTAGCCATAGAGCCATAGCGGCGCAGAGCCATCCATCGGCGTGTCCCTGTGCCACAGCAGGGTGACCGGTACCTTCTCCCCGTCATGGGCCGGCGCGAAGATGCGACGGGTGACGTAATCCTCCGGATTGTGACCCGATGGCACCTCCTGCTCCTTGCGCAGAACCCGCTCACGCGTCGTCATGTCGTAGTCATACGTGCGTTGCGGCGTGGTCATGGAGGAATAGGTGAAGCGCAGCAACGTGGTGTCGAAATCCAGCGACGCGGCGGACAGTCCGAGCGCATAGGCCTCCTCGGAAAATGTGATCTCGTGTTCCCGCCCCGTGTGCAGGTCGGTGACGACGATGGCGGGCAGACCATTCTCCCGTTCCAGCCGGGCCATGTGTCCGGCCGTGACCATATGGGAGAGTATCAGTCGTCCCTTTCTATGGCCCACGATGTCGCGCCAGTGCTCACGCCCCGGCGTTCCCACGGCCGTCATGACGATGCGGAAATCTTCGGCACCGCCCGCATTGGTACGGATATAGAGCGTGCCGTGTGCTTCCTCCACGTCATATTCCACGCCCGGGTCTCGCGGGGCCACCAGTATCGGTTCGGTCAAGGGATCGTCCGCAGATATCAGACGGACCTCTGAGGTTTCATGGTCATGGGCGTCGATCAGGATGAAGCGCCGGGAGGTTGTCTTTCCAATGGACACGAAGAAGCCCGGATCCTTCTCCTCGTAGACCAGAACATCCTCCGCCGGATCCGTTCCCAGTCGATGCCGGAAGACTTTCGAAGGCCTGTGGTTCTCGTCCAGCCGCACATAGAACAGATGCACGCCGTCCTCGGCCCAGACCACCGAACCGCCCGTATCAGGAATGACGTGCTTCGCATCCCGTCCGGTTTTCAGGTCCCGGACATGCAGATCGTAATATTCGGATCCGCGCAGATCGGCACTCCAGGCAAGCCGCTCGTGATCAGGGGAATGCTCCACTGCGCCAAGGCGGAAGAAGTCATGTCCCTGCGCTTCCTTCTCCGCATCCAGCAGGACAGTTTCCTCGCCCCCTTCGCGTGGCATGCGGACCACGCGTGGGTGCTGGGCGCCCTCCACGTAGCGGAAGGCATAGGCCCAGGGACCGTCGGTTACCGGCACCGAACTGTCGTCCTCCCGGATTCGGCCCTTCATCTCCGCAAACAGTGTCTTCTGCAGCTGAGCGGTATCGGCCATCTGCGCCTCCTGCCAGGCGTTCTCCGCCTCCAGATAGGCACGGATGTCCGCCGGCAGGGCCTCGGGGTTCTTCATGACCTCCTGCCAGTTCTCGGCACGCAGCCATGCGTAATCGTCAATGCGCTCGATACCGTGATGGACGGTCTTCACCGGGCGTCTTTCGGCCCGGGGCGGGCGGAGATCACTCATGTCGTCACTCACTTCTCATCGGCTGTTTCATCGGGCCGGAAATCCAAGGCCAGGCCGTTGATGCAGAATCTCAGGCCGGTGGGTTGCGGACCGTCAGGGAACACATGCCCCAGATGGGCATCACACGAGGCGCAGCGCACTTCGATGCGCCGCATGCCGTGGGAGAGATCCTCCAGCTCCTTCAATGCATCTTCCGAATACGGTCTGAAGAAGCTGGGCCACCCGGAGCCGGATTCATACTTGGCATCGGACGTGAACAACGGCGCGCCGCAGACCACGCAATGATACGTGCCCGACCGCTTTTCGGCGTTGTACGGATGGGAAAACGGGGGTTCGGTCCCGCACAGCTGCGTGACCCGATACTGCTCTTCGCTGAGCTTTCTGCGAATCCTGTCATCAGTCATGTTTCGAGCATACCGCGAGCCCCGCGCAAGGCAAACCGTTTATCCGCATCGCAGGCAACAGGTGTTGCAAGCATGGCCTTAAGTCATTTTTCACCACCTTGCTGTTAGGTTGCACGCGAAAAGGGCGAGGCGCGGGGAAAAGGACACGGGAGGGTTCTGTCGCGGCAATCAAGCGGGGCTGGTGGCATTGGCTGACAAAGGCAAGACGGACAACACTTCGCGGCGTCTGTTCCGTAATACGTCCCGGATTCGAGGAAACCCCGTCTTTGGCGGGGCAACCGGCATGCGTGAAGATGGCGCACCGTCCTTCGCCGCCGCCTTCCGCACGACCGGCACGCCCGTGACGCACGCCACCGTTCAGTCCGTGCCCGCAACGGAATTCCCTCTTTCCCCCACTGGTACTGCCGTTTCGGGCATGATGCAGCCTGTACAGACAAGTTCGCCCCCCTCTGCAACACCCCCCGCACCCGGACATCCGGCACCACCTGTTCCGCCGGCACCCGCTACCGTGCCCGAGGCTCCCGGAATCGACCCGCACCGCCATGCCACGCATCAACACACCGCTGCCACCTCTGTTCCTCGCCCCGGCAGCCCCTCATCATCCCTTTTGCCGTCCGTCACGCCGCAGGCGGAGCTGTCCGATCATGCCCTGTACGGACATGAGGCGACGCAGGAGAGGCCTGCGGATGCCACCGTTCCTGCCGGAAGAGGCAAAGCCGCCGAAACGGAGAAGAGCGATACCGGCAACAAAGAGAAGGAACACGTCGCCGCCTCTTTGCTGGAAATCCTTGCCCAGCCGGACAGCGCCATCAATCCTCATGTCCGGGCCATGGCCATGGACACGCTTCAGGCCCTGCTGCCGGAAATCGGCACCCCCGGTTTCCTGCGCATGCTTGCCAGGCGGCTGTGCCTGATGGAGCGCCCGCCGGCCTCCCTGTTGCGCACATTGCTGGCCGGCAACGACCGGGAAATCGTCCGGACGCTGCTTCTGGACGCCCGCATGCCGGAGAGTCTGCTAGTGGAAATCGCCACATGGAGCGAACCGGAAGTCCTCCATGTCCTGGCACGCCGCCGCATGCTGTCCACTGCGGTCTGCAATGCTCTGCTGAAGCGCGACGAACCCGGAATCATGCTGGAGCTGCTCCGCAATCGCAACGCGGTGATCGAGGAGCAAGGCTACTGGGCCGTCGTCCGGCGCGCGCGTGAAGAGCACAGCCTGCACGCCCCCCTTGTCACGCGGGAAGATCTGCCGGCCGCCGTGGCTTTCGACCTCTTCTGGCACTTGCCGCCAATGCAGAGGCGCTTCGTGATCTCCCGGTTCGTCAGCGATTCCGACATGCTGGAGCGCATTCTGAAGATCACACGTCCCGCCGCCACCGGGCTTGATGCCACTGACAGGGCCATGTACATCGAGACCATGGTCGCCATGATCTGCGATGGCGACACCGACGCCGCAGCACGACGACTCTCCCGTCTCACCGGCCTGCATGCGGAGGCCTGTTTGCGCATCGTTTCGGATGCCTCCGGAGAAGCGCTGACCATCACTTTCAAGGCGCTGGGATTGCAGCGCCGGGTGTTCACCGACGTCATCGCACGTCTTCACAATGCTCCCGCCGCTCCGCTGGACGGTCATCGGGAGATCGAGGACCTGCGCATCCTGTTCGATACCCTTTCCACCAACAAGAGCTGGGTCATGCTCACCTACTGGGACTGGTCGGCCCGTGGCATCGGCCCCTACTCGGATCGCGACATCGCCCCCGAACAGCCGGATGGTGTGGCCATGCCCGGCGCTGCAGCCCCGGCATCCGCCCCCGGGGCTGGAAAACGTCAGGACGGAAAGAATGGCCCTGCACCCACCTCCCCGGAACATGACCGGCAACCGGAAACAGTCGCCCGAGAAGAAAAGAAGCGTCCGGAAAGTCCGGAGCAGGCTGAAAACGGATCTGAGGAATGCGCAAACGGGGCAAATGACTTGCGGGACGGAGAGCCCACGTCGGAATTCGCACTCCCCGTCATGGACGGTTTGACCGCTTCCGGCCAGCAGGAGCAGAAACCGGCGGAAGCGGAAGAGAAGGCATTTTCGCAAATCGGCCGCGAAGAGTTAGAGGAGATTGCGGAAACGGAGAACGGGCGGAATCTGGAAGAAGACGACCCGCAATCCATGTCCGTGAAGGAGAGGGCCGCCGCACCGGGGGACGAAGCGGGACACAGGGAAGACGGACCGGATGCCGATGAAAACGATGACGATCCGCTGGCCCGCATCGACGCCCTGTTGCGCCAGCTGCAGAAAGCCGCGCGTGGCAACGACCGCAAGCGTGACGAAAAGGCCGCGGAGGGGAAAGTGGCTTGAGGCGGACCGTGCCCGCACGCCGTCAGCTTACCCGGGCGATGCAGAAATCCACGGCTTCCACAAGGGCATTTCTTGCCGTGCTTTCCGGGAATATCCCCAGAGCATCACGGGCAATGGCGCCATAATGACGGGCTCGCTCGATGGTATCGGCTATGGCATGGTGACGCTCCATGAGCTCCAACGCATGCTCCAGATCACCCTCCTGCTGGTCGCCATCTTCCATGACCCGCTTCCAGAAAGCGCGCTCCTCGTCCGTGCCACGCCGGTAGGAAAGCACCACGGGCAGGGTGATCTTGCCCTCCCGGAAATCGTCGCCCACCGCCTTGCCCAGCTTGTCCTGCTCGCCGGCGTAGTCAAGAGCATCATCCACCAGCTGGAAGGCGATGCCGAGATTCCGTCCATAGGATTCCAGTGCTTCCTGCTCCTTTGCCGGACGTTTCGCCACCACGGCGCCAAGCTCGGCGGCAGCGGAGAACAGGGCTGCGGTCTTGGCGTTGATGACCTGCATGTAGGCGTCCTCGGTGGTGGAGACATCATGCTGGGCGGCAAGCTGGAGCACCTCCCCCTCGGCAATGATAGCCGCGGCATTGGACATGATGCGCAGGGCTTCCATGAGGCCGGTATCGACAAGCATCTTGAAAGCCTGTCCAAGCAGATAGTCGCCCACCAGAACGGAAGCCTGGTTGCCCCAGATGAGGCGGGCCGCCTTGCGGCCGCGGCGGTAGTCGCTCTCGTCCACCACGTCGTCGTGCAGGAGGGTGGCGGTGTGCATGAATTCCACGGCCGTGGCCAGCGGAACGTGCTTTTCGCCCCGGTAGTCGAACATCAGGGCGGAGGCGATGGTCAGCATCGGACGCAGACGCTTGCCACCGGAATTGATCAGATGTCCCGCCAGCTCCGGTATCATGTCCACGTGGGAGTGGGCATGGGCAAGGATCGTCTCGTTGATCTTTTCCATGTCGTCGGCCACGAGCTCCAGCAGCGGGGCCAGCGAAGCCCTGCCACCTTCCTTGTCGCCGAACGGAACCACAACACCCATGATTTCTGATCCCTTTCGCTTGCGGGTCCCGGCGCATACCTATAAGGACGAAATCGGAGGACAGCAAGCGCGACCTATGGCCGCCAGAGCACATTTCTGCTATGCTGAACGCGAGTCCATGTCCCTTGTTCACGTATGACGATGCGCGAAATACTCAGAACGAACGATCCCGTACTGCTGTCCTATGCGCAGCACCTGCTCTCGGAACAGGACGTCCGGACTCTTGTCTTCGATCAGAACATTTCCGCTCTGGAGGGATCCATCTGCGCCTTTCCCAGACGCCTCATGGTGCACGACGAGGATGTGGCGCGGGCCCGCATGGCACTGATGGAGATCCGTCAGCACCTGACGGAACAGGAGTAGATCCGCATGGACAGTGCCACGGACGTCTTCACCGACGACGGCTTCCTGGACGGAAGGCTGAACATCCTGCAGCCCCGCAAGGGTTTCCGTGCCGGGGTGGATTCCGTGTTTCTTGCCGCATCGGTGCCCGCCCGTCCCGGCGATGCCGTCTTCGAGGCCGGAACCGGACCAGGTGTCGCCGCGCTGTGTCTGGCCGCACGCGTTCCCGACCTCCAGATCACCGGTGTTGAGGAAAATCCTACCTACGCCATGCTGGCGGAGAAAAACGCCGCGCGCAACACTCTGAGCGGTTCTCTGCGCATCATCCGCGGCGACATCGGCAGCGTCCTGAAACCGGGCATAGCCGGCATGCCGGAACAGAATACCTTCAGGCACGCCTTCGCCAACCCTCCCTACTTCGAGGAGGGAACCGTCATGGAGCCGCGCTCCGCCCTGCGCAGCAAAGCGCACGTATTCGGCCCGGAAGACCTCGTTCTCTGGGTGAAGGCCATGACCGCGATGGTGGTGCATCGCGGTACGGTCACCATCATCTATCCGGCCCGCTTCCTCGACCGATTGCTGATGGCCTTCTCCTCCCGTCTGGGCGGCATTCGCATCGCCCCTCTGTTTCCGAAAGCCGGAGCACCCGCTTCACGTGTCATCGTGCAGGGCGTGAAGGGTTCGCGGGAACCGGTCCGCATGCTTCCCGGGCTGATCCTGCATGACGTGACCGGTGACTTCACGGTTGCCGCACGTCGCATCCTGCGAAAAGGCGACCCTTTCCCGATGGGCTGAAACTGTTTCGGTCACAAGTTTCGCCTGCATTCTCCAGCGCAGCAACGTGTTCACCATGCGGAATATGCATTCTGATCGCACTTGCCTCTCGACACAGGCATTAGCATCGCTAATATCTCCGCCATGAAACTGGCGGAGTGGCTGAAAAGGACGGGCACGACCCAGGCGGCGCTTGCCAAGGCGATCGGCGTCAGCCAAGGGCGAATCTCGCAGATCGTGGCGGGGGCTGCCCCCTCCCTCGAAGTCGCCATCCGCATCGAAGAGGCGACGAAAGGTCGTGTCAGGCCGGCCGATCTCGCCACAAGGGAGACTGATCTCATGATGAATCCGCAGGCCAATCCGGATCTGGACAGTGTGGACGACGCACTCGAAGCCATCCGGCGCGGCGAAATGGTGGTCGTGGTCGATGATGACGACCGGGAGAACGAGGGCGACCTGATTGCCGCTGCGAGCCGCATCACGCCGGAGCAGATGGCTTTCATGATCCGGCATACCTCCGGCATCATCTGTGCGCCGATGACGCAGGAAGATGCCCGCCGCCTCAATCTGGAACCGATGGTGGCGACCAACGACGCTCCTCTTTCCACCGCCTTCACCGTATCGGTGGACTATCGCGAGGGATTGACCACGGGCATTTCCGCCGCGGAGCGTGCGGCAACCGTTCATGCGCTGGCCAACCCG
This sequence comes from Alphaproteobacteria bacterium, assembly GCA_024279095.1. Taxonomy (GTDB): domain Bacteria; phylum Pseudomonadota; class Alphaproteobacteria; order Rhizobiales; family Aestuariivirgaceae; genus Thermopetrobacter. The sequence continues at coordinate 12,580 of JAJRRY010000128.1, forward strand.
AACGTTCAGGCCTCCGACTTCGTGCGGCCAGGGCACGTTTTTCCACTCGTGGCCCGGCCCGGCGGCGTGCTGATCCGTTCAGGCCACACGGAAGCCGCGGTGGATCTGTGCCGTCTTGCCGGGGAGACGCCGGTCGGTGTCATCTCCGAGCTGGTCAACGATGACGGTACCGTCAAACGCGGGCCTGAGGTGCTGGCCTTCGCACGCGAGCATGGGCTGAAGATCATTTCGGTAGCCGATCTGATCGCCTATCGCCGGGCGCGCGAACGCCTCGTGGAGCGGCTGGACGAATTCGAGCTGGAGACGCCTGCCGGTCATGCCAGAGCCATCAGCTATGCCACGCCTTTCGATCCGGTGCAGCATCTGGCGCTCGTCGTCGGACAGATCGGGGATGGACATGACGTTCTGGTGCGTCTGCATCGGGAAAATGTGCTGGAAGATGTTTTCGGCTCCCGCGAAACGCTGAACCGGGTGTTCGAAAAGTTCCGTCAGGAGGGCGGGGGCGTTCTGGTCTATCTGCGGGAAGGTGCTACCGGCGTCCCGGCATCACCACTGGTTCAGCCGGAGGAGCGCGAAACGACGCAAAGTGCGAAAGCCCGGGAAAGGGCTTGGCGGGAAGTGGGCCTTGGTGCACAGATCCTGCGCGATCTGGGCTGTAAATCCATCCGGCTGCTGGCTTCCTCGGAACGCCACTATGTCGGTCTCTCCGGCTTCGGCATCGAGATTTCCGAAACCATTCTGGATGGTGACGGCGCATAGCGCTCGCCGGTCCATCCCGTTTCTTCCGGACATGTGACAAGGGGCGGAACCGTCGGTTCCGCCCCGTTCTCTTCCGTACCTGCCGTCTTTAATTCCGGCGTTCAGCTGTCGCTGTCCTCCACTGCCGCTGCGGCATCCTTGCGACCGGGCAGTATCAGGTTGAGCAGCACGCCGACCACGCCGGCCAGTCCGATTCCGCCGAGAGCGAAGTCGCCGTAGGTCAGCTTCAGGCCGCCAATGCCCGTGACCAGAATGAGCGCCACGATGGCGAGGTTGCGCGGCTGCGTCAGGTCATGGCGGGCCTGCACCAGCGAGTTGAGGCCCACCACCGTGATGGCGCCGAACAGCAGCATGAGGATGCCGCCCATGACCGGCGTCGGGATGGTGGCCAGCACGGCACCCAGCTTGCCCACGAAGGCCAGCACGATGGCCCAGATGGCGGCCCACGTCATGATGGCCGGGTTGTAGGCCTTGGTCAGCGTCACAGCGCCTGTGACCTCCGAATAGGTGGTGTTGGGCGGACCGCCGAGCAGCGAGGCCACGGAGGTGGCGATGCCGTCACCGAGCATGGTGTTCTCGATGCCGGGATCCTTCAGGTAGTCCTTTCCGGTGACCTGTCCGATGGCGATGATGTCGCCGAAATGCTCGATGGCGGGCGCCAGCGCCACCGGCAGGATGAACAGGATGGCATTCCAGTTGAATTCCGGGAACGTGAAGCTCGGAACGGCCAGCCACGGCGCCTTGGCGATGGGCTCGAAGTTCACCACGTCATAGCCCATGAAGTCCATGACGATGGCGGCGAGATAGCCCACAGCCGCGCCGGTGATGATCGGCACCACCCGCAGCAGCCCCTTGCCCTTGATGGCCACCAGCACGGTGGTCGCCAGCGAGATGGCGGCAAGGATCAGGGCGGGACCGAGATCCACGAGCTTCGCGGCACCATCGCCCGTCTTGCCCAGCGCCAGGTTCACGGCCACCGGCGCCAGAATGAGACCGATCACCATGATGACCGGGCCCGTCACGACGCGCGGCAGGAAGCGCTCCAGCCATGCGCTGCCGCGGATGCGGACGATGGTGGAGAGCACCACGTAGACCAGACCGGCCGCCGCCAGTCCGCCCAGCGTCGCGGCCAGCCCCCACTTGCCCTTGGCGACGATAATCGGCGAGATGAAAGCGAACGACGATGCCAGAAAAACCGGCACCTTGCCCCGCGTGATCACCTGGAAGATCAGCGTGCCGAGACCGGCGGTGAACAGCGCCACGTTGGGATCCAGGCCCGTCAGGATGGGTACCAGGACCAGCGCACCGAAGGCGACAAACAGCATCTGGCCACCGATGAACCACTGGTCCGGATGAAACCGGTATTCCGGCTGCGAGAAATCCTTGTGCATGATGATTGCATCCCTGTGCAGAAATCCTCCCCTCAAGCCCCCCGGGTGCGCGGGGCCTGCACGACAGGTTTCCGGCGGGATTCCCCCGAAGCCGCTGGAAACTGCCTCGGACGGAAAGCCTAGGCGCGGCATTGCCATGCATTCAAGCGGATTGTCACGATTTTCCAAGGGTTTCGCACATCACGCAGGGGCAGGATGCCAGCGCTTGTTGACAATCCGGCCTATCCGCTGGCGCCGTCGCGTCCGGCTGCTATGATCCGCACACACATTCCCATGTCCTTCATGAACTCATCCAACGGAAATTCGAGCCATGTCCGAGATGCTGACCGTCGTCGATCATCCGCTGATCCAGCACAAACTCACCCTGATGCGGGACAGGAACACTCCGTCCGCCGTGTTCCGGCAGCTTCTGCGCGAGATTTCCCTGTTGCTTGGCTATGAGGCGCTGCACGATCTGCCGCTGACGACGAAGCATATCGAAACGCCCGTGGCCCCCATGGAGGCTCCCATTCTGAAAGGCAAGAAACTGGTGCTGGTCTCCATCCTGCGCGCCGGAAACGGCCTGCTGGAAGGCATGCTGGATCTGGTGCCCTCCGCCCGCGTCGGCTTCATCGGCCTGTACCGTGATCCGGACACGCTGCAGCCCGTGGAATATTACAAGAAGCTGCCAGAAGGCATGCCGGAGCG
>JAJRRY010000129.1 GCA_024279095.1 Alphaproteobacteria bacterium
CATGGGGCTGGCGTAGAGCGTGAAAGGAGAAATGTCCGGCTCCAGCTCCTTCAGCCGCCGGGCGATGGCCCGCGCCTGTTCGTGTCCGCGGGCATTGAGATCGGTTTCCACGTGTCCCTGCACACGGCGCTCGGCGTTCCAGTCCGTCTCGCCGTGCCGGATGAAGTAGCACTGCGGGCCGTGCATCTATTCGTCGCCCAGTGCCTTCATGCCGATGATGTGATATCCGGCGTCCACATGCACCACCTCGCCGGTCACGCCAGCGGAGAGGTCGGACAGCAGCCACGCGGCGGTGCCCCCTACGTCATCGATGGTCACGTAGCGCCGCAGCGGGGCGTTGGCCTCGTTCCAGTCCAGCATCAGGCGGAAGTCCCGGATGCCGGCGGCCGCCAGAGTGCGGATGGGGCCGGCGGAGATGGCGTTGACGCGAATGCCGTTCGGCCCCAGATCGGCGGCCAGATAGCGCACGCTGGCCTCCAGCGCCGCCTTGGCTACGCCCATGACGTTGTAATGCGGCACCCATTTCTCTGCGCCGTAGTAGGACAGGGTAACCATGGCGCCGCCTTCGTTCATCAGCTTCTCGGCGCGCTGCGCCACGGCGGTGAAGCTGTAGACGGAAATATCCATGGTCAGGCGGAAGTTGTCCCGCGAGGTATCCACGTAGCGGCCCTTGAGCTCCTCCTTGTCGGAGAAGGCAATGGCGTGGACGAGAAAGTCCAGTCCGCCCCACTCCTTCTCGATCTGCGAGAAGGCGGCATCGATGGAAGCATCGTCGGTGACGTCGCATTCCGCCATGACGGAGACGCCCAGCTCCTCCGCCAGCGGCAGCACGCGCTTTTTCAGCGCCTCGCCCTGATAGGTGAAGGCCAGTTCCGCGCCCTGTTCGGCACAGGCTTTCGCAATGCCCCAGGCGATGGAGCGATTGTTGGCCACGCCCATGATGAGGCCGCGCTTGCCGGCCATGAATCCGGTCTTGCTCATCTGGAAACCCCGTCCTCTTTCAGGTGTTTCGCCCTTTTTGCACCATCGCGCCGGCCATCACAAGACTTGCATTTGCCCCCGGCAGGGGAGAGAGTGCATTCCCGCCTCATGAATGCGACCAGTCGAGGGGAGGCCCCATGCCCGATCCGTTCGAGAAGATCCGTAATCTCACCGCCGAGAAGGATTTTGCAAAGGCCACGGATCCTTTCGCCCTGTTTGGCAAGTGGTTCGAGGACGCGAAGAAGATCGAGATGGAATATCCGGAGGCCATGTGTCTGGCCACGGTGGACGAATCGGGTATGCCCGATGCCCGCATGGTGCTCCTGAAGGGCTTCGACGAGCGCGGCTTCGTCTTCTATACCAACATGGAGAGTGCCAAGGGTGAGGAGCTGAAGGCCAACCCGAAGGCGGCCCTGAACTTCTGGTGGCGTGACCTGCATCGGCAGGTGCGCATCCGCGGGCTGGTGGAACGGGTATCCGACGCGGAGGCGGATGCCTATTTCGCCTCCCGCCCGCGCGGTTCGCGCATCGGCGCCTGGGCCTCGCGCCAGTCGCGGGAACTGGAAAGCCGCTTCGCACTGGAAAAGGCGGTGGCGAAATACACCGCGAAATTCAATGTCGGCGAGATCCCGCGCCCGGAGTACTGGACGGGCAACCGCGTCATCCCCTTGCAGATGGAATTCTGGCACGAGCGCCCTTTCCGGCTGCACGAGAGGCTGGTATTCTTGCGCCCGTCCCCGGACGCGCCGTGGACGCGGAAGCTGCTCTATCCGTGAGGACGGATCCTTTCCGGTAGTTTGACAGCCGCAGGGAGCGAAGGACGATGGCCGACGAAGCGAAATGCCCCGTGACCGGTGCCGGCATGGAGGAAGCCTCACGCAAGCCCGCCGGCCGCGTGCCGGAGGATCAGCGCAAGACCCTCGTCCTGACGGGCGCCTCGCGCGGCATCGGCCATGCCACGGTGAAGCGGTTCTCCTCGGCCGGATGGCGGGTACTCACCTGTTCGCGCCATCCCTTCCCGGAGGACTGCCCGTGGGAGATGGGCGAGGAGGATCACATCCAGGTGGACCTTGCCGATCCGGAGAACACCGAACGGGCCATCGCCATCATTCGCGAGCGGCTGCAGGATCAGGGCGGACGGCTGAATGCTCTGGTCAACAATGCCGCCATCTCGCCCAAGCTGCCGGGCGGAAAGCGCATGGATTCCATCAACACCACCATTCCCGACTGGCAGACCGTCTTCCAGGTGAACTTCTTCGCCCCCATCATGCTGGCCCGCGGCCTGATCGAGGAGCTGAAGAAGGCCCGCGGCGCGGTGGTCAACGTCACGTCCATCGCCGGTTCGCGCGTGCACCCCTTCGCCGGATCGGCCTATGCCACCTCCAAGGCCGCGCTTGCCGCCCTGACGCGTGAAATGGCCCACGACTTCGGCCCCCACGGCATCCGGGTCAACGCCATCTCCCCCGGCGAGATCGAGACCTCCATCCTCTCGCCCGGCACCGAGAAGCTGGTCGAGCAGATCCCCCTGCGCCGCCTCGGCCAGCCGGAGGAGGTGGCCAAGGCCATCTACTTCCTCTGCACCGACGCCTCCAGCTACGTCACCGGCGCCGAACTCCACATCAACGGCGGCCAGCACGTTTAGGAAATACATTCAGGATTGCATTTCCGGAGAGTTTTCTACTAATGATAGGCATCATCGGATTCTCTCATCTGTTTCTCTTTGGTGATGCCGGAAGCGCCGAAGCCTTGGAAATCCATCGATGAGCAGATGAGTCTGCTTCACTATCGCGGCATGTCCTTTCACGACAGTGAGTTGGCGCGGAATTTTCTGGAACGGGTCGGATATTACCGACTCAGCGGATATTTCTATCCTTTCCGAAAAACAGATGAACATGGTCGTCGAACTGACGAGTTTCTCGAAGGATCCCGCTTCGAGGATGTTGTCGCGCTGTATGTCTTCGACAGGAAGCTGCGACTGCTCACGATGGATGCCATAGAACAGATCGAGCTCGCGGTACAGGTGGACATCGCCTATCGTATGGGAAGATTGGATCCGTTCGCCCACCACAATCCTGCTCTTGTTCATCCCAACGCCCTCCGAAGGGGCAAGCGTGGGGGCAGACAGCAAAAGTCCCGGTATCAGTCATGGATCGAGAGATACGACAGTCAGGTCCGCAGGTCGGCCAATGAAACATGTGTCAGGCACAATTTGCAGAAATACGGTCGACTGCCCATCTGGGCGGCAATTCAGGTCTGGGATTTCGGCTCCATGTCCAAGTTTTTCTCAATGATGCGTCATGAGGACAAGAATCTCATTTCGGGAAAATATGGAATAGAATACAAGCAGTTTCAGTCATGGTTACGCAGTCTCAATTTCATTCGCAATGCAGCAGCCCATCATGGGCGATTATGGAACTGCGCCATTATCGAAAGAGCAAAGATACCGCAAAGTCATACAGAGTTCGGGCTTCTCGATAAGACCCGACCTTTTCTCTATTTCTGCGTGATGAAACATCTTCTGAATGTCATCAGCCCCCGCTCTTCCTGGGGGGATCGTTTCATTTCTCACTTGGAGAGCTTCCCGAAGCCGGAAAACGGGGGCGTATCTCTCCGGGACATGGGGGTGTCGGAAGAGATCGATTGGCAGCAATGGAGCTTATGGGCCTGAAGGGGAGCATGAAAAAACGGCCGCCGCGTACACCCCCCATACGGGAAGTGCAGAGGCGGCGGGCATATTGCTTTCCCTTTTATAGCCGGATTGCGCGAAATGTCAACTTGAAAACCAATCTATGATTGTATTCATGGTGACATACTCGCAGTAAGGGTAAAAATCCCTCTCACACCGCCTTGGCGTGGCGGTTGGGTTGGGGCTGGTAGTAGGCGTCGAAGGCGGAGGCCACGGTGCGGACGAACAGGCGACGGTCGTCCGGCACGATCACCTCGCCGTCCTTGATGCTGCACAGGCCGTCGGCCTCCAGCGGTTCCAGCTTGTCCCATGCTTCGGCCAGCGTCTCCGGCGCAAAGCCGTGGCGCTGCGCGATCTCCTCGGGGCGGGCGCGCAGGAAGCACATGAGCTTCTCGATGA
>JAJRRY010000130.1 GCA_024279095.1 Alphaproteobacteria bacterium
GTCTTCGCCTTCCATACCTCCAGCACCGGCATGCCGTAGATGGGCGAGTTCGGATCCTCCTTGGCCAGCGGGTTGGTGATGTCGTTGGCACCGATGACGAAGGCCACGTCCGCATCCGCGAACTCGGCGTTGATGTCCTCCAGCTCGAACACCTCGTCATAGGGCACCTGCGCCTCCGCCAGCAGCACGTTCATGTGCCCCGGCATGCGCCCGGCCACCGGGCGGATGGCATATTTCACCTCCACGCCATACTTGTCCTTGAACAGGTCCGCCATCTCGCGCAAGGCATGCTGGGCCTGCGCCACCGCCAGACCATAGCCTGGCACGATGATCACCTTGCGCGCGTTCTTCAGCAGGAAGGCTGCGTCCTCCGCCGAACCTGCCTTCACCGGCTTCTGCTCGCCATCACCGGCACCGGCGGCCGCCTCGGTGCCGAAACCGCCCAGGATCACCGAGAAGAACGAGCGGTTCATGGCCTTGCACATGATGTAGGAGAGAATGGCACCGGAAGACCCCACCAGCGCGCCGGTGATGATCAGCGCCACGTTGTGCAGGGTGAAGCCGATGCCGGCCGCCGCCCAGCCGGAGTAGGAGTTGAGCATGGAAACCACCACCGGCATGTCGGCACCGCCGATGGGGATGATGAGCAGCACGCCGAGGGCGAAGGACACCAGCACGATCAGCCAGAACGTGGCATGACTCTCCGAGGCGACGAAAGAGACGATGAGGAAGACAAGCAGGATGCCCAGCCCGCCGTTGATCACGTGGCGCAAGGGCAGCAGCGTCGGCGCTCCGGAGACCAGCCCCTGCAGCTTGGAGAAGGCGACCAGCGAACCGGTGAAGGTGATGGCGCCGATGGCTACGCCGAGGCTCATCTCGATCAGCGAGGCGGTGCGGATGGCGCCGGGCATGCCGATGCCGAAGGCCTGCGGGGCATAGAGCGCCGCCGCCGCCACGGCCACCGCGGCAAGGCCCACCAGCGAATGGAAGGCCGCCACCAGCTGCGGCATGTGGGTCATGGGAATGCGCCGCGCGATCACCGCGCCGATGCCGCCGCCGATGGCCAGACCGACGAGGATCAGCACCCAGGTCACCGGACCCGGCGAGGGCATGGCCATGAAGGTGGTGAAGATGGCCAGTGCCATGCCCGCCATGCCGAGATAGTTGCCGGTGCGCGAGGTGTCCGGATGGGACAGGCCGCGCAAGGCGAGGATGAACAGCGATCCGGAGATCAGGTAGAGAAGGATGATCAGGCTGTGCGACATCTTCGCCCCCGCTTACTTCTTCTTCTTGTACATGGCCAGCATGCGCTGGGTGACGAGGAACCCGCCGAAGATGTTCACCGCCGCCAGCACCAGCCCGACGAAGCCGAACGACACCGCCCAACCGGAAACCGCCGCGCCAGCGCCCACCGCCAGTAGCGCGCCGACGATGATCACCGAGGAGATGGCGTTGGTCACCGACATCAGCGGCGTGTGCAGGGCCGGCGTCACCGACCAGACCACGTAGTAGCCGACGAAGATGGCCAGCACGAAGATCGAGAACAGGTAGATGAAGTCGTTGCCGCCACCGGCTGCTGCCATGCCTCCGGTCGCATGCCCGGCCGCCTGCAGGGCCTGTTCCGCGTAAGTCTGCGCTACGGCGGCGGCCTCCGCCGCATCATTGGCCGACTGCCGGGCCGCCTCCGCAGCCAGCTTCGCCTTTTCCACCAGTGTCTGCACGTCCTGCATGACTCGACCTCAGTTCTTCAGCACGGGATGGACCGTCTCGCCGCCGTGGGTGATGAGGGTGCCGGCGATGATCTCGTCCTCGCGATCGATGTTCAGCGCGCCCTCCTCGCCCAGCATGAGCTTCAGGAAGTTGCGCAGGTTGTTGGCGTAGAGGGTGCTGGCATTGCCCGGCACGCGCCCGGCCATGTTGGTATGGCCGATGATCTTCACCCCGGCATGCTCCACTACCTCTCCGGGGCGGCTGAGCGGACAGTTGCCGCCGCGCTCCACGGCCAGATCGACGATCACCGAACCGGGACGCATGCTCTCCACCATCTCTTCGGTGACCAGCACCGGAGCCGGGCGGCCGGGGATCAGGGCGGTGGTGATCACCACGTCCATGTCGCGGATGTGACCGGAAACGAGCTCCGCCTGCTTCTTCTTCTGCTCCTCGGTCAGCTCCTTGGCGTAGCCGCCCTCACCGGCCGCCGCCAGTTCCTCGAGAAAGACGAACTTCGCGCCTAGGGAGCGCACCTGCTCGCCGGCTTCCGGGCGCACGTCGGTGGCCGAGACGGCCGCGCCCAGCCGGTGCGCCGTGGCGATGGCCTGCAGACCGGCCACGCCGGCGCCCATCACGAACACCTTCGTCGGCGGGATGGTGCCGGCTGCGGTCATCATCATGGGAAAGATGCGCGGAAAGACGTTGGCCGCCTCCATCACCGCCTTGTAGCCGGCCAGTGAGGCCTGCGAGGACAGCACGTCCATGGACTGGGCACGGGTGATGCGCGGGATGAGCTCCATGGAGAAGGCGGAAATGTGGCGCGCATTGAGCGTGGAGAAGAAGTCGCCGTCGGAATGCGGATCCAGCATGCCGATCAGCAGCGCCTCCTCGCGCATGGCCTTCACCAGCTTTTCCTCCGGACGGCGCCCGCACAGCACGACGTCGGCCTCCGCCACCGTCTTCGGGCCGTCCGGGGCGATGAATGCTCCGGCATCCTCGTATTCGGCATCGGAATGGAATGATTTCTCGCCGGCCCCCTTCTGGACCACGACATCGAGGCCGAGCTTCACGTAGTCCTTCACAGCGGCCGGAGTTGCCGCGACCCGGGTTTCGTCGGCGGCGGTTTCCGCGGGGATGGCGATCTTCATCTTCTTTCCCGAACCAGTTGTTCCCTCTCGATCGGACGGACTTTAGCGGCATTGCGCGAAAGGGGAAAGAGGCAACGGAACACCCGTCCGCTCCGTGGACGGCCTCTCAGGCCAGTCCGGCCAGCGAAAGGGCCTCCTGCTGACGTTCCGAGAGGGTCTCCGCGGGAAAGCGCTCCAGCGCTCCCATGAACAGGCGATGGAAATTCAGCCGGGCGTTCAGATGGATGAATACCCCACCCAGGCCAATCGCCGCGCGGTCCATGAAGACGAATTCCCGGGGCACCGTCACTGGCCCCTTCTCCTTCAGCGCCTTGTGCACCCGCCAGGCCTCCCGGCGGCCGTACTGCGCGGGATTGACGCCGTCGGCCACGGTGCGCACCCGGTCCTCCAGCACGGGTCCGTAGATGAAGCGTGCCCAGATGTTGAGGATCTCGATCAGTTCCCGGTTCAGCCCGCGGAAGCCCCACATGTCGTAGGCATGAGCGGTGCGCTCGAAATCATTCTCCCGCAGCCCGTGATAGAGCTCCACCACGCCGGAGACGAAGGCCGGCGGAAAGATGCGCACGCAGCCGAAGTCGATGAGGTTGAGACCGACCGGCTCGCCGCTCTCGTCCAGCCGGGCGGAATAATTGCCCAGATGCGGGTCGCCATGGATCACGGCATAGGAATAGAAGGGCTCCCACCAGGCGCGGAAGAGGACTTCGGAGAGCCTGTTGCGAATCTCCTGCGATGCCTCACGAAACTCCAGCAGGCCGCGTCCCTCCAGCCACGTCATGGTCAGCAGGCGGCGGGTGGAGAGCTCTTCCAGCGGCTCCGGCACAGACACCGCCGGATTGTCGCCGAGCATGTGACGATAGAGTCGCATGTGGCGCAGCTCGCGGCCGTAGTCGAGTTCCTCGCGCAGCCGCTCTGACAGTTCGGTGAGAATCTCGCGGGTGTCGATGGCCGGATTCATGCGGCGGTGGATGGCGAAGATGACCTTCAGTTGCGCCAGGTCGGCTTCCACCGCGGAGGCCATGTCCGGATACTGGAGCTTCACCGCCAGAGGACGACCGTCGAGGGCCACGGCGCGGTGCACCTGCCCCAGCGAGGCGGCGGCTGCGGCGTCGAGGTCGAATTCGGCGAAGCGCTCCTGCCAGTCCGGGCCCAGTTCCGCCTTCATGCGCCGGCGCACGAAGGGCCGGCCCATGGGCGGAGCATGGCTCTGCAGCTGCGCCAGCTCCAAGGCGTATTCCTCAGGCAGGGCGTCGGGCACCGTGGCCAGAAGCTGCGCCACCTTCATCAGCGGCCCCTTCAGACCGCCGAGGGCGGCGCGCAGAGCCGCCGCCTCGCTTCTGCGGTCCGCCCGTCCGGTCACGCGCGCCGCTCCGTAGCGTGCCGCCACGCCACCAATGGAAGCGCCGACGCGGGCATAGCGGATCATGCGTCCGCCGAGCCGGTTGGCCTCCCTGTCCTTCCCGTTTCTGCCGTTCATGGTCCAATTGCGTCCTTTTCGGCCGCGGGAGCGAAGCGATTCGCCGCCTGCCGGTGGCCGGATTGCATGTCACGAATGTGGCCCCGGCGGAACCTGTGCGCAAGGGTGCAACTTCCGGGAGGCGGAATGCCACCGGCGATTGCGCGCAGGAGGCCGTGCGGCGACAGAATGGGCCATGTCCTTAACCGGCCGCTAACCAATCGGTGCCATTCTGCGCGCACGGGGTGTCGGTCAGTGATCCGGCGGGCCGCGGCTTGGCCGCGCCGGAAAAGGAAGAGGACAGGGCGTTCATGGCTACCGGCATTCTCATCGTCGAGGACGATCCGACCCAGCGTCGCATTCTGGAGGAACTGATCCGCCGCTTCGGTTACGAGGCGGTGACGGCGGAAAACGCCCTGAAGGGGCTGGAGATCCTGGCCAGTCCCGTGGGGCGTCGCATCCGGCTGATCGTGCTCGACCTGTACATGCCGGAAATGGACGGACTGGAGTTCCTGGAGAAACTCTCCGTGCAGCGGCCGGAGCTTCCGGTCATCGTCCAGACGGCGCAGGGCTCCATCGA
>JAJRRY010000131.1 GCA_024279095.1 Alphaproteobacteria bacterium
CCGTCGGGCGCCACGTGCACGCCCTTGCCCTGCACCGGCTCGACGAAAAAGGCCGCGACATCCCCGGCCTCCAGCTCGCGGCACAGTGCCTCCACATCTCCGAACGGCACCCGTCCCGTCGGCAGCAACGGTCCGAAGCCCTCGCGAAACACGTCCGATCCATTCAGCGCCAGCGCGCCGGTAGTCAGGCCGTGAAAGGACGATTCCGCATGAAGAATGCGCGTCCGGCCAGTAGTGCGGCGAGCGAACTTGATGGCTGTTTCATTGGCTTCCGCACCGGTGGAACCGAAATAGACGTGATCGAATCCCGTCCCTGCCCGCGCCTTCAGCTCGCGAGCCGCCAATGCCACGAGAAGCGGCGTATCGAGCTGCACCAGCGACGGAAGCTCCATGTCCATGAAATCGCGCAGCGCCTGTTGCACTACAGGATGATGACGGCCGATGTTGAACACGCCGTATCCCGCCAGCATGTCCAGATACCTGCGCCCTTCGGCATCCCACAGGTATGCTCCCCTGCCCCGCACATGGCAGCGGTCGAAGCCGATCAGACCCATGGCCTTCGCAAAACGCGGATTCACATGGGTGCCATAGAGCGCGGCGCACTGCCCCGCATGCTCTTCCAGAAGTGCCCTGAGATCGAAAGGCATGATATGCTGCCCCGTCCATGAGTCGGTGCGCCGGAACCGGCCGCACCCTAGCATGCCCTTCTGAAAGCGGCAAAAACCGGTGCCTCTCTCTCAAAAAGACAGATCAGCAGCGTCAGCCATCCGCGCCTTCCCGGTGATGCCCGCCATGCTGCTCGTCGGATTCCATTTCCTTGAGTTTCCGGCGGGCCTCGTCGGCCTCCTGCTGACGGGCCCACATCTTCGCATAGGTGCCGCCCTTCTCCAGCAGCTCTTCATGCGTACCGCGCTCGGTAATGCGGCCGGCCTCCAGGACGATGATCTCGTCGGCATCGGCGATGGTGGACAGCCGGTGCGCGATGACCAGTGTGGTGCGGTTCTCCGACACCCGGTTCAGAGCCTCCTGGATCTGGCGTTCTGTCATGGTGTCCAGTGCCGAGGTGGCTTCATCCAGCACCAGGATCGGCGGATTCTTCAGGATGGTGCGGGCAATGGCCACGCGCTGCTTCTCGCCGCCGGAGAGCTTCAGCCCGCGTTCGCCCACCTGCGTGTCGTAGCCCTTTGGCAGCGACATGACGAAATCGTGGATCTGCGCCATTTTCGCCGCCTCGATCATCTCCTCCTCGGTGGCGTCGATTCGGCCGTAGCGGATGTTGTAGCCGATGGTATCGTTGAACAGCACCGTGTCCTGAGGAACGATGCCGATGGCCCGCCGTACCGAGGCCTGCGTGACCTTGCGGATGTCCTGCCCGTCGATCAGGATGCGTCCGCCCGTGGGGTCATAGAAGCGAAACAGGAGCCGCGAGATTGTACTCTTGCCCGCCCCTGACGGGCCGACGATGGCCACCTTCCGTCCTGCCGGAACGATGAAGCTTATGCCATGCAGGATTTCCCGGTCTTCATCGTAGGCGAAGCGCACATCCTCGAAGCGCACCTCGCCATGCTCCACGTGCAGATCCGGAGCGCCGGGCACGTCGACGATCTCCGGCTCCTTCCTCAGCAGCCGGAACATGGCCTCGATGTCGATCAGTCCCTGCTTGATCTCGCGGTAGACCGAGCCGAGGAAATTCAGCGGCATCGAGAGCTGGATGAGCAGGGCATTGGCCATGACGAAATCGCCCACTGTCGCACGGCCCGCCTGCACGTCCAGCGCCGTCATGATCATCACCACCGTAAGGCCCGCGGTGAAGATCGCCGCCTGCCCGGCGTTGAGCAGAGCAAGGGATTTCGAGGTAGTTATGGCCATTTCCTCATAGCTAGCCATGGCCCGGTCATGACGGCGTGCCTCGTGCTCCTCGTTGTTGAAGTACTTGACCGTTTCGTAGTTCAGCAGAGAATCTACCGCCTTGCCGGATGCGTCCTGATCGGCGGCGTTCATCTGCCGTCGCACCCGCGTGCGCCATTCCGTGACGGTGTAGGTGAAAGCCACATAGGCGGTAATGGTGACCGCCAGCACCAGCGCATGACGCCAGCCGAAGCGCGTCATCAGAATGCCCAGCACCAGCAGAATTTCTATGGCGGTAGGGATGGAATTGAAGAGAGCGAAACGCAGGATGACCTCAATGCCCCGTGTGCCGCGCTCCACGATGCGCGACAGGGCGCCGGTGCGCCGGCGCAGGTGATAGCGCAGCGGCAGGGCATGGAGATGGCGGAAGGCCAGATCGGCCAGCTTGCGCACCGCCCCCTGCCCCACCTCGGCAAAAAGCCAGTCGCGCAGCTGGGCGAAGGCCACCATCAGGATTCGGCCGATGCCGTAAGCGATTACCAGAAAGACGGGCACGAGCACACTCTGCGGTGCTCCTTTCTCCGACAGCAGGTCCACCGCATGTTTGTAGAAGAAAGGCACGGACACCGTGATGGCCTTGGCCAGAATGAGCGAGGCCAGTGCCAGCGCCACCCGAAGCCGTACGCCGGGATTGTCCTTCGGCCACAACCAGGGCATCAGCTCGCGCAAGGTCTCGAGCTGGCTCATTCCGGGGCCGCTGTCGGCATCTTCCGGCAAGGCTGTGGCTGATGGTCTGGGCATGCAACAGACTTAGAACGCCCCCAGTCCGTGTACAAGCCCCGGAACGCGCCTTTCCCGCTGCTCCTCCGCCATGTGGAAGAGCTTGCCGGCAGAGATCGGCCGGACACGTCATTCCGCTTTCGGCGTGGTGAACACTTGGCCGGGATAGATCAGGTCCGGATCACGGATCTGATCGCGGTTTGCCTCGTAGATGATGGTGTACTGGATACCGCGGCCATAGATATGGCGGGCGATGGTCCACAGGTTGTCCCCTGGCTGGATGATGACTCGCGAGGGAGGAACGTCTTTGCCAGCAGCCATGCCGGTCTTGTCGGTCATACCGTCTGCAGAGCCCTCCATCTTCGCCATTCTTTCCTTGGCCATTCCGGATTGCTGCGGAGCGGCAGCCTGAGTCGAGGTGGCTTCCGGAGGCGTGGCCCTGGTGCTACCCCCTGCAACAGTCGCCTCCTGTTCCTCTTTCTCGGCCTGAGCCTTCAAGGCGGCGACCTGCGCAGCCTCCGCACGCATGAACGGCAGCTCTATGCGTTCCACCACCTTGCCGTTGGGCAGCACCCTGTCCACGCGCAGGCGATGGACGCCCGGTTCGATCTGCCGCGAACCCTTCCATGACCAGTCGCCATTCGCATCGGCTACAGCATCACCCAGATGGTGGTTGTCCACGTAAAGACGCACGGTCTGGCCGGGATTCGCACGGCCGGTAAAGAAGATGTCGCCCTTCTCGTCATAGTCCACTGTCTGGAGAATGAGCCGCACACCGCCTGAGGACGCTGCCGCGGCCGCTTTTTTCAGGACCTCCGCCTTCGTTGCCACCTTCGGAGCGGAAACAGCTTCCCTGCCGGCTGCCGCCTCCACCTTTTCCGGTTTCTTCATGGGGCTGTCCGCAGACGGCTTCTCGGGGGCGACCTTGGCCATCTCTTGCGGTTTCTGCAAGACGCGCGACGGCTTGTCCGGTTCTGCCAGCACCACGAGCGCGCCCTTGTCCTTGCGCTCCGGCACAGCCAGTGTGACGGTCTGAGGAGACATCAGCACCTGCCCATCCTGCAGAACACGGATCGCCATTTCATGCGGTCCTGCGGGAAGGGGGCGTTCGGGCACAAAGACCCACTCGCCACGTTCATCAGCAGTGATCTCGCCCAGCACTTCACCATCGAGCAGCACCTGAACCTTCGCTTTCGGCCGGGCGCGTCCGGCAACCACGACGTTGCCATCCTTTTCCACACGCACGATGTCGAAAGCGGGTGCGACTGCCGGGCCCTTGCCTTTCATGTCCTGTGGCACGGCCTTCGCTTTCCGGCCATCCGGTACTTTCGAGACTTCTGCACCCTTTCTTGCCGCTTCGGGTGCACTGGCCTGCGAAGACGGAGGGGGCATCTCCGCCGTTTTCGACTCACCCTCAGCAACCTTCCCGGGACCGGATGATGCAGACCTTGCGGCTTCTTCCGATTGGCTCCCGGTGGCACGCCCCCCGGCTTCCCCGGCACCTCCGGCTTCGGGCATCCTTTCACCGGATTTCGGCATTGCCTGGCGTACCGTCTGCTTCAAGGCGGTCAGTCCGCTGGGGACATCGCTGCCCCGCCAGTAGAGCACGGCCGCCAGAGCTGCGGCCGACACCAGCGCGCCACCGATAAAAACCGGAAGTGCCTTCCTCATGATCCTGTTCTCCACATGGCCATCCGTGGGCGTTTTCGCACTTATACAGGGATATTGCAACAATGTGCGGAAGACACGGGACGGGCATCACTCCCCGGGAAAACATCTTCGGACATCTTGTCATGCATGCCGGATCGTGTATGAGGAACGTCCATGAACTCTGCGAATCACGAACGCAAGCTCTGTGTCTACTGTGGCTCGTCTCCAGGCCGCGACCCTGCCTATGCGGAAGCTGCGCGCCATCTCGGCCGTGCACTGGCGGAGGCGGGCATAGGACTCGTGTACGGTGGCGGCTCCCTGGGCCTCATGGGTAAGGTTGCAAAAGCCTGCCTGGAGGCCGGCGGCCACGTCACCGGCATCATTCCGGAATTCCTCATTCGCGAGGAGATCATGCTGGAGGGCGTGAACGAGCTGATCGTCACCGCCAACATGCACGAGCGCAAGATGAGCATGTTCGAGCAGTCGGACGGCTTCTGCGCCCTGCCCGGCGGCATTGGAACGCTGGAGGAACTGGTGGAGATTTCCACGTGGGCGCAGCTTGGCCAGCACGTGAAGCCTATCATACTGGCCAACATTGCCGGCTACTGGAATCCGCTTCTCCAGCTGATCGAACACATGCGCGAGGAAGGTTTCTTCCGTTCATCCACCGAGGTGCGTTTCGACGCGGTGGACCGGGCCGATCAGATCATTCCCATGTTCGAGAAGCGTCTGAAACTCAAGCGCGAACCACGCTGGACGCCGGAGCAGCTGGCTCGCCGCGTCTGACCTGCGGATTGCACAGTCCTGCTGCGAGTCGCCATGAAAAGAGGCCGGAAAATTCCGGCCCCTTTCCGAAAAATCGTTGTGGTCTCAACGGTAGATCTTCAGGATCGCATCCTCGAGCTCCTCGCCCAGCCCCGGCAGATCCAGATACCGCCGTCCATCCGCCTCGACAATCCGGAAACGGCGTTCCTGACGCAATTCTCCGTCCCTGCTCAGATTCGTTCTCTGCCGATAGGTCCGGCGTTTCCTGTAGGTCTTGCGCTTGTAGGTACGCTTCGGCGTGTAGTAGCGCGGCGATCCGGTGATGCGGATGACCGTATTGCGCTTTCCATAGCGCCTGATGAGAGAAAAGAGCTCTGCCGCATGCCGGGGATGCAGGCGGATGCAGCCATGGGATGCCGGTCTGCCAAGACGCGAAATCGCGTTGGTGCCGTGAATGGCATATCCCCCCAGGAAAAAGACCGAATACGGCATCGGTGCATTGTCGTACTTGCGCGAATAGTGCATGCGTTTGAGAATCTTGGGCCGAAAGGTGCCACGGGGCGTGCGATACCCCCGCCGCGCCGTGGAAACTTTCCACGTGCCATAGTGACGACCGTCCACCGTGACGGTCATCCGTTGCGTCGTGAGGTCGATGTGAGCCACGACCCTTGCCTTGGCATGTGCCACCGAAAGGGAAGTCAGAAATACCAGCCCTCCGGCCAGTGCCATGAGGCCTCGCAGTGCCTTGCCGAACATGTTTCTCAAATCTCCCGCAACAATACTCACCCGCCACCCCCAGCTCGCCTGTTTGCCCGCTCACGATGTGAACACAGAAAGGAGGCTAGCACAACCGCCAATCGTGACAGTCTTAAAAATGATTATAATTCGTAACAGGAATGTGAGCGGCAAAGCGGAAAGCCGGCTCTATTTCGCCTGTTTCAGCAGAAACTCCCGCCCCGTCTTGACGCGCCCCCTGCTATCGTAGGCGATGACGTCAGCAGTGGCATAGGTCTCATGATATTTTCCAGGCAGAAAGGAGCCGGTACCGATCATATCCACCGGTGCCCGCACCGCACCGATCACGTGGCATTTCTGCGGCCCGAAGCCAGAAGAGGCAATGATGGTCGCTTCCGGGAATCCGGCGGCATCCAGTGCCTTGCGCATGTGGATGATAGCGGCCGCCGAAACCCCTGCTCCGAACAGATGCCGACGCACGCGATCCACAAGAATGCTGTCCGTGTCGAGGGCCGACGCACGCTCCCCGAGTACCTGCTCGACAATGGCGTATTCACCCTTCACCCCCAGCCATTCGCCGACAGTATCCACGGATCGCTCGTAGTCCAGCCCCTGACAGAACCGTCCGCCATGCGTATCCAGCCGCACACCGAACGTGCGGTTCTGCTCGTGCAGCCGAGCCTTGTGATAGAACCATTCCGCACATCGCAGGGCGTCGTCCACCTCCCTGCCCTCGTAATCCACGAGAGCTACGAGATTGCGCACATCCGGAATCTCGCAGGCGAACATCTTCAGGGCCTCCAGCACATCTCCGCCGGCATAGCCGACAAGAGAGTGCGGCATGGTGCCCATGCCCTTTTCCCGGCCAAAGAAAGGTGCCGTAAGGCCCTGCGAGGAACCGATGAATCCTTTCGCACCTTCCGCCTGCGCCCGCCGCGAGCCGACCGCCGCACCATAGGAGGCCAGCAGGTTCATCTGCGGTCCGGCGGCATGGCGGGCATGCATGTCCATGAAGGCAGCATACGGCACCGCAAGGCACATCTGCCGGGCATTCTCTGCACAGACGCAGGGCAACCCGACCATCTGGAGCAGCAGTGTTTCCATTTCGGAAAG
Source organism: Alphaproteobacteria bacterium (assembly GCA_024279095.1). GTDB lineage: Bacteria > Pseudomonadota > Alphaproteobacteria > Rhizobiales > Aestuariivirgaceae > Thermopetrobacter. The sequence continues at coordinate 6,892 of JAJRRY010000131.1, forward strand.
CTCGGAGAAACGCCCGCTGATTTCCATCAACTTGCGCTCGGCGGGCACGACAGCCCCCTCGTCCTGGAACCGATGCACCTCGGCATCCGGCACCAGCCTGCGCAGCAGCCGCTCCGCCGGCGCCAGGGCTGCCAGCACCCGGCGCCGAAGAAAGACGGCATAAGTCACGCGGGCATCGCCTGTGCGACGCACCACGGTTGCGGTATGGGTGAAGTACTTGTCCGTGACGGCTCCGACGGAACCGGCGGCCAGCGTCAGATCGACGATCCGTTCAAGCGCCCGCTCCCGGGCCATGTCGATGGCTGCCGCGTCCCCGTTTTCCATCAGGTCTCGTTCTTGATCTGCTCCATGGCCTCGACCAGAAGCTCCTCCATGCGATGGCGGATACGATGGTCGGAAATGTCGACGCCCTTGGCATCCAGATCCGCGCGCACCTTGCGGAAAACATCTTCCGATCCCGGCTCCTCGAGATCGGCCATGACGACTTCCTTTGCATAGGCTTCCGCCTCGGCACCGGAAAGCCCGAGCAGTTCGGCCACCCATAGTCCGAGAAGCTTGTTGCGCCGAGCCTCCGCCTTGAAGCGTAGCGCTTCGTCATGGGCGAACTTCTCCTCGTACGCCTTCTTGCGGTCGTCGAATCCGTCAGTCATCTTTGCTCCTGCCTCGCAACGAAAAGAGGATTGGCTGAATCACACATAACCGCGCCCGTCCGGCCGTGCAATCCGCAAATCGATGCCATGCGGCAAAAGATTCGTTGAAAACCTCCGCCCCCGACCCGGCTCGGGTGGGCGCAGTACTCGATTTCGCGGGGATTTGGGCCTATATGTGGCGCAGGTCATGACCATCCAGGGATTTTTCCGATGAGCCAGAAAGGCAGACGCCTCTACGAGGGCAAGGCCAAGATTCTCTATGAAGGGCCGGAGCCCGGCACGCTGGTCGTCCACTTCAAGGACGACGCCACGGCCTTCAACGGCGAGAAATTCGAGGTCATCGAGGGCAAGGGCGTCCTCAACAACCGCATCTCCGAATACATCTTCACGCGCCTTGGCGAGATCGGCATTCCCACCGCCTTCATCAAGCGCCTGAACATGCGCGAGCAGCTGGTGCGCAAGGTAGAGATCATCCCGCTGGAGGTGATCGTGCGCAACGTCGCCGCCGGCTCCATCTGCAAGCGGCTCGGCCTGAAGGAGGGCGAGCCCCTGCCCCGCTCCATCATCGAGTACTGTTTCAAGGACGACGCGCTGGGCGATCCGCTGGTGGCGGAGGAGCACATCACCGCCTTCAACTGGGCCACGCCACGCGAGCTGGACGACATCGTGCAGCTCACCATCCGCATCAACGATTTCCTCACCGGCCTCTTCGCCGGCATCGGCATCCGGCTGGTGGACTTCAAGATCGAGTTCGGCCGCGAGTACATGCCCGACGGCATGGTGCGCACCGTGCTGGCCGACGAGATCAGCCCCGATTCCTGCCGCCTGTGGGACATGAAGACCGGCGAGAAGCTGGACAAGGACCGCTTCCGCCGCGACATGGGCGGCCTGGTGGACGCCTACACCGAGGTGGCCCGCCGTCTGGGGCTCATCAACGGCAACGGCTCGGGCGGCCCGCATCCCAAGCCGAAACTGGTCAAGGGCTGAGGCCCGTTCACCGATACGCACGAAGGAGCGATGACACCATGAAGGCCACCGTCCGCATCATGCTCAAGCAGGGCGTTCTCGACCCTCAGGGCAAGGCCATCGAACATGCCCTCTCCGCGCTCGGGTTCTCCGGCGTGGGCGAAGTCCGGCAGGGCAAGCTGATCACCCTGGAGCTGGACGATGCCGATCCCGCCGCGGCACGCGAGCGCGTCCGGGACATGTGCGAGAAGCTGCTCGCCAACACCGTCATCGAGGACTACGAGATCGAGATCGGGGAGTGAGGCGGGCATGAAATCGGCACTCCTTCTCTTCCCCGGCATCAACCGCGACCCGGACATGGCACGGGCGCTGGAGATCGCCACCGGCGCGCGCCCGGTTCCCGTCTGGCATACCGAGACGGAACTTCCGCAGGGCACCGACCTCGTGGTCATCCCCGGCGGCTTTTCCTATGGCGACTACCTGCGCGCCGGAGCCATCGCGGCACGCTCGCCGGTCATGAAGGCAGTGGTGGAGGCGGCCGGGCGCGGCGTGCGCGTGCTGGGCGTCTGCAACGGGTTCCAGATCCTCACCGAGAGCGGCCTTCTGCCCGGCGCCCTGATGCGCAATGCGGGGCTGAAGTTCGTCTGCCGCACGGTACGGCTGAAGGTGGAGAACGATGCCACCTTCTTCACCAAGCGGATGAAAAGGGGCGACGTGCTCCCCTGCCCCGTGGCCCATCATGACGGCAACTACTTCGCCGACGAGGAAACGCTGAAACGGCTGGAAGGCGAAGGCCGCGTCGTCTTCCGCTATGCGGAGGGCACCAATCCCAACGGCTCGATCAACGACATCGCCGGCATCATGAACGAACGCGGCAACGTCATCGGCATGATGCCCCACCCGGAAGACCGCGTGGAGGACCTACACGGCGGAACGGAATGCCTTCCGCTTTTCGAATCCATCGTGCAGGAGGTGGTAGCATGAACGCCATGTGCCAGCAGACTGTGCCGTCTCTCTCCTCGTCATGCCCGGGTCTGCCCCAGGTATCCACCAGCGGGCAGTTGTCGAAAACACCAGCGTTCGCGGCTCTGGATCGCCAGACAGGCCTGTGTCCGCGAAAGCGGGTACCCGGCAATGACGCACAGCGGGAGGCAGGGAAACTTCTAGCGGGAAGGGGTTTCCAACCTCTTCCCGAACGTTTCCGGCCTATCAGCCAACGCCAGCACATGCGGCCACTACCTGAAACGTTCCGGAAGGGGATACAATCCCCTTCCGGCAGCAAGCATGCCTGTGCCCTCGATAAGCAGGAGAGCAATGATGGACATGGCACGTGTTATTCTCCATGCGCCTGCAACAGGCACCTTCCGCACACTACGGTTCATCACATAGCAGCCTGAGCAGCCATGACCATCCCCAACGAGATACCCATCACTCCGGAGCTGATCGCCGAGCACGGTCTCACCGAGGACGAATATCGGCACATCCTGGAGATCATCGGCCGCGAGCCCACCTTCACCGAGCTGGGCATCTTTTCGGCCATGTGGAACGAGCACTGCTCCTACAAGTCCTCCAAGAAGTGGCTGCGTACACTGCCGACGAAGGCCCCGTGGGTGATCCAGGGGCCGGGCGAGAACGCCGGCGTGGTGGACATCGGCGACGGGCAGGCGGTAGTCTTCAAGATGGAGAGCCACAACCATCCCTCCTACATCGAGCCCTATCAGGGCGCCACGACCGGTGTCGGCGGTATCCTGCGCGACGTGTTCACCATGGGCGCGCGGCCCATCGCGGCGCTCAACGCCCTGCGTTTCGGAAGCCCGGAACATCCGAAGACGCGCCATCTGGTTTCCGGCGTGGTGGCCGGCATCGCCGGATATGGCAACTGCTTCGGTGTTCCGACGGTGGCCGGCGAGGTGAATTTCCACACTCGCTATGACGGCAACATCCTTGTGAACGCCATGGCCGTGGGGCTGGCCGACGCGGACCGCATTTTCTACTCGAAGGCCGAAGGCGTGGGCCTGCCGGTAGTCTATCTGGGCGCCAAGACGGGTCGCGACGGCATGGGCGGGGCCACCATGGCCTCCGCCGAGTTCTCTGACGACGCGGAGCAGAAGCGCCCCACGGTGCAGGTGGGCGACCCCTTCACCGAGAAGTGCCTCATGGAGGCCTGCATGGAGCTCTACGAGAACGACTGTGTCATCGCCATTCAGGACATGGGCGCCGCCGGCCTGACCTGCTCCGCCGTGGAGATGGGCGCGAAGGGCAATCTCGGCATCGAGCTCGATCTCGACCGCGTGCCGCAGCGCGAGGCGGGCATGAGCGCCTACGAGATGATGCTTTCGGAGTCCCAGGAGCGCATGCTCATGGTCCTGAAGCCGGAGAAGCGCGAACTGGCGGAGAGCATCTTCCGCAAGTGGGATCTGGATTTCGCCATCGTCGGCCGCACCACGGACGACCTGCGCTTCCGCATCATCCATCATCGAGACGAGGTGGCCGACCTGCCCATCAAGGAGCTGGGCGACGAGGCCCCGGAATACGACCGCCCATGGGTGGAGCCTGAGCCCCCTGCCCCGCTGCGGCCGGAGGACGTGCCGGAGCCGGAGGACTACGGGGCGGCGCTGCTGAAGATGATCTCCTGCCCCGACATGTGCGACAAGCGCTGGATCTGGGAGCAGTACGACTATCTGGTGCAGGCCAACACGGCGCAGATCCCCGGCGGTGACGCGGCAGTGATCCGCGTCCACGAGAACGGCAAGGCCATCGCCGTGACCTGTGACGTCACCCCGCGCTACGTGGAGGCCGACCCGTTTGAAGGCGGCAAGCAGGCGGTGGCCGAATGCTGGCGGAACCTGAGCGCCGTCGGCGCGCAGCCGCTGGCGGTGACCGACAACCTCAACTTCGGCAACCCGGAAAAGCCCGAGATCATGGGCCAGTTCGTTATGGCCATCAAGGGCATCGGCGAAGCCTGCCGCAAGCTCGACTTCCCCGTCGTCTCCGGCAACGTCTCCCTCTACAACGAGACCAACGGCCGCGCCATCCTGCCCACGCCCACCATCGGCGGCGTCGGCGTCATGCCCGACTGGCGGCGGATGGCCACCATTTCGTTCAAGGCGCAAGGGGACGTCATCCTGCTGATCGGCGGCCACGGCACCCAGCTCGGCCAGAGCATCTACCTGCGCGAGGTGCTAGGCCGCGAGGAAGGCGCCCCGCCGCCGGTGGATCTGGAGCGCGAGAAACGCCACGGCGACTTCGTGCGCGAGGGCATCCGGGGCGGGCTGTTCACCGCCGTGCACGACATCTCCGACGGCGGCCTCGCCCTGGCGCTGGCCGACATGGCGATTGCTTCCGGCATTGGCTGCACCATCGACATGCTGCCGCCGGGCCCGGCCCACATCCCCCTCTTCGCCGAGGATCAGGCCCGCTACGTGGTGACCTGCACGCCGGAAAACGCCGAGCGTATCATTGCCTTGGCCGACACGGCGCAGGTCCCCGCCATGCGCATCGGCGAAGTGACGGGCACGACCCTGCGCCTCGCCGACGTGGCCGACATCCCCGTCTCCGACCTGAAAACCGCCTGGCAACACTGGCTGCCGGAATACATGGAGGGGGAGTTGTAGGGGACACACATGCGAACCCTGCGCCTCACGTCGGTGGGAATTTGCGCCCCCCGCCGGAACACTTCATGCCATGGCAGCAGGCCCCTGATTCAACAATCAGAAAACGTTCGGGGAGGAATTGAAAGCCCTCCCCGGCCCACAGCGCCACCCGTCCCCCCCCACGTCATGCCCGGGCTTGACCCGGGCATCCAGTGCGGTGATCGTAGAAGGTTGTCACGCTGGATTGCAGGGTCAAGCTCGGCAATGACGGGGGGCAGTCTGCTGGTGGGGCTTGCCACTACCTGCCGTGTGTGTGGGAGGAGATCCCTTCCCTCGACATTCCATTGCACTGCTGTTGCAGGGAGTTCCACCCATGAACTCAGAGTTTTCTCCTTCTCCACAGGTGGAGATCGGGACCCGCTCGCAGAGGTTGACACACTACGGGCACGTGGTAAAGAATAGATGATAGGGGAAACATGAAACAAACAAGTCCAATCTCCTGAGTACAGTATCATTTATTTTGTATGCGAGGGAAATAATGAAGAAATATGCTTTATATTTATTAATATCGACTCTATCAGTAACGATAACATCAGCAGGTATATTTATATATTACTCTGATAAATATAATAATAAAATGAAAGATATTTTCGCATGCATGCTCTCTGGTGGAGATATATCACCATGCCTAAAAAATCCACATAAAGAAGTATTTATATCAAAGTGCATATTAAATAACAAAAAAAGAAGTGATTGCTCATGTAGGTACGATGCGCTTAATGATGATGTATTTCCAGAAAGATTTGATGCTTTAATAAAAACATGGGCTCACAAAAGTGAAAAAGAACTTTATATTACATATGCAAAAATATTTGGACAAATGTTTTATATGAAGCTGTTGGAATAAGGGCAGATGTATCTAAAAAATTCTTTGATGTAAGAAAGGCAGCCTATGGAAATATAGCAAGAAAATTATTAAACGACATGTCAGATGGATTTCTCAAGAATGCGTTAAAAAATATAAGATCGAAAGCCATTGGATATAGAATGGCAAATGCTAAGGCAAATATGAATATCATATATGCATCTCTTGTAGCTGGCGGTGTAGCCTCAAATTACTCTAGATACAAGGTTGTGA
>JAJRRY010000132.1 GCA_024279095.1 Alphaproteobacteria bacterium
CCTCGGCATCCGGACAGACCACCGTGCCGATGTCCCGCCCGTCCAGCACCGCACCGGGAGGCTGTGCGGCGAAGGCTCGCTGAAAATCCAGCAGCGCCGCGCGCACGCCAGGCACGGCCGCCACCTTGGAGGCCGCCACACCGGTTCCCGCCGCCCGCAGATCGGGATGTTCCATCAGCGCCGGATCCAGGTTCCGCGCTGCGGCTTCCGCCGCCGCCGCATCTTCAGGGTTGCCGCCGGCCAGCATCACCGCCAGCCCGACGGCCCGGTAGAGCGCCCCGGTATCCAGATAGCGCAAGCTGTAATGCTCCGCGATGCGTCGTGCCAGCGTCCCCTCCCCGGCCGCCGCGGGCCCGTCGATGGCGATGATCATGCTTCCTCCCGCAGCTCCTCGATATCCGCGCCCAGTCCGCACATCAGTGGCACGAACTGCGGGAACGACGTAGTGATCATCTCGCCATCGTCCACCCTCACGGGCGCCTCCGCGTTCAGCCCCAGCACCAGGAACGCCATGGCGATGCGGTGATCCATGTGCGTACGCACCACCGCACCGCCCGGCACCGGTGCCCCGCCGGTGCCGTCGACCTCCAGCCAGTCCTCGCCGGCCCGCACCGTCACGCCGCAGGCCGCAAGGCCCTCCGCCACGGCGGCCAGCCGGTCGCTTTCCTTCACCCGCAGCTCGGCCAGCCCCTCCATGCGGGTCGTGCCTTCCGCAAAGGCAGCGATGGCGGCCAGCACCGGGTATTCGTCGATCATGGACGGAGCCCGCCGCGCCGGCACCACGACACCCCTCAGGGACGACGTAGCCGCCGCCACGTTGCCGATGATCTCGCCACCGGAATTGCGCGGCTCCAGAATCCGCAATTCCGCACCCATCTCGTGCAACGTCTCGATCAGCCCGGTACGGGTGGGATTGAGCAGAACGTTCTCCACCGTCACCGCGGAGCCGGGGCAGATCACCGCCGCCGCCAGTGGAAAGGCGGCCGAAGAGGGATCCCCCGGAACCGTGATCGCGCAGGCCTTCAGCTCCTTCTCGCCGCGCACCGTGATGCGCCGGCCCTTCTCCGTCATTTCCTCGCGGATGTCGGCCCCGAAGGCGCGCAGCATGCGTTCGGTATGATCACGGGTCGCCACCGGCTCAATCACCGTCGTCTCGCCCGGCACGTTCAGCCCGGCCAGCAACACCGCCGACTTCACCTGTGCGGAAGGAACCGGCAGCTCGTATTCCACCGGTACCGGGTCGGCCGCCCCGATGATGCGCATCGGCAGGGTGCCGCCCGGTGCGGTATCGATCCTTGCTCCAAACTTCACCAGCGGTTCCACGATGCGCCCCATGGGCCGGCGGGAGAGGGACTCGTCTCCGGTGAAGATCACCCGGATCGGCGTCGTGGCCACCAGCCCCGCCGCCAGTCGCACGCCGGTACCGGAGTTGCCGAAGTCGATGGTGCCCTCCGGCTGGGCGAAGCCGCCGACGCCGCAGCCGGTGACGTGCCAGCTGCCGTCCTGATGACGTTCCACCCGCGCCCCCAGTGCCGCCATCGCCTGAACGGTGCGGATCACATCGGCCGATTCCAGAAGACCCTCGATCACCGTTTCGCCGACGGCCAGGGCCCCGAGCATCACCGCCCGGTGAGAGATCGACTTGTCGCCCGGAACCCGGACATTGCCGGAAAGATTCTCCGAGCGACGGGCCTGCAGGGGAAGAGACATGGAGCAATCCAGTTCCGCTATCATGAATTCAAAACCTCGCGGCGCGAGTGCTAGCACACCGCAAGCCTCCTGTCACCGCAACCTCCCGCCACGGCGTTTTGCTTTTGACAAGCCGCAAGCTCCATGGCATGGGAAGCCGAAGTTCCGTTTTTCATCAGCCGTAAATGCCCGGGTGGCAGGTCAGGAGCCACGGCCCGCCGGCCACCCGCCATCAACCTGAGGATCAAGACGTGGTTGACGCAAGCCTTGGAACGAAGCGCACATGCCCTGCATGCGGCACGCGCTTCTATGACCTGAACAAGAACCCCATCGAATGCCCGAGCTGCCACGAAAAGTTCACCGTGGAGCCCATCCTGCCGTCCAAGCAGGATCAGATGGCGGACAAGCCCGAGGAAGCCGCGCCGGAACCCGAGGTGGTGGTCGACGAGCCGGTGGCCACGGACGAGGTGGCCGCCGAGGATGTGGACGAGGCCGCCGCCGTGGCCGATGTGGACCTTGGCGACGTGGAAGTCAGCGTGGATCCCTCCGACGACACCTTCCTGGAAACCGACGACGAGGGCGCACCTGTCGACGACATCATCCCGGCCATCAAGCCGGACGACGAGGAATAGCCGGGACGCAGGTTGCCTGCCTGCCGCGCACGTCATCAAACTGCTTTGGATGAAAGGGGAACCGCATGTTCCCTTTTCATTCTTTCCGGGCGGCGAATCACGCTACATTCCGCCCATGTCTCCCGATGCGACATTGTTCCGGATCGGACAGCTGTCCGTGGGCCGCGATCTGCTCGCCGCCGGCCTGCTGGCCGCCATCGTCCTGCTGCTCCTGCTGGTGCTGCTATCCACCTGGCGCGCCAACCGGCTGCACCGGCGGACCGGCGAGGAGCGCCTGCGGATGCTGGAACGGCAGCTTTCCGAGATGACCGGTCAGCTGCGCCAGCAGGCGGAGACTGCCTCGGCTCGCGACGCTCATATCGCCCGTCTGCTCGCCGAGCGGCTGGACACCGTATCGCTGCGTGTCGGCCAGGGACTGCAGGAACAGGCGGAGCGCACTTCCGAGCACCTTCGGCAACTGTCGGAGCGTCTGGCCGTCATCGACCGCGCACAGGCCACCATCGACACCCTTTCCGGAGAGGTTCTCACCCTCCAGAGGATCCTGTCCGACAAGCAGGCCCGCGGCGCCTTCGGACAGGCGCGCATGGAAGCCATCATCTCCGACGCCCTGCCGGCCTCCGCCTACGAGTTCCAGCCCGCCCTGCCCGGCGGAGCACGGCCCGACTGCCTGATCCGCCTGCCGGGCAGCGATCTGAAGATCGTGGTGGACGCCAAGTTTCCCCTCGAGGCCTTCGAGGCTCTGCGCCGCGCTGCGGACAAACGGACAAGAAAGGAGGCGACGCAGCGCCTGCGCACCGACGTCACCCGGCACATCCGCGACATCTCCACGAAATACCTGATCCCCGGCGAAACCCACGAGACGGCAATCATGTTCGTGCCTTCCGAATCCGTCTACGCGGAAATTCACGAAAACCATCCGGACCTCGTTCAGAAGGCCCACAAGGCCCGCGTCGTTCTGGCATCGCCCAACGTGCTCATGCTGATGATCCAGACCATGCAGTCTCTCTATCGGGACGCCCGCATGCGCGAGGCGGCAGGGATGATCCGCCGGGAGGTGGGGCTGCTGCTGGAGGACGTGGAACGGTTGCGCAGCAGAGCACTGGATCTGCAGCGTTTCTTCGGCCGCACCGCTGACGAGGTGGACAAGCTGCTCGTGTCCTCGGAAAAGATCGCCCGCCGCGGCGAACGCATCGTCAATCTGGATCTGGACGAGACGGAGAAAGCCCCGGACGCTTGAAGGCCGGCATGCGACATCCGTCCTATTCCGCGGCCGGCCGCCGGGCGATGGGGCAGATGCGGTTCATGACGGCGCGCAGAGCGGCCGGCTTCACCGGCTTGCGCAGATAGGTCACGTCATGGCTGCGGGCCGATTCCTGCACCTCGCGCGAGCGGTCGGCGGTGATCAGGATGGCCGGCAGGGGCCAGCCGGCCAGCGCTCGCAGCGTCTCGATGACACCAAGGCCATCCTCGTCATCCAGGTGATAGTCGGCGATCACCAGCCCGATGTCACCTTCCCGCTCGCGCAGCGCCGCAGCCGCCTGTGCGCCAGTTGCGGCACGGATCACCTCGCACCCCCAGCCGCCAAGCAGCTTCGACATGCCTTCGAGGATCGCCGGCTCGTTGTCCACCACCAGCACCGTAGCCGGCCGGGTGGTCTTCTCCGTCTGCGGTGCGTGCTCCTTCTGCGCGGTGCGCTCCTCGCTGCCTACGGCACTGGCCTGCGGTACGGTGATCGAAAATATGGTCCCGCGCCCGACCCGAGAACGCAGATCGAGTGCATGGCCCAGCACCCGCGAGATGCGCTCGACAATGGAAAGTCCGAGACCGAGGCCGGGCTCCCGCCCGGCATCATCCCGCAGCCGCTCGAATTCGCGGAAGATCAGTTCCCGCTTGTCCTCCGGGATGCCGGGGCCGGTGTCGTGCACTTCCAGCCGCACCGAATCCCCCCAACGCCGACAGCCGATCAGCACCTTGCCGGAGCGGGTGTACTTGATGGCATTGGAAACCAGATTCTGCAACGCACGCCGCAGCAGGCGACGGTCGGAGCGCACCCACAGCCCGCACGGCACCACCCGCAACCGCAACCCCTTGCCCTCTGCCAAGGGGGCGAATTCCCGGGCCAACGGCAGCAGAATGTCATCAATGGGAAACTCCGAATATTCAGGCTTGCGAGCGCCAGCGTCAAATCGCGAAATGTCGAGCAGCGCAGTGAGAATCTCCTCCACCGATTCCAGCGAGGCGTCGATGTTGCGCGCCAGGGGATCCCGCCCCTGCGACTGTTCGACGAGCGTGGACGTGAACAGCCGCGCCGCATTGAGCGGCTGAAGAATATCGTGAGAGGCAGCGGCGATGAAGCGCGTCTTGTCCAGATTGGCCTTCTCGGCTTCCGCCTTGGCCTGTGCCAGTTCGCGATTGAGCCGCATCAGCTCCGCAGTGCGCTCCTCCACCCGCTTCTCCAGAAGCTCGTTGGCCATCTGCAGCGCTTCCGCCGCCAGCACCCGCTTGGTAATGTCGGCGAAGGTGATCACCACGCCGCCGTCAGGCATGCGGGAGGCACGGGCTTCCAGCACAGTACCGTCGGTTTCGAAACGCTCCTGATAGGGTTCAAAAGTTTCCGTGATGCATACCAGCCGCCGGGCCAGCGCTTCGTCTTCCGGCTCCGAGGGACAGGCGGTGCGCACCACCGCACGCAGGATTTCCTCCAGCGGCACGCCAACCCGCCCCATGTCCGGCGGCAGACGCAGCAGGGCCCGGAACTGGCGGTTCCAGCAGATCAGGTTGTAATTGCGATCGAACACGCCGATGCCCTGCCGCACGTGGTCGATGGCCGATTGCAGCAGATCGCGGTTGTACTGGATGGCCGCCGAGGCATCGTCCAGAAGCTGCAGGGCGCCCCGCCGGTCAGGGCTGACCTGTTCCAGCAGCAGGGCAAGCACCAGCCGCGAGGACGCCGCTCCGACTGCCGAGGCCAGCAGATGCTCGGCGAATCTCAGCAGATTGATGTCCGCCTCGTCTTCCGGCTTCAGGGTCAGGCCGTGCCGTTCGGCATATTCGGCAAAGGAGCGCTGCGCCCGCTCCTCTCCAAGATAGCGCGCCACCGTGCTTTGCAACTGGGCCACGGGAACCGAGGTTCGCCACAGGCGGAAGGAGGTGGACGAAGGCGGCGGCTCCGCGGAGACGAAGGAGGCCGCCTGCAGCCGCTCCGCCGGCGTCACGCGGGTCGCCAGCGAGACCGCCACCCAGGCCAGCAGATTGAGCCCCAGCGACCACAGCACCCCATGGGTCAGCGGATCGAACTGCAGATTGAACAGCATCCGGGGCCGCAGGAAGGCCAGTCCGAAAGGACCATCTTCGATGAAGGAGGCGGAGATCCATCCCGAGTCCGCAAACGAAGGCAGCAGCAGCGTGTAGACCCAGATCGCGAAGCCGACACCGATGCCCGCCATGGCCCCGGCCGCCGTGGCCCGCCGCCAGACCAGACCTCCGAAAAAGGCCGGAGCGAACTGCGCCACCGCGGCGAAGGACAGCAGTCCCGTCTGCGCAAGCGCTTCCGAGGCTCCGGCCATGCGGTAATAACTGTAGGCCATGGCCAGTATTACCACGATGGCCGCCCGCCGGATGAGCAACAGCATCTGGCCCATGTTCTCGTAGGGCGGTTGATCGGTGGTGAGACGCGACAGCAGATAGGGCATCACCAAGTTGTTGCAGGCCATGATGGACAGCGCCACCGTCTCGATGATGACCATGGCCGTGGCCGCCGACAGCCCGCCGATGAAGGCCACCAGGGCAATGCCGTCATGACTGGTGGCCACCGGCAGGGCGAGCACGTAGGTATCGGCATCCACGGAGCTTCCGAGCACGATCAGTCCGGCCACGGCGATCGGCACCACGAACAGGTTGATGGCCACCAGATAGAGCGGATAGATCCACGCCGCCTGCCGTACGTCCGCCTCGTCGTTGTTCTCCACCACCGCCACGTGAAACTGCCGGGGCAGCAGGATGAAGGCGAACAGGGCCAGCAGAGTCATGGTCAGCCACCGGCCACCGTCGAAATCCCGCAGGAAAAGCTGCGAAATCGCCTCATCGGAAGCCATGCGCTCACTCAGAGCCGCAGGTCCGCCCATGAGAAAGAAGACGACGAAGATGCCGACCGCCAGAAAGGCCACCAGCTTGACGATGGATTCCAGCGCAATGGCCAGGATCATGCCGTCCTGATGCTCCGTGGCGTCGATGTGCCGGGTGCCGAACAGCATGGCGAAGCCGGCCATGGCCATGGTCACCAGCAGCGCCATTTCCTCGCCGGCATGAGATGAGAAGAACAGCCCCGGTCCGTTGGCCATGGCCGGCATCAGGGTCTGAAGCGACAGGGATACCGCCTTCAGCTGCAGCGAGATGTAGGGCACCACGCCAACAATGGCCACCAGCGCCACCAGCGCGCCCAGCGTCTGGTTCTTGCCGTAGCGGGCGGAGATGAAATCGGCAATGGAAGTGATGTTGTGCCGCTTGGCCACGTGCACGATGCGCTGCAGCAGCGGCCAGCCCAGAAGCAGCAGCAGCACTGGGCCGATGTAGATGGGCAGGAAATCCAGTCCGGAACGCGCGGCCAGCCCCACCGAACCGAAGAACGTCCACGAGGTGCAGTAGACACCCAGCGACAACACGTAGATCGCCGTCCGCCGCACCTTGCGCCCGCGCAGATAACGGTCGCCGAAGGACGCCACCAGGAACAGCGCCCCCACGTAGAACAGGGCCAGATATATGGCGATCCAGGGATTGGACATGCCGCGTTCCAATGCTGACGTATGCCTGCCGCCCGCCTCCTCGCGGGCCTGCAAGGGTATATAGCAGCAACATGCCGCATACGGAAATTTACGTTTCCCCTCGCGGATCCGCAGAAGCGGCATGGCGGACACCGCCGGCCAAGCCCGACGGTGCAGACCGGATGCGCCCGGAAGGCAACACCCCTTGTTGCCCAATATCTACGCGTGCAATATGATGCAAGAGTATCACGATGATTGCATGAATTGCTTGCGATATTGTCTGGCACGGGAGGGATCCATCATGGTCGCAGCCACCGAAACGGTAATCGACTACACCGCACTGCTCAGCGGAAACCGCTGGAACGGCATGCTCGACACGGCAGGCACGCCCGTCGTGATTTCCTATGCCTTCCTCGAGGACGGAGAAGTTCCCTCCCCGGATGCCTACAACCCCTTCGGCGGCGTTACCGGCTATTTCTCCTTCAACGCGGAACAGCGGACCGCCTTCCGGCTCGCTCTCGATCATGTAGAAGCCATTTCGGGCATGCGCTTCGTCGAGGTGGATGATCCGGCATATGCCTCCATCTCCGTCATGAACGCCGTTGGCGCCAGCGAAGCCGGATGGGCTACCATCGGAGGAGCCTGGGGGGATTACAGCATCAACGGCTATCTGGTGATGAACGATCTTCTCGGCATTTCGGATCGCAGCTATGCACCGGGCACCCCCGAATACGAGGTCATGCTGCATGAACTGGGCCACGCTCTCGGTCTGAAACATCCCTTCACCGGCTCGCCCGTGCTGGATCCTGCTCTGGACAGGACGGATCATACGCTCATGTCCTACATCCACAGCGGTGGCGTCAAAAACACCTTCCAGCATCTGGACATCGATGCCCTCCAGTTCCTCTACGGTACCGTCATGCCCTCCTATGTGACATGGGAGTGGTCCGATGCCGATAGCCAGTTCCGGATATCGGGTGGAGCGGAGGCCGACACTCTGGTCGGCATCGATGCGCCTTCGATCGTTCATGGCAACGGAGGCAGCGATATCCTGTGGGGGCGTGACGCCCCCGACATGCTCTTCGGCGACGACGGCAACGACACGCTCGATGGTGGGGACGGGAACGACAGGCTTTCCGGTGGAACGGGCAATGACGTGTTGAATGGCAACTGGGGCGATGACGTGCTCGAGGGCGGCGCCGGAGACGACCTGCTGAACGGAAACTGGGGCGAGGATACGGTATCCTATGCGCAGGACGTCTCCGGTGTTGCGGTGACGCTTGACATCGCCGCCGACGGAACCCCTTCCGGCACGGCCACCGGAACAGACGCCGGCAATGATACACTGCTCAACATCGAGAACATCTTGGGCGGATCCGGCAACGACACGCTCACCGGCAACGACTACTCCAATGTTCTGGAAGGAGGAGCCGGGGACGACATTCTGGATGGCGGATGGGGTATCGACACGGCCTCTTTCGCCAGTGCCGTACAGGGGGTAGCCGTCACGCTCACCGACCCCGCAACGGAACCCGATGGCATAGCGGGCGGGTCGGCATCCGGGGACGACACCGGCAACGACATTCTGCGCAATATCGAGAACGTGATCGGTGGTGCCGGAGACGACACCCTGACCGGCAACAATCTGGACAACACCTTCGAAGGGGGCTTTGGCAACGACATTCTGAATGGCGGGGGCGGTATCGACACCGCGATTTTCACGACGGCCTTGTCCCCCCTGACCATTGATCTCACGGCCGGCACGGCCATCGGATCCGAGACGGGAAATGATGTTCTGACAGGCATCGAGAACATTACCGCCGGTGCGGCAGCAGACCGGATTACGGGTGACGATGCGGACAACGTGCTGGTCGGCGGTGACGGTGACGACATCATTTTCGGCGGGGCCGGCATGGACGAGCTCCACGGCGACGACCCGATCCTGATGGAAAACGAGCTGATGGCCACAGGCCTGACGGCAACGAACCAGCCTTTCCTGGCCAGTGGTCACGACACCCTTCACGGAGGAACCGGTGATGATGCGCTCCATGGCGGGCAGCTTGGCGACTGGCTGTTCGGCGAAGACGGCAATGACACTCTCTACGGCGAAGATGGATGGGACGTCATGTATGGTGGCGCGGCGAGGGATATTCTCCTCGGCGGAGCAGGACGCGACAACATGCACGGAGGGGATGGCAACGATACCCTCAATGGCGATGACGGCAATGATGTCATGCGCGGTGATGGCGGGTGGGATGTTCTCTACGGTGGTCTTGGCGATGACAGCATGTGGGGCGGAATCCTCGGAGACAGTCTGTACGGAGAAGAGGGGAACGATACTCTCCACGGCGATGCCGGATGGGATTTTCTGGATGGTGGTGCAGGGCGCGACTACCTGTATGGCAACACTGGGAATGACACCCTCCATGGAGGAGATGGCAACGATGTTCTTCATGGAGAGGACGGTGATGATACCCTGTACGGTGACGACGGGTGGGATTCCCTGCTCGGCGGCACCGGAAACGACATCTTGCAGGGCGGCAGCCTCGGCGATCTTCTGAATGGAGATGCCGGGGACGACATTCTCCATGGCGAAAGCGGATGGGACACCCTGAATGGCGGAACCGGAAACGACATGCTCAGCGGTGGAACCGGAAATGACATGCTCACCGGCGGAGCCGGAAACGATGTTTTCATTTTCGAAGACAGCTTCGGCATTGACGTGATCACCGATTTCGAACCCGGCCGGGACCGGCTTGACCTTTCGGGTCTCACCACCATTGCCGACTGGAATGATCTGCGCACAATGTATCTGGCAAAGTCCGCATCCGGCAACATAAGCATCTGGTATTTTGCCGACACCATCGAACTGGTGGGCATCACCTCCGTGACCCAGTTGCAGGAAACGGACTTCATTTTCTGAAGCTTTCGTGTCCTCGCAAACTGCAACACCGTATTCCGAAGTCAGATTCGGCGGGCATTACCGATGAGATCGCCGTTTGCAAGATGGCTTGTTTCGGGAAAGGAGACCCCCACGACGGAAAAGTATTTCACCGCCGCAAACAGGGATCTCATCGGCAGCGCATTTCCACCCAGCCGGTCCACCCGGGGTCGCCCCTACCGGAGACTCGGAACGCACCTCTTCACTGCCGGCAAGAATGCACTGCTGTTGCGCCATGCAACGGAAAGAGAGCTGAATATACTGAAAAAAGGAAACTTCAGCCGAATCATATACATGCAGGATGACGACCTGGAATCTATTATCCATGATCCATACATCAACATGGAATACAGAAAAAGAACGGAAAAATTCATCAAGGGTTTTTATCAGGACATTTGCAGGCTGGCAACAGACATTGTGTCACCTTCTCCCACCATAATGGAACAATACGGGAATTTTCACGCACATTTCCTCGGACCTTCCATGCTGAGCGAGCCGGAAGATATGTCCCATCATGATTATGACAAGCAGTTCCGAATTGTCTTTCTTGGTACTCGCAGCCACCTGCAGGACCTGAATATGATTACGGCAGAACTTGCGGATTTTCTGAAAAATCGAAAGTATTCTGCAAGGCTCGATACTTTTCTTGGAAAGTGGGCACCACCAGCTTTGAAAAATCTGAAGAACGCCCATCATTACGCTCCATCCGGCTGGATGCATTTCCGCCGCATTCTGGCTTCGCAGCGCTGGCATCTTGCCCTTGCCCCCATGCGTCCGACCCCAACGAACAGAGGAAGGTCGTGGAACAAGCTGCTGGATCACGCTGCGGTCGGCGCCGCAACCCTTCACTCAGCCGGGGCCTGCCCCATGCTCGACCTGGCAACTGGAGGCGGCAAACATGGCCTGCCCGTGGACAGCGTCCCGGGCCGCTGGCGGGAAATCCTGGAATGGCTGGCCAGCGATCGCGCAATGACAAAACGCCTGGCAGAGGCCGGCCTGCACAGAGCACGGAAAATCGGCAATCCGCAAGATACGCGCCTCTTCTGGCGCAAACTGCTTCTGACATGAAGAAAGCCCCGCTTCCGGAAAGACTGGTGGAAGCGGGACTTTCAATTCATGAGATTCGGAACAGACAACGGCAATCAGAAAATGAAATCCGAAGTCTGTAGCTGACCGATCGAGGTAATGCCCGTCAGCTCGATACTGTCATTGCCATCCGAAATGCTCACGTTACCAGATGCGGCTATTGTCAAATTCAGATCGCTCCAGCCGGTAATGGTGGTCACCCCTGACAGATCGATCTTGTCCAGACCAAGATCAAAATCACGAATCACATCCCTGCCGAAACCGTCCCTGAAGACGAACACGTCTGCGCCGTATCCGCCCCACATGGTATCATTTCCGACACCACCATCGAGAACATCACCACCGGTACCCCCCACAAGCGTGTCATTGTCCGCACCCCCATAGAGCACGTCGATGCCATTACCGCCATAAAGGGTATCTATTCCGGTCTCGCCAAAGAGTTCATCATCACCGATTTCACCATACATGACATCATTGCCGGCGCCACCATGCATGACATCCGCACCAAAACCGCCATGCATCTGGTCAAGGCCATTACCCCCCAGCATGATGTCGTTACCGGCTTCGCCATACATCTGGTCATTGCCCGTATCGCCAGCCATGGTATCGCCGAGGGCACCACCCCACATGGCATCATCACCGGCACCTCCGGACATGGTGTCCCAGCCGTCCTCGCCATACATGAAATCGTTGCCATCCTCGCCACGCATCAGGTCATTGCCGGATCCGCCACGCATGTCGTCGACACCGGTACCACCCCACATGGTGTCCCGCCCCGGGCCACCGTACATGAGGTCCCAGCCATCCTCGCCACGCATGAGGTCGTTACCGGTCTCGCCCACGAGGACATCGCCCAAGGCACCGCCCCACATGTTGTCATCGCCGGCACCACCCCACATATGATCCCAGCCATCTTCGCCATGAAGCGAGTCGTTGCCGTCCTGACCATAGAGATTGTCATTGCCGGCTCCACCATGAATGTTGTCCTGACCGACGCCGCCTGACAGCTCGTCGCGACCCGAACCGCCATAGAGCAGATCCCAGCCCGCATCGCCGCGCAGCACATCATTGCCGGCACGCCCCTGCAGGACATTGCCCAAGATATTGCCCTGAAGCGCATCATCTCCGAAGCCGCCGATGGCATTCTCGATCCAGGCACTCATGGCACCGCTCCCCGACACTCCCTCGGCAATGGCGATATTGTTGTCGATGGCGCCGATGGAAGAAAAATGGCCGGGCCGCAGATCGATGGTCACGTCGAAGGTCTGGTTCTCCGCGCTGAAGGTGTCGTTTCCACCGGCATCCCAGACCGCAGCTATGAGGGAACCGCCATCTTCGATGGCAAACTCGCCGCCCGGAGCAAAATAGACGTCATCACCGGTACGGGTGTTCATGTTTGCACCATATACGGATTGCGCAGCCTGGATATCCAGAAGCAGAGGCGTCACCGGCCAGACCATGTTATCGTTATAGCTAGCATTTTCATCGATGGGCACCTCACTCGGATGCGCTGTGTACGACATGACCGTGTACTGATTGTTGCTGTTCGTGCCCGCACCACCAGGATGCGTAAAGCCGAGTCCATGGCCCAGCTCGTGCAGGAAAGTCGCCCAGCCCTCGTCACCCGGGGTGGGACTCTCTACAAGATTGCGTCCTCCGTAGGTCTGATTGTTATTGACCCACATGTCACCGGCCGCATCATGCGCGCCAAGAGTCCCCGGAAAATACATGAACCCGAAAAGGTCCGTCTGAGGTTGGCCATCGGGTGGAAGAGTCGGATTGAGATCGTCTGTGCCACTCTGCGAGTAGGCGTCATAGGCCGCAAAGGTGACATCCCCGATGCTGACCTCGCCATTGCGCACCTGAAAGACCCAGAATCCGGGAACTCCCGTATTGCCGGACGCATTTTCCAGATCCAGAATGGCCGCCTCGTCTCCGGACTGCGGCAACTCGAAATAGTTCGTGCCGTTTCCGGCCGTCCATCCGGCATGGGCCGCCGTTCCACCAAGCCCCTGACTGCCACCGCTGGCATCACCCGCCGACCAGTTGATGTCCTGATAGCGGTAGACGATGTCGAAATCACCATTGCCGCGATCGTAGAGCTGCAGCTGGAACCAGTTGGCCTTCGGATCATGGCCTTCACTCGGGGTGCTGTAATAGTCCACACCCGGCCAGGTGACCGTGATCACGTCGGCTGCCGGATCCACATCCACGTATATCTCGGGCGGCGTACTGCCATCGCTGTAGGCACGAGTATCCACATCGGCCCAGAACGGCAGAATGGCAGGCGTGCCGCCGCTGGTGATGGTCGACGGCGTGTACGTGCTGATGCCGGAGCCGAAGGAAATGCTGCCGTTGGTGTTCACGTAGAACGAATCATAAGTGGTTCCGAAGAAGTTCAGCCCCGTTTCGAAGACCGCCGAAACCTGCGTGCTGTCGAGCAGCATGTATCCGTCATCATTGCGGGGCGCTTCGATTTCGCCGTAACCGGCGGGCCCTCCCAGTCCGGAAACCAGTGTGCCGCCCGGCGTCACGGGTGTTCCCGTCGGCGTGGAACCACTACCGCTGCCAGCGTTCGCCACCGGCGTGAGGTTGACGTTGGCCACCTCGTTCCAGCGGGTTATGGCATTCTGGGCTGCCGCCTGCTGGGCCGCATTGAGACTGACATCGTCATTGATTGCAACGATTTCGTCCGGAGCACTGGCAGTACCGGAAATGACACGGGCATCATCAATGCCGTCACCATCGACATCCAGTGTCGGATAGTAATCCGGTGGTGTACCGAGAAAGGAATACGAGACATTGGCACCACCGGAATGCCAGTAGGTTCCGCTCAATAGATCTGTATAAGTGGTCATGATTCTCTCCTCTAATGAGCCATCTGAAATGCAAGGAAACACGACACTTCACACAGACAGGCGTTGTAATATTACCTTACGTAATAGTTAAAGAATTTCCATCTTAAAACAAGTATTTTTATATTTATATTATTGTGTAATATTGCTCACCCACTGCGAAGACTGTGCCGTGCCGCGTCGATGATCGGATTTAGCAGAATATCCAGCGGAGTACGATCACGCGTGGTGAGAAAGACTTCTGCGGTCATGCCGGGAATGAGCTTCTGCTCATCCGGAAGCTTGCTCAACTCCTCGGCAGGCACCACGACTTCGGCCCGGAAAAAGGTCTGCTTGCTGATCTCGTCGACGATCGGCGCAGGCGAGACCACGCGCACTTCGCCCTCCAGTACCGGCGTATTGCGACTGCTGAACGCGCTGAAGACGATGCGCGCCTTCTGACTGGCCGCCACCTGATCGATGTCCGATGGGCGCACGCGCGCCTCCAGGATCAGAGGTTCGTGCTCCGGCACGATCCGCAGGATGGGTTGCCTCGGAGATACGACGCCACCGATGGTCTTCACCGAGACATCCAGCACACGACCATCCACCGGGGCCCGGATGCGCATCATGTCCAGCTTGCGCCGCAGGTCCATGCGCTGCTCCTCGAGGATGCGGGTCTGCTCATCCAGATCGGCGAGCCTGTCCAGTACCTGGGCCAGAAAATCACGCTCCAGCTTCAGGATCTGCAATCGTATCTCGAAAATGCTGTCCCGCGCCTGGGCAATCTCTCCCAGCAGGCGCCCGCGCTCCCCTTCCAGAGCCGCGGCCTTGCGCTTCAGGGCCAGCAGGCGCGACTTCAGCGCCTGTCCACGGGAGAAGAGGCGGGCCACCGTACCGATCTCCTCGTCAATCAGTTTTGCCTGCCGCTCCTTACCGGAAAGCTCTGCTTCCAGCCCCGTGATCCGCTTTTCCAGCGCCGCGACCTTCTGCCCCAGAATATTCCGCTGGTTGCTCAGCATGCGCCGCCGCGCCGTGAACAGGGCCTGCTGCACCTTCATGACCCGCCGCACCTCCGGATCGTCTTTCCGCTCCAGCAACTGTTGCGGAAAAACCGGAGCGTTGCCCCCGTCCCGTTCCGCCTCCAGTCGGGCGATCTCGGCAAGTCCTGCATGCAGGCGGGTTTCCGTGATGGCCAGACGCGCCCGGACCTCCTCCTCGTCGAAGACGATGAGCACCTGCCCCGCCTTCACCCGGTCGCCGGAGCGAACCCGGATCTCCTTCACGATCCCTCCATCCGGATGCTGCACCGTCTTGATACCGCTCTCCGGACTGACCGTGGCCTGCGCGATGACCGCACCAGCAATCTTCGCCACCGCAGCCCAGATTCCACCTGCCACGAACACCACCGCCACCACGAGGATACCGGCCATGATCCAGCGGCCGACATCCAGATGTCCGGGACGCCCGCCCCGATCTCCGGAAAGGATATGGCCGATTCGCACACCGGCATGTCGCATCCGCATCATCTTCATCCTATCGGACCTCGCTTCCGGCCTTTTTCGCCATGACCTTCTCCCGCGGACCGCCGGTGGCGATCTGCCCCTCGCGCAGCACCAGCACGTAGTCGGCCATGCGCACGATGCCGTCGCCATGATCGATCACCACCACCGTCTGCCCCCTCCGGCGCATGCCCTCCAGCGCCTTGTGGAAGTCCAGCCGCCCCTCGCCATCCAGATTGGCCACCGGCTCATCGAGAACCACGAGCACCGGATCACCGTAGAGAGCCCGTGCGAGCGCAACGCGCTGCCTCTGGCCGGCAGAAAGGAAGGCTCCGCCCGGCCCGACCTGCACATCGTAACCGCCCATCTTCTTGATGGCCTCATGAGCACAGGCACGCTGCGCAGCCCTGATGATGCGCTCCTCCGAGGCATCCGGATCGAGCCGCGCAATATTTTCCGCAATCGTGCCTTCCACCAGCTCCACCGCCTGCGGCAGATAACCGATCAGCCGCCCCAGCCGTTCCTGAGGCCAGACGTTCAGATCCGCGCCATCAAGCAGGATCTGCCCGCCCAGCGGCTGCCACACGCCCACAAGCGCGCGCGCCAGCATCGTCTTTCCTGACCCGTTGTGCCCCACCAGGACCAGCAGACTGCCTGCCGGAAGACGGAAAGCGATGTTGCGCAAATAGGGCTTGCGCGACATCGGCGGCGCGACATAGAGCTCCCGTACCTCCAGATCTCCGCGCGGGGTGATCTCCGGGGCGGTATGCATTTTCTCCCGGACCGGAGCACCCTGCAGCGCTTCATCCACCCGCTCCCGGGCCTGCCGGTAGCGCTGGTAGCTGCGCCAGTTGGTAATCGCCTGTTCCACCGGCTGCAGGGCCCGGCCGAGAATGATCGAACTGGCGATCATCACGCCGGCAGTGATTTCACCCCGGATCACCAGCCACGCGCCAAGAGCCAGAATGGCCGACTGGATGAGCAGGCGCAGCGCCCGGCCCGCGGCGTAGATGCCGCCGATCCGTCCCTGCGCGCGCACCTGATGACGCAGCACTCCGTCATGGCGCCGACGCCACTGCTCCCGCAGGCGTGGCAGCATGCCCATGGCATGCAGGGCCTCCACATTCTGGACACCCGTGGACAGGAGACGCTGCGCCTCCGCCGCCGCCCGCCCCCGCGCCTCCAGCGGCTCGCGACTGGCCATGCCGTTGACCACCGCCAGCGCGAAAAGCATCACCGCCGCAATCAGCGAGAACCAGAACAGCGCCGGATGAAAGAGGAAGATGATGAACAGGTACAGCGGCACCAGTGGCGCGTCGTAAAAGGCCGTAATGCCCGGACCGGAAAGGAAGCCGGTGACCACGTCCAGTTCCTGCAGGGGCTGCACGGATCCCGCGGCCCCGCCGCTGCGCAGAGCCGAACGCATCACCGCATCGTAGAGACGCTCACGGAAGTCCGTGGCCAGTCGCGCACCAACCCGCGCCAGAATGCCGCCACGCACCATGTCCAGCACGCCCAGCACGGCAAACAGCAGAACCACAAGCATGAAAAGGGAGACCAGCGTCGAGACGTTGTTGCTGGGCAGCACCCGGCCGTAGATCTGCAGCATGAACAGCGGTCCAGTAAGCATCAGTACATTGATGCACAGACTGAAGACCGCGATTGCCACGAAGACACCGGCATGCCGACGGAAGTACCCCCTGATCCCCTCTTCTTCGCCGCCACTCCCCCCTGCGGAGGCCCCTGCCATCTCACCCCGCTCTGTCATTCCGCTGTTCCGTCAAGTTTTCTTCAGGTACGGGCAGCCTTTGCATGCCGTGACGTAAGGTCATATTTGCATCGCAAAGGTGGCGATAAGTTGTCTCCAGCCTCACTCCCTCAAACTTCAGGTGTGGCAGGACCTGAATTCACGACACATTGGTACCAGCCGATTCCCCAGCCACCCCCAGCAGGTAGCGGCTGTAGGCGGTGGCGCCCATGGCTTCGGCGAGCCTGCGCAACTGATCCGCAGTGATGTAGCCGCGCCGGAAGGCGATCTCCTCGGGACAGGCGATGCGCTGCCCCTGTCGCTGTTCCAGAGTGCGCACGAAGTTTGCCGCATCGATGAGGGATTCGGGCGTGCCCATGTCGAGCCATGCATGACCACGGCCAAGCCGGATGATCTCCAGCGCGCCCCTGGCGAGATAGGCGTTGTTGATGTCCGTGATCTCCAGTTCGCCGCGGGAGGAGGGCCGCAGCCCGGAGGCGATTTCGACGACGGCGGGATCATAGAAATACAGTCCCGTCACCACCCAGTCCGAGGCCGGCCGGCGGGGTTTTTCCTCGATGGCCACGGGGCGGCCTGCGCCATCGAAGGCGATCACGCCATAGCGCTGTGGATCGGTCACCTGGTGGGCGAAGATCACGCCTCTGTTGCGCGCTGCGGCCACCGCATGTGCAAGATGCGCCTCCAGCCCGTATCCATGAAAGATATTGTCGCCAAGGATGAGAGCCACCGGTTCGTTGCCGATGAAGTCCGCACCGATGAGAAAGGCCTCGGCAATGCCGCCTGGCGCCGGCTGCACGGCAAGACGCAGGGATATGCCCCATTGGCTGCCGTCTCCCAGAAGCCGCTGGAACAGCGGCTTGTCCTCAGACGTCGTGATGACGAGGAAGTCCCGGATGCCCGCCAGCATGAGAATGCTCAGCGGATAATAGATCATCGGTTTGTCGTAGACCGGCAGAAGCTGTTTGGAAATTGCCAGCGTCGCCGGATGCAGGCGCGTGCCACGACCGCCTGCAAGGATGATACCTTTCATGCCGCACCGGCCCTTGCGTCTCTTTTCCGTTCGATGACGGCACGTTGCAGCAGTGGACGCCACCAGTTCTCGTTTTCGAAATACCAGCGTACGGTATCCTCCAGTCCGTCCCCGAAGGATATGCCCGGCCGCCAGCCCAGCTCCCCTTCCAGGCGCGCCGGATCCATGGCATAGCGAAGGTCGTGACCGAGACGATCCTCCACATGCGCAACCAGCCTGCAGTGGGGACGTCCGGCGGGATGCAGCCGATCGGCAATGTCGCAGATCGCTTCCACGACCTCCATGTTGGTCCGCTCGCCATGACCGCCCACCACATAGCGACTTCCGGGACGACCCTTTTCCAGAATCAGGGCAAGAGCGCGCACATGATCATCCACATGCAGCCAATCGCGCACATTGCGGCCATCTCCGTAGACCGGCATGGGCTCGCCCAGAAAGGCCCGGATGCTCATCAGCGGAATCAGCTTTTCCGGAAACTGCCAAGGGCCGTAATTGTTGGAGCAATGGGAAATGAGCACCGGCAGGCCATAGGTCCGGAACCAGGCCATGCCCAGATGATCACCCCCCGCCTTGCTGGCCGAATAGGGAGAGGAGGGATCATAGGGCGATTCCTCCGTGAACCGGCCCGTCTCGCCCAGAGATCCGTATACTTCATCCGTCGAGACGAGAAGGACGCGAAAGAAACTGCGGCGTTCGGCAGGCAGGGCATGCCAATATTCCAGCGCCGCATCGAGAATGCTCCAGGTGCCGAGCACATTGGTGCGCACGAAAGTTTCCGATGCGGCAATGGAGCGATCGACATGACTCTCCGCCGCAAGATGCACGATGGCATCGGGACGCCATTCCGCTAGGCATCTGCCCATGCGTTGCCGATCGCAGACGTCCGCCTGCACGAACCGGTAGCGGCCGTGTCCCTCAACAGTATCCAGCGCCCCGGGCACGGCAGCATATGTGAGACTGTCCACATTGAGCACGGACCATCCGCGCCCGAGCACGAAATCACGGCAGACGGCGGATCCGATGCACCCCGATCCGCCCGTGACCAGAACCTTCATTCCCCCGGCTCCTGCGATTTCCGTTTCCCGGCCCGCACAGGACCTGACCGGGAAAGACTGCACGCAAAGGATGCATGCAGTGACAAACTCATCAAGCACACCGGGAAAAGCATGTAAAGTCAATTGTGGGATACGCAAGATGCACGCATGAATAACGGGCGAGGGGACGTCTTCAGAATTTCCAGCCCCGGGCCTCGGCAATGATGAAATCGCGGAACACACGTACGCGCTTGGAATTCTTCAGCTCCGAGGGATAGACGAAATAGGTGTCGAAATAGGGCAGTTCGACATTCTGGATATCCACCTGCACCAGCGGACTGTCAGGCCCGACGATGTAGTCCGGCAGAGCGGCAAGACCGATGCCCGATTCCACGGCCCGTCTCAGGCCGTAGACATTATTGAGGGTAAGTACCGGCTGGCGGGGATCATTGGCCGACCGCCCCACATGCATCAGCCAGTTGACATTGGCCAGATAGGTCGGCGCAGGGCCGAAGGAGAGAATGCGGTGCCGGTCCAGCTCCTCCAGCGTGCGGGGAAAGCCGTGCGCCTTGATGTAGGAGGGCGCGGCATAGATGTGATGATGCACTGAGAACAGCTTGCGCTGGATCAGGTCGGGCTGCACCGGCCTGCGCAGGCGTATGGCGACATCCGCCTCGCGGCGAGAGAGGTCCAGTTCCTCGTCATGCAGGAGCAGGTGGAGCTGGATATCCGGATACAGCTCGATGAACTCCTTCACCCGCGGCGTCAGCCAGATGGTGCCAAGACCCACCGTCGTGGTGATGCGCAAAGGTCCGGAAGGCTTCTGACGTGCATCCATGAGACGGGTGCGCGTGGCCGCCAGACGGTGCTCCATCTCGTGAGCGGTGCGATAGAGCAGCTCCCCGTCTTCCGTCAGCACGAGCCCGCGGGCATGCCGATGAAACAGCGGCGTCTGCAGTTCCGCCTCCAGGGCCGCAATCTGACGGGACAAGGCGGACTGGGACAGACCCAGCTTTTCGCTCGCCCTGGTGAAGCTTCCGGCCTGCGCCACAGCATGGAAGATCCGCAGCTTGTCCCAGTCCATGACTTCAGTCCCGGCAGTCCGATCCAATGCGGAAGACGGCATGCAGATCCGTGCATCCGGCGATGGTGACATCCAGATCGCGTATGCGGCCATCGGCTAGAGAATAGATCCAGCCATGAACGGACAGAGAGCGCCCTTCCGCCCAGGCTTTCTGCACCATGGAGGTGCGGGCCACGTTCTGCACCTGCGCGATCACGTTCAATTCCGCCAGACGATCCGCCCGCTCCGCCTCCGGCAGGGCCATCACCGCATCGTAGTGCTCCCGCCAGACATCCTTGATATGGGCAAGCCAGTTGTCGATCTCGCCAAGATCCGTGCCTTCCAGCGCCGCCTTCACGCCCCCGCAACCATAATGCCCCACGACCAGGATGTGACGCACCCGCAGAACTTCCACCGCATACTGGATGACCGACAGGGCGTTCAGGTCGGAATGAGGGACCACGTTGGCGATGTTGCGATGCACGAAGATCTCGCCGGGACGAAGACCTACGATGGTATTGGCCGGCACACGGGAATCGGAGCATCCGATCCACAGATAGCGCGGCTGCTGGATATGCTGCAGCCGGTTGAAGTAGTCGGCATCCGCCGCCAGCTTGCCTGCCGCCCAGCGACGGTTGTTCTCCAGCAGATCGGCAGGCTCCAGATCCGTCCTATCACTCATTCCGTCCTCCTCGCTCGCTGTGACCCAGGGCGATGGTGCTGGCCGGAAGCGAGTATTGTCAAGCGGCGGCGGATTAAAAAATCCCCATGAGTCAGATCGCCGCATGGACACAGATTCGCCCGGTATGGTTACCTTTCATTAACGATTGCGGTGAGGCGAAAGCTGGGGATAACGGCACCTTCGGAACGGGGTGATTCTTTCGCTGGCGGCCAGCATATAGTATGCTTCCCGTCAATCGACCACGAGATGTAGCGTAACTTCGTAATACTACCGGAATACAGCACACGTCCGGCGCGTTTGTCGTGCCGGCGAAGGGGGCAGGATTCTCAAACGGGATGATGAACATGGATGCGGACAACAAGAAAAAGCCGGGATGGACGGAAGAGCGGGTGGAAAAGCTCAAGGAACTGTGGGCTGAAGGGCTGAGTGCAAGCGAGATCGCACGGGTTCTCGGGGGCGTCACGCGCAACGCCGTCATCGGCAAGGTCCATAGGCTGCGACTGGCCGGTCGGGCACCCGCACGGCGTGGCAAGCCCGCCTCCGGCGCCCCCGCCAAAAGGCGCGATACCCGGCAGAAGACGGGAACGCAGCGGCCTGCGACGCCCGTTACCAACGGCGCCACGGCCCTGAAGGCGCAGAAGGAGGCCGCCCCCGTGGAGGCCGTGAAGCCCGAGGCGGCGCCTCTGTCGCTGGTGGAGACGCCCTCCGAGGGACGGATCACCAACATCATGGACCTGACCCACAAGACCTGCCGCTGGCCCATCGGCGATCCGGCGGACGAGAACTTCGCCTACTGCGGCGACAATGCCCAGCCCGGCTCCCCCTACTGCGAGCATCATGCCCGCATTGCCTACCAGCCGGCCACGGACCGCCGTCGCCGCGCCAGCGGATAAAGCTGTCGAAACGGTTGCAGGGCTGCCGCCCCGGCATCAGACCGGAAGGAACGCCCCGCAGATGACCTCCTTGTGCAGAAGGAGAAGGCCCCGTCATGATGACGGGGCCTTCATCGTTTTTTGCATATCCGGCACAACCGAAAGCACGGGCCGGAAGAGATCGTTCAGTCTTCCTGTTCGGCCAGGAAGCGTTCCACCTCCAGCGCCGCCATGCATCCCATGCCCGCAGCGGTGACAGCCTGCTTGTACTTGTCGTCCGCCACATCCCCGGCGGCGAAGACTCCCGGTACGGAGGTCGCGGTGGAATCGCAGGCGGTCTTGACATAGCCACCGGGCAGAAGCTCCAGCTGCCCCTCGAACAGCTCCGTGGAAGGCTTGTGACCTATGGCGATAAAGACACCGTCCACGTCCATCGTGGTGATCTCGCCGGTCTTGACGTTCTTCAGCTTCACGCCGGTCACCGCCTTGGGCATGTCCTGCCCCAGAACCTCATCCAGTACCGTATCCCACATGATGGTAACCTTGGGATTTTCCATGAGCCGCTTCTGCAACACCTTTTCCGCCCGCAGCTCATCGCGGCGATGCACCAGCACCACTTCACGGGCGAAATTGGTGAGATAGATGGCCTCCTCGACCGCCGTGTTGCCACCACCGACCACGATGACCTTCTTGTCGCGATAGAAGAACCCGTCACAGGTGGCACATGCGGACACGCCGAAGCCCTTGAACTTCTCCTCGGATTCCAGCCCCAGCCACATGGCCTGCGCACCCGTGGCGATGATCAGGGCATCGCAGGTGTATTCCTCTCCGCCATCACCCTTCAGGTGGAAAGGACGGGAGGACAGATCCACCTCGACGATATGGTCGGTCACCAGACCCGCCCCCATCTTCTCCGCCTGCTCGCGCATCTGTTCCATCAACCACGGGCCCTGCACCGGTTCCGCAAAACCGGGATAGTTCTCCACATCCGTGGTGATGGTGAGCTGGCCGCCGGGCTGGATGCCGGTAATGATCAAAGGCGAGAGCATGGCCCGTGCGGCATAGATGCCGGCCGTATACCCTGCGGGGCCCGATCCGATGATGATGACTTTCTCGTGACGTGTGCTCATGTCTGCTGCCCTTCGATTGCTGCGGCGTTCTCAGAAGAGCTATGGCCATTCGGCAATCATTGCAAGAGGCATGCGCCCTCAGGCCCGGGCAGCGGATCTGTTGGCCATGACCCGCTCCATGGCCGCCGCCAGCGCCTCCGCGTCAAAAGGCTTGGTCACGAAACCGTCCATCCCCGCAGCAAGGCACCGGGTGCGTTCGTCTTCTCCGGGACTGGCAGTCAGGGCCAGGACGGGTGTGCGTCGCATCTTTCGCCGCACCTCCAGGGTGCGAATGCGCTGCACGGCCTCAATACCGTCCATGCCCGGCATGTGCACGTCCATCAGAATGACGGACGGAAGCGCTTTCCCGCTGGAAGCAATGCGTTCCATCCAGCGCACGGCCTCCGCACCATCTTTCAGACGCAGCACGCGGCAGCCGGTCCGCTCCAGCATCCGTTCCGCCAGAAGGGCATTGATGTCGTTGTCCTCCACGAGCAGAACGAAGGAACCGGCCTGCATCTGCCCATCTTCGGCCTCCTGCCCGTCCAGCACTTTCTTGAGACCGCGGACGGATCTGTCGAGCCGGGAATCAAGCGAACGCTCCACGAATTGAACGATGAAGGTCTTCCGGCGCAATGGCGAAAGGAGAAAGCCGGCAAGTCGCTCCTCCGTCATCAGGTCGGAGAGCTGCCGGCGCTCTTCCGGCTTCAGCAGCAGCCAGATACGGGAAAGCAGGGTGGAAATCTCCGGATCCGTGGTCACACGGCGCAACATTTCCGCATGCACGGCATCACAGATGATCTCGCCTTCGAATTGCTCTTTCCCGGTGAGTATGCGCAACAGCTGTTCCGGAGGCATGGGAACCGGCCGCCCCCCAAAGGAGCGGATATATTCCTGCAAAGCATCACGCCGCGGGGAATCCGGAATGACCAGATGCACCGGAGTTCCATCGAGATCTGGCATGACCGCGCTCCCTCCGGATGCATCATCCG
This sequence comes from Alphaproteobacteria bacterium, assembly GCA_024279095.1. GTDB lineage: Bacteria > Pseudomonadota > Alphaproteobacteria > Rhizobiales > Aestuariivirgaceae > Thermopetrobacter. The sequence continues at coordinate 23,995 of JAJRRY010000132.1, forward strand.
CAGGAAGAAGCGGCAGCGAGAAATGGAATATCGACCCCTGGCCCGGCCTGCTCTCCACCTGAAGCCGCCCCCCCATGCGCTCGACGAGACTGCGGGATATGGCCAACCCCAACCCGCTGCCACCACGCACGCCGGTTCCACCGGCCTGACGGAAAGGTTCGAAAATGAGTTTCCGGTCCTTGCGACGGATCCCCAGACCCGTATCCCGGACCTCGAAGCGAAGAAACTTGCCCTCACCGGGGACAACACGAACGTGGACGCCGCCACGATCGGTGAACTTGATGGCGTTACCCGTCAGGTTCAGAAGCACCTGACGGATTCGGGCGGCATCGCCGAGCCGCCTACCGGATATGGCCGGTTCCACATAGCAGACGAGGTCGATACCCTTCCCGTGGGCACGCGGCGCCAGCAGTTCGCAGACTTCCTCGACTACGGAAACCGGATCGAATGGCGCTTTCATGATGGAATCCCGTCCCGCCTCCAGTCGTGCCGCTTCCAGAAGTTCATCGATCATGGAAAGCAGCGTGCGGCCGGAAACCGAAATGGCCTGCACGTAGGACTTCTGCTCGTCGCTCAAGGGCGTGTCCTGAAGAAGGTCGGCCATGCCGATCACGCCATTCAGGGGCGTGCGCAATTCATGGGTGATGGTGGCCAGGAGTCTGTCCTTCTCGCGGCTGGCCGTTTCCGCTTCGCGACGGGCGCGCTCGAGCGCGCGCAGGGCACGGCGCATCTGATGCATGCGGCGGCGCGCCGTGCGCCAGCCGCCCCAGGTGAGAAGGATGGCTCCGAAACCGATCAGGGTGCCGCCAAGAAGAAACAGCAGATGCAGGGTGTCCCAGGATGCATGCCGCACATCGGCCAGCATCAGGACCATGACGGAAAACAGTGCAAGCGCCGTCATGGCGAGAAACACCATGCCCGCCAGCAGCCTGTCGAAAACCCTGAAGCGCGTCTTGCGCATGCCGTCCATTCCGTTCCTGTTTTCCGCAACAATCGGAAGATAGAGGGAACGGAACTGAAAAAACCTTTCCGCACAGGGTGTTGGAAGAGCCTGAATGGAGTCGTGGTTATTGTTTCGTGGAGAAGAAGGATAAAATTTTCACAACCCCGGCTTTGCAAGGAAAGCACCGGGGAGACAGATCACCAGAGAGGCGAATTTCCATCTTCAACAGACGGCATGCGCACATCTGCTGCCTTCGGCCGCCTCACAGGAGCAGGCTTCTCGCCACCACTTCCGGCCCTGAAGTTCCTGCGGCGCACGTCAGGCAGGCCCGCCTCCTTGCGGTAGTGGGCACGGATCACGTTGGCCAGATGCCAGCGCCGTGTCGTGTAGGTGGGATGGTTGCCGTAGAAGAAATTCTTCAGCTCCGGCGCATCATGATAGTGTTTCGCCAGCACATCGAAAGTGCGTAATGCCACCTGAGGCTCCCATCCGGCCTTGACCAGATAGTCCAGCCCCTCGGCATCGGCCTCGTCCTCCTGCTGGCGGGAGTAGCTGTTGAGGGTGGTGTTGACGATGAAGGACAGCGACTTGCCCAGCCATTCCATGTTGGTGGAGCGGGCCAGCTCCCACGAGAAGGCATGCGCATCCCGTGCCATGGCCTTCTTCTCCCGGGCATAGATCACGTGAGCAAGGGTGTTGTGCGCCATCTCATGCGCCAGCACCGTGGCAACCCTTTCATCGTCTCCGAGCAGACGCACCATGCCCGTGGTGATGAAAAGATGGCCGCCACCCGTTGTGAAGGCATTGGGGCGGGGGTCCTCCACCAGGTAGACATGCCAATCCTTCACGGATCGCGGTGTCGCCTTCGCCAGCCGGGCCACCAGTCGCTCAAGACGCCGGACCTCGCTCTCGTCCTTCGACAGGCGCACCTTGCGGAGCATGCGCTCGGCCAGCCGATTGCCGATCTCCTGCTGGGCCTGCAGCGCCGCCCGCTCCTTGTCACGGCCTTTCAGGGAATCCAGAAAGATCGCGAAAGGCTTCTGCGCCTGCTCACTCTCGTTCCAGTGAGCAGCAGGAATGGGATCATCCGGATGCAAACCATATCCGGTGCATGCGGACAGGCTCAGGGCGAATGCCACGCCCCCGGCCATCTTCCATGTCCGCAGTCCAGCCATCTTTCCCGCCTTGCGCTCCATCCGTCGACCGTTTCCTGCCTGACACAGGACGCAGATCGCCCGTAGTGCCGAGCAGACATTGTACCCTTTTCTCCATCCAAGCTCAATCCGTTCGTCATGCGCGTATTGACCGCACTTCAGGATTGCGCTCCATTGCAGGGCGGGAACGGGCCGCACAGGGGGCGGCCGGAC
>JAJRRY010000133.1 GCA_024279095.1 Alphaproteobacteria bacterium
ATCCATGCCTTCTGCGAGAAGCTGCTTCAGGCCTTTCCTGTGGAAGCGGGCCTGGCGCCCGGCTTCGAGGTGCTGGATGATGCCATGGCTGCCGAACTTCTGGCCCGTGCCCGCACGGAGGTCATTGCCCGTGCTAGCGAAGATGTCCGACTGCAGGAAGCCCTGCGCATCCTGGCAGGTCATGCGCGGGAGGAAAGCTTCGACCGGCTGCTGAGCGAGTTGCTCGCGCACCGCCGCATCCTGCAGCGTTTGCGGCATGACGAGAAGCTGCGGGAGGGCTGGCGGGCCGTTCTTGCCGAACGAATCGGCGCCGATGCAGAGGCGGATCCGGAAATCCTGCTTGCCACGTGGATGGAAGAGCTGGACCGGAATTTCCTGCGGCATGTCGCCGGCCTGATCGAACGCCACGGAACGGAGGCCGAGAGAAGGAACAAGCTGCCAGCATTGCACGAGGCTGCCGGTGGCGGGAACAGGCCCCATGCCGAAACCTTCGGTCTCCTGAAGGAACTGGTCCTGACGCAGAAGGGGGAATTGCGCAAGAAGCTGCTGACGGACGCTGTAGGGAAGGCTGATCCAGCGACTGCGGAAGCCTATGCCGCGCTTGCGGATGACATCCTCCGGCTTGACGGGGATCTGCGTGCCGCGGAGCTGCTGAAGGCCAATCTGGCCCTGCTGGATGCGGGCATGGCCGTCATGGAGCGTTACGAGGCGCTGAAGCGCAGCGGCGGTTTCTGCGATTATGACGATCTCATCGCCCGCACGCTGGATCTGCTCTCCGATGACAACGTCAGTTCCGCCTGGGTGCTCTATCGGCTGGACGGTGGCATCGACCACGTGCTGGTGGACGAGGCGCAGGACACCTCGCCGGAACAGTGGGAAATCATCCGCCTGCTGACCGAGGAGTTCTGCGCGGGGCAGGGCACACGGGATTCCGCGCATCCCCGCACGGTCTTCGCCGTTGGCGACTTCAAGCAGTCCATCTATTCCTTTCAGGGGGCGGAGCCGGCAGCGTTCCGGATCATGCGGGAGCGGTTCGAGGCCTGCTATGGCAATGCCGATATCCGCTTCGTGCGCGAGGAGATGAACATCTCCTTCCGCACCGCGCCGGTCATCCTGAAGGCGGTGGACAAGGTGCTGGAGAAGGTGGATCTGGGATTGCGCGAGGAGACGGAGCCGCATCTCGCCGTCTGGAGCGGCGCACCGGGCCTCGTCGAGATGTGGCTGCCCGAGTTCCGTTCCGACGACGGCGGAAAACGGGATCCCTGGCGGGCCCCGCAGAGGCTGGAGGCGCTGGATCATCCACGCATGCGCCTGGCCCGGCGCATCGCCCGCACCATCCGCGACCTGGCGGCCCGCCGCGTGCCGGTGCGCGATGCCGATGCCCCGGGAGGCTTCCGGCCGGTGCGCCACGGGGATTTTCTTGTCCTTCTGCGCCGCCGGGCCGGTCTCATGGATGCCATTATCACGGCCCTGAAACAGGAGGGCGTGCCGGTGGCCGGGGCCGACCGTCTCAAGGTCACCGATCATCTGGCGGTGCAGGATCTCATGGCGCTGGGGCGCTTCCTGCTGAACCGGGAGGATGATCTGTCACTGGCCTGCGTGCTGAAGAGTCCGCTTGTGGCGCGCGATGACGGCACCCCCTTCGATGACGATGATCTCATCCGGCTGTGCCTGTCCGGAGAGCGGCGGGGTTCGCTGTGGTCGCGCCTGCGCCTGGCAGTGCGGGAGGGAGCGCCCTTCGCTCGAGCCGTCGAACGGCTGGAGGACTGGTGGCGGCAGGCCGGCTTTCTGCCGCCCTACGAATTTTTTGCACACCTGCTCGGGCGCGATGGCGGCCGGCGGGCCTTTCTGGCGCGCATGGGTGCGGAGGCTGCGGAGCCTCTCGATGTCTTCCTCGACATGGCCCGCAACCACGAAATGGATCATCCGGCCAGCCTGACCGGCTTTCTGGACTTCCTGGAGACCACGGAACCGGAACTGAAACGCGAGATGGAAGCCGGTGCCGACGAGGTGCGGGTCATGACCGTACACGGTGCGAAGGGCCTGGAGGCCCCCATCGTCTTCCTGCCGGATACCTGCACTGCCCCGGGTGATCCGAAAGGGGGCATCATCCGCATGGCCGTGCGTCCGGACGATCCGGAGGGCCCGGAGATGCCCCTGTGGACCATGCGCAGCGATTTTCGCCCCAGTGCGGCGGCGGAGCGCATCGACGAATGGAAGGAGAAGCAGCTTCGAGAATACTACCGGTTGCTCTATGTCGCCATGACCCGCGCCCGCGACCGGCTTTACGTGGGCGGCCTGCTCTCGAAAGGCCGTGACAAGGACGGCAATCCCCCGCAGCCGGATGCGGCCAGCTGGTATGCGGTGATCCGGGATGCGCTCTTTCCCGGTGGCGAGGAGGATCCCTGCGCCCTGCGGGATGAAAGCGGCACCCTGACCGGCTGGCGCATGGAAGAGGGCAGGGCGCCGGTTCTGGATCATCCCGCAGCGGACGGGCAGAAAACGGATGCTCTGCCTTCCTGGGTGCATGAACGACCTGCACCGGAAGGCGCGCCGGCCGTCTGGCTCGCCCCGTCGCGGATCATGGCGGAGGCGGAAGACAGGGAAGACGAACGCCGGATGCGGCAGATGCTCTCGCCACTGGGGAACGAGGGGCGGAGGGAAGAACGTCATTTCGCCCGTGGCATCCTTGTCCACCGGCTGCTCCAGCACCTGCCGGACCTGCCGCCGGAGGAGCGCCGCCGTGCCGCCCTGGACTGGCTGATGCGCCCGCCCCATGCCCTGCCGGAAGACGAAGCCCTGGCATTGACCGAAGAGGTGCTCTCGGTCATGGAGAAACCCCGGTTTGCCGTGCTGTTCGGCCCCGGTTCCCGTGCCGAGGCCCCCTTTGCCGCCTGCATCCGGGCGGACGATGGCAGGCGCATGCTGGTCTCCGGCCAGATCGACCGGCTGGTGGTGACGGACGATGAAGTCGTGGTCGCCGATTACAAGACGGCCCGCCCGGCCCCGGAGCGGCTGGAGGACGTACCGCGCGAATACCTCGGACAGCTGGCCGTCTATGTGCGCGCCATGGAGAGCCTGTGGCCGGGCCGGCCTGTGCGTGCCATCCTCATCTGGACTGCCACGCCGTCCCTCATGGAGATTCCGCGGGAAATGCTGACAGTTGCCGCAATGCCTCCGCGGCCATGATGCCGGTGCTCACGGCGACGTTCAGCGAGCGCAGGCCCGGACGCAGCGGAATGCGAATCCGGGCATCGGCCCGCGCATGCACCTCATCCGGCACCCCGACGCTTTCGCGGCCGAACAGCAGAATGTCGCCGGGTGCGAAGGAGAAGGCGTGATGGGCCACCGCCCCACGCGTGGTCGCCAGCACGATGCGGTGATTCCCCATGCATTCCAGAAAGGGCCGCCAGCCGTCGTGCCGGACGATCTCCACGTGATCCAGATAGTCCATGCCGGCTCGGCGCAGGGCGGCATGATTCCACGGAAAGCCGGCCGGTTCGATGACGTGCAGGGACAGCCCGAAGCAGGCGCAGATGCGTGCCACCGCACCCATGTTTGCGGGGATGTCCGGCTGGTAGAGCGCAACGTGCAGCATGGGAGACATGCCAGGAATTCCGGTTTCAGACGCCGTACTTCTTCCACATCGCGTCATCGCCCAGCGTTTCCACGAAGGCGGCATGCCGGCGGATGTCCTCCTCCGTCAGACGCGGGGGCAGGGGAGCCGGGCGCTGCCGCCGGCGCGGTGCGGACGAGGCGGCGGAAGCCCCTGCGGCCGCCGGCGCGGAAGCAGCAGCGTCTTCCGCCACCAGACTGAGGCCGATCTGCCGGCCGCCGATGAGCTCCAGATAGACCTCGGCAAGGATCTCCGCATCGAGCAGAGCACCGTGCAGCGTGCGGTGCGAGTTGTCGATGCCGAAGCGCCGGCACAGCGCGTCCAGCGAGTTCTGCGCCATGGGAAACTTGCGCCGTGCAATCATCAGCGTGTCGATGCAGCGCTCCTGCGGAATCTGTGGCATGTTCAGCATGCCCAGCTCCCAGTTCAGGAAGCCGCGGTCGAACTCGGCATTGTGGATGACCAGGGGAGCATCGCCGATGAAATCGAGGAACTCCTGCGCGATTTCCGCAAATTTCGGCTTGTCGGCAAGAAATTCCTCGGTGATGCCGTGCACCTTCACGGCTTCCGCCGGAACGTCGCGTTCCGGGTTGATGTAGACGTGATAGATCCGCCCGGTGGGGATGTGATTGACCAGCTCCACGGCACCGATCTCAATGACGCGATGCCCCTCCTGCGGCTTCAGACCGGTGGTTTCCGTATCGAGACAGATTTCCCGCATGCCTTCCTTCCGTCGTCAGTCGAACGGTTTGAAATGCTTCGACAGCTTCAGGCCCTGCCGCTGGTAGTGCGATCCGATGTCGCTGCCGTAGACGAAATCCGGCTCCTCGCTCAGCGGCTCGTAGATCAGCCGTCCGATGATCTGGCCATCCTCGAGGATGAAGGGCACTTCGTGCGAGCGCACCTCCAGCACCGCGCGGGAGCCCTCGCCACCGCCGGAAGCATGGCCGAATCCGGGATCGAAGAAGCCGGCGTAATGCACGCGGAATTCGCCGACCAGCGGATCGAAGGGCACCATCTCCGCCGCATGGAGAGGCGGCACCCGCACCGCCTCTTTCGAGGCGAGAATGTAGAATTGGTCCGGCTCCAGAATGAGCGGCCCGCGCTTGACGATCGGCTCCCAGTAGTCGTGCGGATCCAGCGCGCCGGGCCTGTCCACGTCGATCAGTCCGGAGTGGCGGCGCGCCCGGAAGCCCACCGGCTGCGTGAAGTCGCCACCGGCAAGGTCGACGCTGAGCGCAAGACCGCCATTGATGCTGACCTCGCCGGACGTGACCAGCGGCTCGCGGGCGTGCAGCGCACGGATCAGCTCGTCGGAGCGCTCCGGATGCCCTTTCCGGAAACGGATCTGGGACAGCCGGGAGCCTGTGCGCGCCTTGATGGGGAAGGTGCGCGGCGAAACCTCGGCATAGAGCGGGCCTTCGTATCCGGCTGGCACCTGATCGAAGGCCTCGCCGTATTCGGTTATGATGCGCGTGAAGACGTCAATGCGTCCGGTGGAACTTTTCGGGTTGGCGGCGGCGGAGATGTCCTGCGGCAGAGCAAGGGATTCCAGCAGCTCGATGATGTAGACGCAGCCGGTCTCCAGTACCGCGCCGTCTTCCATGAGAATCTCGTGCAGGGCCAGTTCGTCCAGCCGCTCGCTCACGGTGCGGTTGCGGCCGGGCAGGAAGGAAGCCCGCACCCGCCATGCACGACGCCCGAGACGCAGATCCATGCTGGCCGGCTGGATCTGGTCGGCATCCAGCGGTTCGGCAGCGAGAATCCGCCCTTCCTCCGCCATCTGCCGGATGGCATGAGCAGGCAGGATCCCATCCCGTCGCGGCTGCGTGGTATTTGCGTTCGAGTTCATGGCGGCCCTTCCCTCAGGCCTTTTTTCAAGGAAAAGGGCCGCCGTTCAAGAGAAAAGCGCCTATATCCGGGTCACTTCCCGTTACCATCAGCACCTTGATCGTAGGGCTGTGGATAACCGTTCCTACAGGCCCCTCAGGCAGTGCAGCAGGATGGCCTTCTGCGCATGCACGCGGTTCTCCGCCTCGTCGAAGATCACTGACTGCGGCCCGTCCAGGACCTCGTCCGTGGCTTCCTCGCCGCGGTGTGCCGGCAGGCAGTGCATGAAGATGGCGTCCGGCTTGGCGTGGCGCATCAGTTCGGCATTGACCTGATAAGGCGAGAGATCGGCGATGCGGCGTTTCAGCTCGTCCTCTCCGTGATGCATGGACACCCATGTGTCCGTCATCACGCAGTCGGCACCACGCACCGCCTCCACTGGATCGGTGGTCACGAAAACGTCGCCGCCATGCTCGCGAGCCCATTCCAGAATGTCCGGCTCCGGCTGGTAGCCTTCCGGAGCCCCGATGCGCATGGGACAGCCGAGAATCGTCGCCGCCTCGATCCACGAATGGGTGACGTTGGCGCAGTCACCCACCCAGGCGATCACCTGCCCCTCTATGGTGCCCCGGTGCTCCTCCAGCGTCTGAAGATCGGCCATGATCTGGCAGGGATGCGAGAGATCCGTCAGGCCGTTGATGACCGGGATGGAGGCATGTTCCGCCAGTTCCAGAAGGCGGTCATGACCGAAGGTGCGGATCATGAGGGAATCCACCATCCGGGAGATCACCCGTGCGGTGTCCGGAATGCTTTCGCCGCGGCCGATCTGCATGTCGCCGGAATTGAAGACCAGCGTCTCGCCACCCAGCTGGCGCATGCCGATGTCGAAGGAGAAGCGCGTGCGGGTCGAAGGCTTCTCGAAGATCATGGCCAGCGAATGACCGGCCAGCGGGGCATCATCGTCGGCCATGCCTTTCGGTTTCCCGGCGCGGGCCTGCTTGCGGCGCTTCGCCTCCGCCAGAATGGCCAGAAGTTCATCGCGGGAAAAATCGCGGATGTCCAGAAAATGCCTGATGCTCATGGGTCTTCTCCATCGGTGGAGGTCGAATGCTCGAAAGGGATCAGCCGGTCAGCGTGCGACAGGCCCGCTCCAGACGCGTCAGTCCCTCGTCCATCTCGTCGTCGGAGATGGTCAGCGGAGGCAGAAGACGCGCCACATTGTCGCCGGCGCCGACCAGCAGCACGCCTTCCTCGAAGGCGACGCGCGTCAGCTCGGTATTGGGCACGTGGCATTTCAGGCCGATCATCATGCCCTGACCGCGCACGCCTTCCAGAACGTCCGGGAAGGCGTCCACCAGTGCGGCCAGCTTCTGATTGAGCGCACCGGCCCTGGCGCGCACCTTCTCCAGAAATGCCGGGTCCTCGACAATGTCCATCACCGCGTTGCCCACCGCCATGGCCAGCGGATTGCCGCCGAAGGTGGAGCCGTGCGCGCCGGCCGTCATGCCTGAGGCGGCTTCTTCGGTCGCCAGGCAGGCACCCAGTGGAAAGCCGCCGCCCAGCGCCTTGGCGATGGCCATGATGTCCGGCGTCACGCCGGCCCATTCATGGGCGAAGAGGCGGCCCGTGCGCCCCATGCCGCACTGCACTTCGTCGAAGATCAGCAGGATCCCCGTCTCGTCGCACAATTCCCGCAGTGCCTGCAGGAAGGAAGGTTCCATGACCCGGATGCCACCTTCGCCCTGCACCGGCTCGATGAGCACCGCCGCAGTCTCCCTGGTGACGGCCGCGCGCACCGCCTCGATGTCGCCCGGCTCCACCTGATCGAACCCGGGGCAGGCCGGGCCGAAGCCGTCCAAATACTGCGGCTTTCCGCCGGCGGCGATGGTGGCCAGGGTGCGACCGTGGAAGGCGCCCTCGAAGGTGATGACGCGGTAGCGTTCCGGATTGCCGCGGGCGGCGTGGAACTTGCGTGCCGTCTTGATGGCCGTTTCCACCGCCTCGGCGCCGGAGTTGTTGAAAAAGACGGTGTCGGCAAAACTGTTCCGTATCAGCCGTTCGGCCAGTCGCTCCCCTTCCGGGATCCGGTAGAGGTTGGAGGTGTGCCAGAGTTTGTCCGCCTGCGCCTTGAGTGCCGCCACGAGATGCGGGTTGGCGTGGCCGAAGCTGTTGACGGCGATGCCGGCGCCGAAGTCGATGAACTCGCGACCGTCGGTGGCGTACAGTCGCGCGCCCTCGCCCCGCTCGAAAGCGACGGGGTAGCGATTGTACGTCGGCATGACGGGCGCAATCATCTCCTTCATCTCCCTCGTGACATCCGTCCGCGCCTGCCCCGGGGTGGCGGGACGGAACCAAAAAAGCCGCCTGCTCCGGCGGCCTCCAAGCGTGCATTCATACGGTTCCGGCGGCTTCCTGTCAATGCGATGGGCGGACGGAACGGCACGCAGGGGAGCAGGTGGCGCGGGCTGCTTCCGGTCAGGGTTTCAGCGTTCTTCCGGTTGCGCAGAATCCGCCGGTCGGAAAGTGATGCGCGCCAGTACATGTTCCTTTCCTTCCTCATCCCGCGCCCGGATCTCTACCTTCCGCGTCTCGGCTTTCAGGGGCAGGATCACGTGATGCCCGCATCTTTTGGCTCCGGCATCTCCGGGGAACTTCCTGATCACATGCGGCGACGGGATGCCGCTGCGTCCAAGGATCACTTCGCCATCGTCCCGGTTTGCGAAAACGGCGGAAATTCGTGCGTTTTCCGGCCCTTCGAGCACGAAAACGGCAACCTGAAAACTTCGTACCAACTCGGAAAATCTGAAAAATGCCGGAGCCTTTACTTCCAGATGCTTCCATGTCTCAGCCGCCAGGATTTCCACATCGACTTCCCAGTGCGCGTGCACCACGTCCAGAGCCGGTATGAACCACGTGTCCGGCAGCATCCGGAGCAGGCCGGCTCTCCGTGCATAATGAGAATGGCACATGATCAGGGTGCTGTAATGTTTTCGCCGGTCCGGCGTTCTCCAGGGGCGGGAGACATCCAGTCCGTCCAGGACGTCCGCCAGGTTCCGTTCCAGGTGAAATTCCCGTTTCGCCCGTGCGTACAGTGCTTCCGCGTTTTTGCCGTCCGGCATGTTGTGCAGCAGGTCCTGCGCAATTTCCATCGCGCTTCTGCATCCTGCATATCTTCCGGAAAAGTTCCGACCTGCCGCTTCGGCAAAATTTTCTTCCGTCAAATACCCAGGACCCCCGAAGCGATCATATATGAATGCGTGTTTCTTTCGTGCGATGGACTTCAGAATGGTATGCCCCATGCTTATGATGACGCGGCTGTCATCAACATAGGATTGATCAACCTGCTTCTGCCCGAACAGCCTTCCTGTTTTTCTCGTGCGATATCCTTTCTTCTCGATAATTGAAAGTGCCTGCAGGATTTCAGGCGTATGATGGTTGCTTACATATGAAAAATCATGGCGTGGAATAATTCTGTCAGTTTCATTTTCAAAGAATGAATATGGAAGGGAATTCGGAAACATATGGATTTTTTCTGAATTAATGTTTTCAGAATATGTGCCAAGCTGAAAGTTTTCCAGTGAATTGTACAATATCAAATCGGCCTCATCCGTAAAGAAAATCACTCTTTCAAAATCCACGAATGGCGACATGGAATGCAGTATGAGATTGCGGAAGCGGACATTTCCTGCCAGCAGGAACATTCCGAGAACCGGCCAGTGCGCACCCCAGACGAGGTCGTAGTCACCCCGCAGCTGAAAGGGGTCGGTCTTCAGAAGATCCGTGACCCTGTGGCCTGCGGATTCGATGCGGGAGCGCACGATGTCGGAAAGCTGAAAGACACGGAAATGAATTTCGTAGTCGTATTTCGATTTCAGGACATTCGCGACATCCAGCATCAGGGCATTGGAGCCACCGATTTCCTGGCAATATTCCAGAGTGATCGCGCATTTTCGCGGCATTTTCTTCCTCGGTGCAAAGGCAGGACGTGCCACACGGACATGGCAACAGGAGGTCGGCATGTCGGATGCAATCATGCATTGCAGGTCAAGGCATAGCAACTGTAAGTTTGATCGCAGCCGGTGTTCGAGGCAACCGGCGGCGCAAGAGTCGATATGTCTGGTCGACGACGGCAGGGGCCGTCACGCCGGTTTGATGTTGTCGAGGTGGCTGGTCCGGTCAGGCATCCGTGGAGGGTTTTTCAGGTGCAGCGGTGGAGGGCTGCGAAACCTCTTCGCCTCCCGGGGTGTCTGTCGCATCGATGGTGCGTGAAAGATGGTTCTCTGCCACCTCAGGATCGCCTGGAGGGGGTTTTTCTTCCAGCAGAACTTCCGCGGTGCGCCTGAAGAAATCGGCAGCGGCAGCGGCCATGCCGGCAGGTGTGAAGTCCTCGTCGTAGTCGTTCAGGCCGTCAAGATTGGCCAGAGCCTCGTCGCTGGTCCACAGTCGGCGCAAGGCGGCCCGTTGCAGGCGCTCCGGAACGTCCTCCCGCAGGAAACGCGAAAAGTCGGTCGTTTCCGGATCCAGTTTTTCCGGATCCACATCCTTGAGATCTTCCGGTACGGGTACCTCCGGGGGATCCGTGTTCTGCGGGGAGGCCGCATTCTCTCCCGCTGATTCCACCTCCCGGCGGGGCCTCTTCAAGGCTGCGGTCTTCCGGGCAGCCCATCGGGCAAGGAAGGGATCGCCACTGTCGCGGCCGCTCATGACGGATCCCTCCCCATGCGGCGACGCAGCTCCGCGAGCGGTTCCTTGCCGAACCGGTGTTCTTCCGTGTCGACCTGCTTGCGTTTGCGTTTGCGGAAGGGTTCCGGCGCAGGCTGGGCCTCGATGAAAGCGGAGACGATTTCCAGCAGCTCGGCCGGCATCGGCAGAACGTCCACACGCACCTCGCCCGGATCAAGATAGTCCTGGGCTTCATAGGCGGAAACGGTAACCAGATGCACGCCGGGAGACGGCTGCCCGTTTCCCGGAATCTCGTCATCCATGACGACCCAGACGGACGGCCTGCCGGAAGCAATGTTTGCAAGATAGCCTTCCGCTTCCTTGCCATGCAGTTCGATGGGATCACAGGCGGCAAAATATTCGGTCTTCTCGGCAGTCCGTCTGCAGATCTTTCCGTGCACGCCGGCTGGCGGATCCAGAAGCAGGCCGGTAATGCGCCACTCCCCGTCCACCCAAGGGTGGTCGACTCGGCGATGTTCCACGACCACCGCCACGGGAACGGTGAGATGGGTGCTTTTCGCGCCATCGCGGCTTTGTAACTTGTGCTGCGTCATCCTGCCGCAGTATAGATCATGAACACGATAACACCAAACGAATTGTCATTCCGCCGGGCTGCAGTCCGGCGAGAGGGGAGGAACCGATGTCCTCGAACATCCGCCAGCGAATTCTCGCATGCACCTGCAACGACACCATGCCGCTGGATGCGGATGCCCTGCGCATTGCCGGCGATGAAGTCCGGATCCACACCCGCCTGTGCCGGGATGAGGCGGAACTGGCAATCCGGTCCATGAGAGAGAGTGATGGCAGGCTGATGATCTGCTGCACCCATGCCGCTCCCCTGTTTGCGGAACTGGCTGCGGAATGTGGCGCGGAATCTCCACTGTTCGCCGATATCCGGGAATCCGCGGGCTGGAGTGCCGAAGCGGACCGCGCAGGTCCGAAGATGGCTGCTCTCGTCACGGCCGCCCGGCACGAAATGGAACCGGCGCCGGTGGTGGAGCTCACGCTTGCCGGAAGGTGCCTGATCGTCGGCAGGGCGGAGCCGGCATTGGCTCTGGCCGGGATGGTGAGGGACGTACTGTCGGTTTCCGTGCTGCTCACGGATGGCGAGGAGGACGTGCTGCCGCCATCTGTCGAGGAATTCGTGATCCGGAAAGGCAGATTGTCGAGACTGGGGGGAGGCATCGGGCATTTCCGCGCGGAACTGGAGAACGTGCGGCCCCTTCTGCCCTGGGGGCGCAAGGAAATGCTGTTCTCCGACGACGCCCATGGTGCCACGGAGAGGTTCGACGTTGTTGTGGAAGTCTCCGATGGCCCGGCCAGGTTTGCGCCGCATGGACGGGAGGGATACTTTCATGTCATGCCCTCCGACGGGGCCGCACTGGCGGATGTGGCGCGCCAGCTTGCCGATCTGGTCGGAGAGTTCGAGAAGCCCTTGCACGTCCTGCTCGACAGGGGGCTGTGCGCCCATTCGCGGAATGGCCTCGAGGGCTGCCGGCGCTGCCTGGATGCCTGCCCGACCTCCGCGATCGTGCCGGATGGGGAGGCCGTGCGGATCGATCCGTATATTTGCGACGGCTGTGGGGACTGCTCGGCGGTCTGTCCATCAGGGGCTCCGGCCTTCACCATGCCGCGTCGTGCCGATCTGCTGGAACGGGGGCGCGTGCTGCTCGATACGTACCGGAAGGCGGGTGGGCAACGGCCGGTACTTCTGTTCCACGACGAACGGCACGGATTGCCCCTGATCGCTGCGCTGGCCCGTTATGGAAACGGATTGCCGGCGAACGTGATCCCCGTGGCACTGCATTCGATACATGCCCTGTCTCACGAGATCATGGCGGCCCTGATGGCAGCCGGCGCATCCCGGATTGCCATGCTCGCACCAGCACGAGATGCGGTGGAAGAACGGGCGCTTGGCGGACAGGTTGCACTCTTCGGCACACTGCTCGAATCTCTGGGATTTCCGGCACATGCCGTCCCGGCACTCCTGCGGACGGACGATCCCTTCGAGCTGGAAGAGCTGCTGGCCGGTCTGGAGGTCGGGGAACCCGTGGCCGTTTCTCCCGTCTCGGCGCTGGGCGGGCGGCGGGATGTGGCGCGCATGGCCTTGGAGAAGCTGCATTCCGTGGCTCCGCAGCCTCTCGACAGCGTGCCGCTGCCCACAGGAGCGCCGTATGGCAGGGTGGTGGTGGATGCGGAGAAGTGCACATTGTGTCTGGCATGTGTCAGCACATGTCCGGCAGGAGCGCTGGGAGACGATCCGGAACACCCGCGGTTGCGGTTCGCCGAGATGGTCTGCCTGCAGTGCGGATTGTGCCGGAGGGCATGCCCGGAAGGCGCCGTGACGCTGGAAGCCAGATGGTCGTTCGCACCTTCCGCCCGGGAATGGGTCGTCTTGTGCGAGGATGAACCCATGACCTGCCCCGCCTGCGGCAAGGCCTTCGGGTCACGACGGGCCATCGAGAGGGTCATTTCCACACTGGCCGGACGCAATCCCATGTTCGCGACAGAACAGCAGCAGGCCTTGCTGCGCTATTGTGAGGACTGCCGGGTCATCGCCCTGTCCAGACAGGGGGGCGATCCTTTCGCCATGGGGGAGCCGCCCCGTCCGCGCACTACGGAGGATTACCGGGACAATGGAAAGGAGGACGGCTGACGCCCTGCCGGCTGGACTCCTTTGTCCTCGTGATCTGGGACCAAAAAGTTAATTTGTCCTATGCGTCAACCTGTCCTATCCTTCCATAATCCCGATTGCGGGAATTCCTGAATGCAGGACGGGGGGCAAATGTGGAGGAGACCGACATGAGCTCCCGCATGCGCCATATTTCCGAGGAGGACCGGCTGCGGGCTTCTGCATGGCGTCTTCTCGCCCGCTATCTGTCGAAGCCGCCGGATGCGGAAATGCTGGAGGTGGCAGCGGCGCTGCAAGGGGATGACACGCCTTTCGGGCGGGCCGTATCCGCGTTTGCCGCACAGGCCGCAGTGATGACGCAGGAAGAGGCAGAAGAGGAATATGCCGCCCTGTTCATCGGTGTCACGCGGGGCGAGCTGGTGCCTTTCGGATCCTATTACCAGACCGGTTTTCTGAACGAGAAACCATTGGCACGTCTGCGGGCCGACATGGCTCGGCTGGGAATGGCGGCCAGTCCTGACGAGCCGGACCCGGAGGATCATGTCGCCGCCCTGTGCGACATGATGGCGGGTCTCATCCTTGGGGAATACGATGCGCTCCCCTGTGCATCCGTGGCGCGCGAATTCTTTTCGGCGCATCTGGATTCCTGGATCGACGTCTTCTTCTCCGATCTCGAACGGGCGGAGAATGCCCGCCTCTATGCGCCCTTGGGCGCGATGGGGCTTGCACTCACGGAGATCGAGCGGCGTCTCTCCCTGCTTGAAGGCGAGGAAGTGGCGTCCGGCCGGGCATGAACCGGGAGGGCGGACCGTTGCGCAAGGCCGGTCCGCATGATGACGAAACGGGAGGAGGAAACGAGCCATGAGCGACAAGACCTCCGCTGACAGGAGAAAGTTCCTGAAGCTGGCCACATTCGGGCTGGTTGCAGGGATGGCTGTCGAAGCGGCAGGAGACGAAGAAGCGAACGCCTCTGAAAGAGACGATGAAAGGCGTGCCGGGTATCGGGAAACGGATCATATCCGGCTTTACTACGACCTGGCACGCTTCTGACCGGAGTCTCCGATCGCAATCGTAATCCGGCCGGACTCACGGAAAGGCGGACCGGAAGAACCTTCCAGACGGGAGAGAAACCATGCTCAGGAAGAAGAGAGGCGGGGTTGCGAGTGGCCCCCGGCTGTCGGATTCCATCAGGAATTCCGCATCGTGCACCATCGACAGACGTTCGTTTCTGAAACGGTCAGGGCTTGCGGCCAGCGGCATCGCGGCAGCGGCCACGCTGGGTTCCGGGCGCGTGCGGCGCGCGGAAGCCAAGGCTGCAAAGGCCCCGGAGGCGAAGAAGATCAAGACCGTCTGCACGCATTGCTCCGTGGGCTGCACGGTGATTGCCGAGGTGCAGAACGGCGTGTGGGTCGGGCAGGAGCCCGGCTTCGACAGCCCGTTCAATCTTGGCGGACACTGCGCCAAGGGAGCGGCGGTGCGCGAGCATGCGCACGGTGAGCGGCGCCTGAAGTATCCCATGAAGCTGGTGGACGGGAAATGGAAGCGCATTTCCTGGGACGACGCCATCAACGAGATCGGCGATAAGCTTCTGGAAATCCGCAAGAGCTCCGGCCCGGATTCGGTCTACTGGCTGGGCTCGGCGAAACACAGCAACGAACAGGCCTATCTGTTCCGCAAGCTCTACGCCTTCTGGGGCACCAACAACGGTGACCATCAGGCGCGCATCTGCCATTCCACCACGGTGGCCGGCGTGGCCAACACGTGGGGATATGGCGCGATGACCAATTCCTACAACGACATTCACAATTCGCGCTCGATCATCCTCTTCGGCTCCAATCCGGCGGAGGCGCATCCAGTCGCGCTCCAGCACATCCTGAAGGCCAAGGAGGAGAACAACGCTGCGCTGATCGTCTGTGATCCGCGTTTTACCCGCACTGCTGCCAAGGCGACGGAATACGTGCGCTTCAGGCCCGGCACGGACGTGCCGCTGGTCTGGGGCATCCTCTGGCACATCTTCAAGAACGGCTGGGAGGATCGCAAGTACATCAGCCAGCGGGTCTGGGGCCTCGATTTCGTGAAGAAGGAGGTCATGAAGTGGACCCCGGAGGAGGTGGAGCGCGTCACTGGCGTTCCCGGATCGCAGCTGGAACGCGTGGCACGTCCCCTGGCAGCCAACAGCCCCGGCACCCTCGTATGGTGCATGGGTGGCACGCAGCATCATCAGGGCAACAACAACACGCGCGCCTACTGCATTCTTCAGCTGGCGCTTGGCAACATCGGCAAATCAGGTGGCGGCGCCAACATCTTCCGCGGCCACGACAACGTGCAGGGC
>JAJRRY010000134.1 GCA_024279095.1 Alphaproteobacteria bacterium
CAGTTGTCGCACTCGAAGCACAGGCCGCAGCTCATGCAGCGTTCGCCCTCGTAACGCGCCTGTTCCTCGGTCAGGGGTTTGATGCGCTCCTGGAAATTGCCCAGAACCTTCTCCGCATCCACCGGAATTTCTTCGCGCCTGGCGCGCGGCTGCTCGGCAAAATGCCCAAGGAACATTTCCTCGTGGGTGATGACATCCTTGTCGGAGCGATCCTCGAAGTTGTGAACCGCCCATTTCGCATCGGACGTTCCGGGCAGCTGTCCGCCTTCATAGGGCTGCAGCTCCAGACCGCGCTGGTTCAGCTCGTTGAGCAGGTTGAAGTGAGCCACATCCACTTTCGGACGCTTGGAAAGTGGCTCTCCGGAGAGGAAGAAATCGATCTCGTCCGCCGCGATGCGGGCATGACCGATGGCCGTGGTCAGCAGATGCGGCCGGATGATGTCACCACCGGCAAAGTGCTTTTCCTTGCCCTTCACACGGAAGAAGGCATCGGTCTCCATGAAGCCGCGCTCATTGGCGAAGTCCTCATAGCCCTCGAAATCACCGGACTGACCGATCGCGGCAACGAAGATGTCCGCTTCCAGCGTGAATTCCGTGCCTTCGATCGGAACCGGCGTCATACCGTCCATCTTGCACTTGCACATCTTCAGGGCCACGGCTTTGCCGTTGTCGTCCTTGATCACCTCCAATGGCATCACGCCACCCATGATCTCGACGCCCTCGCGGATGGCCTCCTCGCGCTCGTGCTCGGCGGCCACCATCTCGTCGATCTCGAACAGCGAGGTCAGCACCGACTTCACGCCTTCGCGCTTCAGGATGCCGGCCACGTCCTCGGCGGCGAAGCCGGCGATCTTGCCATCGGCATTGTCGACCGATTTCACCTCGGTGATGTGACCGAGACGGCGCGCCACGGAAGCCACGTCAATGGAGGTGTCGCCACCGCCGACCACCACGATGCGCTTTGCCGTGCCGTAGACCCAGCCCTGGTTGAACGCTTCCAGAAATTCCACACCGGTGATGCAGTTCTCGGTGCCTTCCCAGCCCGGAACCGGAAGGCCGCGCCCCTTCTGCGCACCGATGGCCCAGAAGATGGCATCGAATTCGTCTTCCAGCTGCTCCACGGAGACATCGCGGCCAATGCGGGTGCTCGTACGCACCTCCACGCCCATGTCGAGGATGCGCTGGATTTCCGCATCCAGCTTGTCGCGCGGCACACGATAGGTCGGAATGCCATAGCGCATCATGCCGCCCAGCTTCTCGTGCTCGTCGAAGATGGTCACCGCATGCCCCTTCTTGCGCAGGAAGAAGGCCGCTGCCAGACCACCGGGGCCACCACCGATGACGGCGACCTTCTTGGCCGCCTCGTTGGCACCGCTGACCGGAACCGTGTATTTCAGATCGTTCTCGATGGCCCAGTCGCCGATGTAGTGCTCAAGAGCATTGATGCCGACGAAGTCCTCGATGACGTTCCGATTGCAGCCATCCTGACAGGGAGCCGGGCAGACACGGCCCATCACCGCCGGAAACGGATTGGCCTTGGTCATGCGCTCGAAAGCGTATTCCTGCCAGGACTGGTCCTCATGCGGTGGCTTGTCCATGCCGCGCGCCACGGCCAGCCAGCCGCGGATGTCATGTCCGGAAGGGCAGGAAGCCGAGCAGGGAGGCGTCTTCACGACATAGGTGGGACACTTGTAGGAGTGATCGGCAACGAAGATCTTCTCCTCGAGGTCCCAGTTCTTCGGCGAATCACCGTCCCTGAAACGGCGGAAATTCTTGCCCTCTGTCTTGATCTTGGTCATCTACTTCCCTCCATCTGCCCGCCCGGCGCGGGGTCCGCGTCGGGCTCCAGTTTGGCGTTGACTTTCTTATTCGGCGGCCTCCGTGGCCTCGTTCTCGTCCGTGCCGTCCAGTTCTGCCTCCTGCTCGGAGCCAGGCAGCACGATCGCATTCGACACGAGCTGATGCACGGACATGATGTCGTCCATGCCATAGCCGTAGTAGGGCATGATCTTGGAGAACTGCGTCTTGCAGATGGCGCAGATCGCGGCCATCTTGTTCACGCCGTACTCCTCGCTGGCCTGCTTCAGCGCCTTCATGCGGGGGCTGCCACCCTTTTTCCGAATCTCCATCAGGTCATCGGTGAGAAGACCGCCGCCGCCACCGCAGCACAGCGTGGCCTCCTTGATGGTGCCTTCGGGCATGTCATAGTAGTGGTTGCAGACTGCCTTGATGATGTTGCGCGGAATATCGAACTGTCCGCCCGGATAGTTGCCCATCCGCGATGCGCGCGACACATTGCACGAATCGTGGAAGGTCACCTTGTAGAAATCGTTCTCTTCCTTGTTGAAGCGAAGCTTGCCGGCCTGGATGGCCTCCCAGGTGTATTCGCAGATATGCTGCGGCACCGGATACTTCGGATCGAGGAAATCGAACGGACCGGCAAGGGTATTCAGGAACTGGTAGGCGGCACGCCAGGCATGACCGCACTCGCCTATGATGATGCGCTTCACGCCCAGATCGATGGCTGCCTTGCGGATGCGCAGGGCAATACGCCGCATGTTCTCGTAGGAACCGATGAACATGGCAAAGTTGGCCGCCTCGGAAGCATAGGACGACAGTGTCCATTTCTCACCCAGGGCATGGAACACCTTGGCATAGCCGATGAGACCGTCGATGTGCGGCTCGGCAAAGAAGTCTGCCGAAGGCGTCACCAGCAGCACGTCGGCAGGCTCGTCAAGCGGCAGGCGCACCTTCACCCCGGTATCGTCCTCGATCTCTTCCTCGAGATCCTCCAGCGTCGATGCCAGAGCAGGTTTCGGCAGGCCCAGGTTGTTGCCGATATCGAACACCTTGCCGATGATCTCGTTGGTGTACTTCATGCCGTAGCCCACGGAATCGAGGATCTCGCGGGCCGCCATGGTGATCTCGGCGGTATCGATGCCATAAGGACAGAAGACGGAGCAGCGGCGACACTCGGAACACTGGAAGTAGTAGGTATACCACTCGTCCAGCACATCCTCGGTCAGCTCCCGCGCACCCACCAGATCCGGGAACCACTTGCCCGGCAGCGTGAAGTACCGCCGATATACACTGCGCAGCAGATCCTGGCGCGCCACGGGCATGTTCTTCGGATCCGCCGTGCCCATGTAGTAATGACACTTGTCCGTACACGCGCCGCATTTCACGCAGATGTCGAGGAACAGCCGGAAGGATCGGAACTTGCCCCGCAACTCGTCCATCTTGGCGAGCGCCACCTCCTGCCAATTCTCGGGACGCTCTCCCGGATAGCCGAGCTTCTCCTGGAACTGCGGCGCCGCAGGAAAGCTGCGCACATGCTCCGTAGCACCCTCGACAGGCTCCGGAACGTAAAGCGGATCGGTCAGAGCCTCCTCGGTCGTCAGCTCCTCGATGACTTTTTCTTCCTCAGCCACGGCTCTCTCCCGCCATATCGTGCAGTTGAAACCTCAATCACCTTCGCCTCAGGACTGCTTGGAGCCATGGGGCGGATCGAACGTCACCTCGCTCACAGGCGGCAGCCAGGGAACGGGACGATACTTCTCACGCGGATTGTCGACCATGTTGCGAGTCGGAGAGAAGAAGACGCCCGGCGCATGCAGGAGCTTGGAGAACGGAAATACGATCAGAAAAACCGCCACGAGACCGAGATGTACCAGCACGGGAAGGTCTGCCGGCAGGGGCTGCCAGTTGAAGGTCATCAGCCCCCGGAAAAAGGCCTTCACGGCGACGATATCGGTCTTGTTGACGAAGGTCATCAGCAGACCGGACAGACCGATGCCGATGAACATCAGTATCATCAGGTAGTCGGAAGGAGCGGAAATGTAACGCACGCGCGCCACCACGAAACGCCGGAAAAGGAGACCCAAGCCACCGAGCACGAAGAAGAAGCCCGCATATTTTCCGAACGGTTGCGCCAGCACCACGACGGTCCACACCGGATCAATGAAATAGCGCAGATGACGCACGATGATGAGCCACAGTGACAGATGGAACATCATCGCGAAAATCCAGATCCACTTGTTGGACTTCCACAGCGACTCGAAGAAGGCCACTTCCTTGAACATGCGCCAGACGACGCCGGTGCGGGTCACCGGAGCAGGCGTCGTGACAATATTGGCCGGCTGTGGCGTCTTCCAGTAGCCCCACACGCGATAGGCAATGCCGACGACGAAAATGATGGTGGCGGCATAGTACAGCAGCGCATAGAGAGTCGTGATCACCTGGCTCCCCTCCCGATCGTGAAACGGGCCCGGCGGAACCACCGGGCCCGCCCGTTGTCAAAAGCGGTTCTGCACGCGTATCAGACGCAGCCCGTCGGCTTGGGCAGACCAGCGATCTTGCAGGCCTGCTTGGCCGGCCCATAGGGGAACAGCTCGTACAGGTACTTGTTGTTGCCCTTCTCCGGGCCGAACTTCTTCTTCATGGCCTTCACCAGCACGCGGATGGCCGGCGCGATCTGGTACTCGTCGTAGTACTCGCGCAGGAAGTTCACGACCTCCCAGTGCTCGTCAGTCATGTCGATGTTTTCTTCCTTGGCGATCACCTCGGCGAGCTCCTTGGACCAGTCGCTCAGATTGGTGATGTAGCCCTCTTCGTCATGCTCGACGGTCTTGCCGTTCACTTCGTAAGCCATTTCAGCCTCTCCTCTTCGCTTTGAACCGTAGTTTCCGGCCGCTTGCGGCGGCCTTTTCCCGTCTTGCGCCCCGCCTTACAGCCAGGACTGGGTCTTGTCGTTGGCCACCACAAGATCGACGAACCCGCCGTAATCGACAACCGCGGTTCCTTCCACGATCCTGTCCTCGCCAATGCCACGCGCCTTGAGATCCGCAGACAGCGCGGCGAACTTCACGCCCTTGGCCGCAGACAGCGCATTGGCAGCGCGACCACCCTTCATGGCGGCATAGACAGCGTCCTCGATCAGGAGGACCGTATCGCCCTCCCTCGCATGATTGAGGCAGCTCTCCAGCGTGCCCGTTTCATAGGGCGACTTGTTCACTATATGCAACATGGCCATTTCGCGCACCCTCCTCAGAAGCTCAGGATCACGTCGTTCTCGGCCATGATCTCGGCCATTTCCTCGCGGGACACGACGCGGATGGAGGATTTCTCCGCCCAGTCGTCATCCTCGTCCTCATAGGTCAGCTCGAGCAGATCAGCTTCTGTCAGCCCGCGCTCCTCGAGGGACTCGCGCTCCACGAACACCTTGCTGATGTCGTAATCGCCCAGCGCCGTGTATGTGGGCTGAAAATTCTTCGAGCCGAGCTCGGAAGTGTCCCAGCCCTTCACGAGCTGGAAAACGCCGTCATCCAGGAAGGCCAGCGACACGTCCTGCTCGAAGGCGGCACCAATCAGCACGACCTCCAGCGCCTCTAGCGCATAGATGGTCCCGTGCGGGGCCTTGCGGTTCACGTAAAGAAATTTCTTGACGCCTTCAGACATTCCTCGTCTCCCCTTCCAGGATCAGTCGCCGAAGATCACGAGACGGTCGCACTGGATGCCCGCCTCGATCAGCTGCCCGAGGCCGGAGATGCGGAAGCCCGGCGCCAGGTTCTCGGCATCCTTGCCCTGCCGCTTCATCTCGTTCTCGTCCAGAATGCCGCGCCTCTGGGCGGCAGCAATGCAGACCACCAGATCGAGATTGTGCTTCTCGGCCAGTTCGCTCCACTTCTGCTGAATGTGCCGGTCGTCCTGCGGCGGCACCATCAGGCGCGTCGCGTTGTTCACGCCATCATGATAGAAGAAGATGCGGAAGATTTCGTGCCCCTTCTCGAGCGCGGCCACCGCGAAATTGTAGGCGGTGTCCGAAGCCTCGTGCGTGTAGGGCCCCTCGTTGACCACGATTCCCAGTTTCACTTGAAACTTCCCCTGTCAGTATTGCCTTCCCAGCACCTTGTGGATGGGCCGGCGCACGATCCCTTGCGCGCCGGCCCCCGTTTGATGTCAGTACTGGATATGCGTGGAGTGGTTGTGCGTCAGGCGCGCATAGGTCCACGTGTCGATATGATGCTTCACGAACGGCACATCGATCAGCTCGAAGAACCGCGGCCAGCCGATGCGCTCGATCCACTCGCCGATGCGCTCCCAGTCCTTCGCGTTTTCCTTGTAGGCGCGGAGGATCTTCATGACCACCTCACCCACCTCCGGCCAGCGCGGCGGGTTGTTCGGCAGGCCAGCCATGACCAGCTTGTGGAACTTCGGCTTGGAACGCGCATTGGAGTGCTTGCCGCCGACCCACACGGCAATGCGGGTCTCCTCCTTGCCGTTGATCTGCATCGGCGGGCACGGCGCATAGCAGGCACCGCAGCAGACGCACTTCTTCTCGTCCACCTCGAGCGACGGCTTGCCGTTCACCAGAGCGGGACGAATGGCCGCCACCGGGCAGCGAGCCACCACGGCCGGACGCTCGCAGACGTTGGCCACCAGCTCATGATTGATGCGCGGCGGCTTGGTGTACTGCACGTTCACCGCGATGTCGCCCTGACCACCGCAGTTGATCTGGCAGCAGGAGGTGGTGATGCGCACCCGGTTTGGCATCTCCTCGTTGACGAACTCCTCGTACATGAGGTCCATGAGGGACTTCACGACACCGGAGGCATCCGTACCGGGAATGTCGCAGTGCAGCCAGCCCTGGGTGTGCGAAATCATGGACACGGAGTTGCCGGTGCCACCTACCGGGAAGCCTTCCTTCTGCAGCTCCTCGATCAGCGGATCGACGTTCTCCTCCTTGTCGAGCAGAAACTCGATGTTGGAGCGGGTGGTGAAGCGGATGTAGCCGTCGGCATACTTGTCGGCCATGTCGCAGAGCTTGCGGATCGTGAAGACGTCCATCTGGCGCTGCGTACCGGCACGCACGGTCCAGATCTTGTCGCCGGACTTCGCCACGTGACAGAGAACGCCGGGACGGGGACGGAAGTGATAGTCCCACTGACCGTAGTTCTTCTTCATCACGGGGTGCATGTACGGAAACGGATCCGGCACACCCGTTTCGTCAGGCATGCGAGGCTTGACAGCGGCTTCGCTCATTCTCTTCCCTCCAGTTCAAACACGTTCGGTGCACCGGGCGCGCGGCCGACAGGCCGTTCGCGCCCGGCATGTAGACGTCACGCCGAAATCACTCGGCAGCTTCCTTGCCGACCTTCTTGGCGCGCATGCGCTCCAGCTCGTCCTGGAAGTCGTCGGTGCGCACGTAGGAGACCTGACGCGGATGCAGGACCATGTTCGGATCCGGGTCCACTCCGATGCCTTCGAGGAAGGCAGGCAGACCGATACGATCGATCATCTCGCCGGTACGCTCGTGCTCCAGTGCATTTTCGGCGAAGAAATCGATCACCTCGCCGCAGAACTCGACGAACTCCTCGATGTCCTCTTCCGTCTCCAGCTTGATGAACGGCTTGATGACCGTACCCATCAGGTCACCGATCTTCAGCGTGCGCTTGCCACCGATCAGGATGACGGCACCCTTGTCGTCGCCGGGCGAGAGAGCCTTGTTCATCACGTTCAGGCAGTGCATGCAGCGCACGCAGGCCTTGTTGTCCACCTCGAGCGTATCGTCCTCGCGCAGCTTCAGAGCCTTGGTCGGGCACATGCCGACGACGTGCTCGATGATGTAGTCGCGACCCAGCTCCTCGACGTACTCCTTGACCTTCTCCTGGTCGACCTTCATGTCGTCGCGCCAAGTACCGATCACCGCCATGTCGGCGCGATGAATGGCGTTGACGCAGTCGTTCGGGCAGCCGGAGAACTTGAACTTGAACTTGTACGGCAGCGCCGGACGATGCATCTCGTCCAGGTACTCGTTGATCACCGCACGGTGCACCGCGATCTCGTCATAGCAGGACATCTCGCAGCGCGCGGCACCGACGCAGTTCATGGACGTGCGCAGGGCCGGACCGGCACCGCCGAGATCGAAGCCCAGCTCGTTCAGCTTGTCGAAGGCGATCTGGGTGTTCTCGGAGCTCACGCCCTGGAACATGATGTCGCCCGACTGACCATGGAAGGCGATCAGGCCGGAACCATGCTCCTCCCAGATGTCGCACATCTTGCGCAGCACCTCGGTGGTGTAGTGATAACCGGCCGGCGGAATGATGCGCAGGGTATGGAACTCGGAGGACGCCGGGAACTTGTCGGCAACCTCGGAGAAACGCGGAATGACGCCGCCACCGTAGCCCACCACGGTGATCGTGCCACCCTTCCAGAAACCCAGCCGCTCCTCGTAGGAATGCTCGAGCTGACCCAGCAGGTCGTTGGCGATCGGGGCGTACTTCTCACCCGAGTCGCGCAGCCGCTTCAGGCCGGTGACGAAGGAAGGCCACGGGCCCTTCTCCAGCTCATCCAGCTTCGGCGTCGGATGCGGCTTGAAATCGTTGTTCGCCATCTGTCACTCCCTCTTCAAGTTGGCCTGGCGGCAACCGGAAATCTCGAAATGTCTCGTGGCCGGTTCCCCCGCACAGGACTTTGCTAACGCTGAAATCCAGAACAGTGCCTGTCGCTTTGCCTCAAGCGCCGGCATGTTATCATCATGACCTTTCCCAAGGCCACTCAGCGCGGGGCGTCTTGCCGTAGGGCGGAACCGACAGGCGGCTCTATAGCACATAGAATTCTCATATTCCAATATGCGTATTCGATAATTTACAAAAAAAGTCGGATTCCCTATAACCAAAATGCCGCAGACGCCCCATTTCCCGGATTGCGAAAAGGACTCGCTACCGGGTTTTCCGATTCGTTTGTGGCCCCCACATAAACGGAGCGGCGGGTGCCGGACCTGTGCTTCGACGCCCTCCGAAATTTCCCGGGAAACGCCCATGAACACGACGATTCTGACACCAGCCATGCCCACTTCCGGCCCTTTCTGTCTCGGCGATATCGAGGCCTACCGCGACTGGCGGACATGGAAGCTCGAGGCGCATCCGCGCAGCGTTGCCGACCTCGTGGTCCCGCTGGCCGACCCGACCGCACCGACACCGGAAGAAAAGGCCCGCATCCTGGATCTCTGCCGCCGCGCCAACATGGCCGTCTACGACACCGGCGACCGTTCGGGTCGGGCCGGGCCACAACTGGAGCGCGCCCTGCGCAGCTTCGCCGCTCACTTCGGAATGACGGCGGTGGAAGACCACCGCTCCATGGACGACGAGGCCGTCGTCGCCATCGAGGTGGTGGACGAAACCCAGCGGCCACGTTCCGGTTTCATCCCCTACACCACACGGCGCATCCTGTGGCACACGGACGGCTACTACAAGTACGGCTACCCCGGCGCTCCGGTGATCCGCTCCATGACCCTGCACTGTGCCCGTCAGGGACGCGAAGGCGGCGTCAACGAACTGCTCGATCCGGAGATCGCCTACATCCGGCTGCGTGACGAAAATCCAGAATATGCGCGCGCGCTCATGGCGCCGGATGCCATGACCATTCCCGAATTCGTGGAGGAAGACGGACGCGTGCGCCCGGAATCGCGCGGTCCCGTCTTCTGGGTGGACGAGGACACCGGCGCCCTGCAGATGCGCTATACGGAGCGCTCCCGGAACATCGCGTGGCGCGACGATCCCCTGACCCGCGAGGCCGTGGCCTTCCTCCGCGAGCTGCTGCGCGGCGATGACGAACCCTTCCTGTTCCGCCACCGCATGGAGCCCGGACAGGGCCTGATCTGCAACAACGTCCTGCACACGCGCACCGCTTTCACGGACTGGGAAGAACCGGGGCGCGGCAGGCTGATGTATCGTTCGAGATATTCCAATCGCATCATGGACACCGGCCTGAAGCAGGCCGCATAGGAGAGACGAAAAGATGGTGAAGGTTTCCGAACTCATGATCGCCAACCCGCAGTTCGAGAGTTTCGACGAGCTGCGCGAGCTGGTCGTGCTCGTCGGCAAGTCCGGCGAGGTATTTCTGGAGTTCGACGTCAAGCCCGACTACGAGGACACGCCCAAGAACTGGCACATGGAGCTGGAGACCGCCTTCTACTGGGGCGACCGCACCCAGAAGATCCGCCAGGAGATGGAAAGGAAGGAGGACGGTGGCCGATGACCCCCGACGAGAAGGTCGAAACCCTTGCCGAGTTCGTCACCGCCTTCCGCCGCGAGCTGAAGGTGGACGCCGTGGATGCCGGCAACGACGTGCATTTTCTGCGGCTGACCTATCGCGAAGGCAAGCGCATCACCCAGATCGGACTGGACGTGGAGGATGCCCGCCGTCTCGCCGCCCTCTTTACAGAATGGGCGGATGCAGTGGATAAGAAGACCTCCTGACGGCGCAACTTTGCGGGAAGGCGGCCTGATCCATGGACTATCTGCCCATCTTCCGGGACGTTTCAGAGCGCACAGTCGTGGTGGCCGGTGGCGGCACCGTGGCTGCGCGCCGCTGTGAGATCGCCTTGCGCGCCGGCGCCTTCGTGAAGGTGTTTGCCGAGGAACTGGGCGACGATTTCCGCGACATTCACGAGCATCCGCGGCTGCAGCACCTTCCCCGCTGCCCGCGTCCGGATGACTTCGAAGGCGCAGCACTCGCCTATGCCGCCTGCCGCAGCGAGGAGGACGATCGAAGGGTAGCGGAAATGGCGCGTGCCGCAAGTGTACCGGTGAACGTGGCCGATCGCCCGGAACTGTGTGATTTCATCATGCCCTCCATCGTCGATCGATCTCCGATGGTGGTGGCGGTTTCCTCCTCCGGTGCCTCGCCCATCCTCGCCCGCATGATCCGGGCGAAGCTGGAGACCATGCTGCCCTCCGCATACGGCCGTCTGGCCCGTTTCGCCGGCGACTTCCGTGACCGGGTCATGGCGCGGCTGAAGAACCCGGAGAACCGGCGCCGTTTCTGGGAGCGCACGCTGGACGGCCCCATGGCCTCGCTCGTCTTCGCCGGCGATGAACAGGCTGCCGAAACACTGATGGAACGCGAGCTGGAGGCTGCGGAAGCGGAAGAACGCTCCGGCATCACCGGCGAAGTCTATCTGGTCGGAGCCGGCCCCGGCGATCCTGACCTCATCACCTTCAAGGCCCTGCGCCTGATGCAGAAGGCCGACGTGGTGCTTTACGACCGGCTGATCGGCGACGGCATCCTGAACCTCGTGCGCCGCGAGGCGGAGCGGATCTACGTCGGCAAGCGGCCGGACGACCACACCCTGCCGCAGGAATCCATCTCCGAGATGCTGGTGCGCCTGGCGAAGGAGGGCAAACGGGTGCTGCGGCTGAAAGGAGGTGATCCGTTCATTTTCGGGCGTGGCGGCGAAGAGATCGAACGGCTGGCAGAGGAATGCATCCCTTTTCAGGTGGTGCCGGGCGTAACCGCAGCCTCCGGATGTTCCGCATACGCCGGAATCCCCCTCACCCACCGCGACCACGCGCAGAGCTGCCTGTTCGTCACCGCCCACGGGCGCAACGGCATCGTGGATCTCGACTGGAAACAGATCGTCCGTCCCCGCCAGACGGTGGCCGTCTACATGGGCCTGCGCATCCTGCCGGAGCTGACCGACGCCTTTCTCGCCCATGGCGTCGATCCGGACATGCCGGTGGCCGTGGTGGAAAAGGGCACCCGCCCCGGCCAGCGCGTGATTGTCGGAACCATTGCCGACATTGCGGAAAAAGTGCGTGAAGCAGGGTTCAACGGGCCGGCCATGATCATCATCGGAACCGTGGTCACGCTGAGAAATAAGCTGTCGTGGTATCTGCCGGAGGAAAGTGCCGGAGACGTGCGACCGGAAGGCCGCTTCACGGGCACGCTGTGAAACCGTCCCATGCCACCCTCCTCCCCATGTTCGCCTCCCTGCTGCTGGCGGCGATTCCTGTTCCGGCCGCTGACATCCGTCTGCCGCCTCGCGGGGCGGAATGGGACTGGCAGCTCTCCCGTCCCCTGAATCTCGGCAGGTCCGTCAGAATCCTGGATCTGGATCCCGATCTGGTGCGGGCAACAGACATCCGACGCCTGAAGCGGCGCGGCATCTATCTAATCTGCTATGTCTCGATCGGCACGTGGGAGAACTGGCGCTCCGACCGACAGCGCTTTCCGCGTGCCGTCATCGGACGCACCTACGGCGAATGGCCAGACGAACGGTTTCTGGACATCCGGCGACTGGACGTCCTCGTGCCCATCATGCGTGACCGGTTCCGCCGCTGCCGCGACCTCGACTTCGATGCCGTGGAAGCGGACAACATGGATGTGCACGACAACCCTTCCGGTTTCCGAATCCTCCCGAACGACACCGTGCGCTACGTCCGCGCACTGGCCCGTGAAGCCCATGCCCTGGGACTGGCCATGGCGCAAAAGAACGTGCCGGAACTGCCACCCAGACTGGTTGGAATACTGGATTTCGCCATCACGGAAAGCTGTTTTCGCGATGGCTGGTGCCGGCATATGCGGCCATGGCTGCACGGACGACGGGCGGTGCTCGATGCCGAATACCGGAACCGGCCACCCGACATGCGTCGGGCCTGTCGAGACGCCCGGCGACTGGGCATTTCGCTGATCCTGAAAGACGAGGATCTGACACGCTGGCGGAAAACCTGTCGGAACTTCCCGCCATCCCGCACCGTTCCGCACCGCTGAAAGGCAAGGGACGACCTCACGCATCATCCCGCGGCAGAAAGCGCCACAGGGCTGCCCCGAGAAAGACCGCTACCACGGCAATGGTGGAAAAAAGCGCCCCCAACCCTGCATCAGGCATGAAGATTCGCCCTGCCACGAGCAGGATTTCCATGGATATCGCCATCACCGCAAGTGTGACGATCACCCTTGCCATCCTGCCCATTCCGCCCCCGTTTCTTCCGGCCCGGTCATTCAGCCGTCCTCATCGCCGCCCCCGGGCCAGATGGCCCAGAACAGTGCCATGCCCGCAGCAACGATCGATCCGGCCAGCAACCAGGACTTCCAGACATTGACGGCCAGCTGCACTCCCACGTAAACGGCACCGGCCAGCCCGATCAGAGCAAAGGGCCACAGCGGTGTTCCACCGCCATGGCCCCTGTTGTCACGTCCATCAGTCATCACATGCACATCATACGAGCGCGTCGATCTCCTCGAACGTCATGTCGCCAGGGATGATGACGATCGGCGTTGGAAAACCGGCCGCACCCTTGGTGATCAGGTTGGTGACCAGCCGACCCGGCCCTTCCTTGGAAGTGGAAGCGCCCAGCACCAGGAAGGAGATATCCGGGTCCTCGTTCTCCAGCTCCCGGATCTGCTCGCACTTGCCACCATGGCGGATCACTTCCTCCACCGGCAGATCACCGAAATCCCATTTGTCCAGCTTCTGACGATAGAGACGGAACAGCGCCCGAGCCTTCTGCTCGCCCTCTTCACGC
The DNA here is from genome assembly GCA_024279095.1 of Alphaproteobacteria bacterium. Taxonomy (GTDB): domain Bacteria; phylum Pseudomonadota; class Alphaproteobacteria; order Rhizobiales; family Aestuariivirgaceae; genus Thermopetrobacter. Next base: position 13,308 of record JAJRRY010000134.1, read on the forward strand.
GCCAGCTCTTCCACCGCCAGCCAGTGCGCGAAGCCCTCCGGCTCGACGACATAGAGCATGGTCAGCATGGACCCGGTGCTCCGGGCGCGGGCAGCGCCGAAATAGACGGCCTTCTCGCATTCCGGCGTTTCGTCCAGCACGACGAGGAATTTCCTGACGTGCCCCTCCTCGTGAACCTTCCTCCTGGTCCGATCAGGCATGACCCGCCTCCCTCATGATTTGCGGAACGCAGCCGCAGCGGCGAAACCGGCAGCTATGGCGATAATGACGGCCGCTATGCCATACAGCAAGGGCTGTTTGTGGGCGACCTCGTAGACAAAGCGCTCGAAGCCGCGCTTCTCGATCTCCAGTCTGGAGCTGAACTTGCCCAGCAGGCGACCCTCCCGCCACAGATAGACGTCGGCCTCGTACTCGCCGAGCGGCACATTCGCCGGCAGGTCGAAAGTGGCGCGGAAGAGATAGGCGCCGGAAAAATTCACGCCGTTGTCATTGGTGCGGTAGAGACCCTTTTTCTGCATAAGCCGGATGAAGGCGCCGGCATATTCCTCCGCTTCCTTCAGGTCGCGAAAGCCCTCTCCCGTGGCCATAAGATGGTCCTTCAGGGCCGCAAAGCCGATGCCGCGGGCACGGCGCTTCTCCGGAGGGGCGATGTCGTCCAGGATACGCGAGGAGAGAAGCGCATAATACCCCGGCGCGGCCCGGAAGATGCGCTCGTTGGAATTGATCCAGATGGGCCCGACGCGCTTCTTGCGGTGCAGCTTGTAGGTCTTGGAGGGACCACGCACCACGATGATGAGATCGGGCCGCGCCTTGCCTTCCTCGTCGGATCCCACAAGAGCGCCGAAGAGCATGACACGGGTACCGGCGAAGTCGGTCTTGATCGCCACCGTGTGGGTGGAGAGGTCGGCGACCACCTTGGGTTTCTGCGGTTCTGTACGGGCCTTGTCCGCTCCGCTCTCCTGGGCAACCGCCGGAACGAGGGCGACGGCAAGAAACGCGAAGGCCGATGCGAGAATTGTGCGGATCTGCTTCATGTCAGTGCCCTCCCGCGAAGGAGAAGAGTTCGGACGGCGTCACGACCAGCCCCCAGGCCAGCTTGACGCACATGGCCAGCACCATCAGGGCCAGAAGCACGCGCAATTGCTCGCCGGGCAGCTTGGCACCCACCTTGGCACCGATCTGCGCCCCGATCACGGCGGAGGACATGAGGATCAACGCCAGCATGACATCCACCGTCTGGTTCTGTACCGAGTTGAGGATCGTAGTCAGGATGGTCACGAAGCCGATCTGGAACAGCGACGTGCCGACCACCACGCCGGTGGGCATGCGCAACAGGTAGATCATGGCAGGCACCATGATGAAGCCGCCGCCCACACCCATCAGGGCAGCCAGCAGGCCCACCGCGACACCCACGAGGATCGGCGGGATCACGGAAATGTACAACTTGGAACGGGGAAAGCGCATGCGGAAAGGCAGGCCGTGCACCCAGTTGTGCGAACCGGGCTTCTTCACCGGCGCCGCCTTGCCCCCGGCCTGCTTGGCCTTGCGCACGGCATTGACCGATTCGATGAACATCATCGAACCGATGATGCTGAGCATGGTGACATAGGTCAGCTTGATGACCAGATCGACCTGACCGATCTCGCGCAGGATCTTGACGATCTGCACGCCGATCACCGAGCCGACGATGCCGCCGACCAGCAGTATCAGGCCCATCTTCACGTCCACGTTGCCGCGTCGATACTGGGCGAGTGCGCCGGAGACGGAAGATGCGACGATCTGGTTGGCTTCGGTGGCCACCGCCACCGCCGGCGGAATGCCGATCATCATCAGCATGGGGGTCATGAGAAATCCGCCACCGACCCCGAACATGCCGGACAGGAATCCGACAATGCCTCCGAGGCCGAGCAGCAGGTAGAGATTCACCGAGATCTCGGCTATTGGCAGATAGACTTGCATTGGCTCCAGACCATTCAATCTGGCAGACTCGACAGGAACCCCATGCCCGCGCGCACCTTTCGCAAATGCGAAAAGGCCCCTGCCGGGAAGCCCGGCAGCTGCCCGCATGGGTCAGCCGGAAATGTCTGCGTACGTGAATCCGTTTCAAATGGCGCCGTCTGGAGGGATGCTGTCGCAAGCAGCAGGCAGCAGGCGCAGGCGGCTTGGGCGTTGCTATTGCCAGATTTCCGCCCTTCGGTCAATGCGGCAATTTCAACACATTGAAATATGTCTATGCGATCATCTATGGATGATGTGGAGTTGCGCTGAGGTTGCAACCCCCTGCAAGGGGGATGCTTTTTTCATGATCCGGGAAGGCTTTTCAAGGCCATAATTGCGAATTAGTATCGTTTGGTGTATATCGGTTCAATTAACAAACCAGTCACGGAACCACCTGCCATGAAGCACATGACTGAAGAAGACATCGCCGGCAAGCTGCGGGACGCGGGCCTGCGCCCCACACGGCAGCGGCTCGCTCTGGCCAGGCTTCTGTTCTCCGAAGGCCACCGGCACATCACGGCGGAAGAGCTGCATCGGGAAGTGGCGCGTCAGGGCATGTCCATCTCGCTGGCCACCATCTACAACACGCTGAACCAGTTCAGCCGTGCCGGTCTGCTGCGCGAGGTCATCGCCGATGGCAGCCGCACCTTCTACGACACCAACACCAGCGACCACTACCACTTCTATTCGGCCAAGGAAGGCCGCCTCATCGACATTCCGGGCGACCAGCTGAAGATTGCGCAGATGCCCCCGCTGCCGGAAGGCGCGAAGGTCGCCAGCATCGACGTGATCGTGCGGCTGGAGGAATGATGCCCGGTCCCGGTCGGCAGCCTTACGGACAGACATGACGGAACGACACGGCACGCTTTTCGGAGCGTGCCGTTCTCATTTCAGCACATATGTGCTCAGCAGGTACCAGATGAGGTAGAGGGCAAAAGCGTATCCGAGCCCGCGGCCGATGCGCCGCCCCCACAGCTCCACAGCATCCTCCGGTTCCCCGTCGGCATGCGGGGGCATGCCGCCCCCCAGCAGCTTCTCCCCCTGCTGGCCGAGCCGGTTCATCTCGCGCTCCATGCGCCGCTGCGTCTCGCAGGCCTCGTCAGGCCCCTTCCCTGCATTTTCCGTCATGGTACGGATCATGACAGCGAAAGCACCATCAGTCCAGCTCGAAACGATCCCGGTAGTCTTCTGCCAGGACCGGATCCTGCACATTCTTGCGCAGAAAACAGTTGCCGATCACGAGAGTTTCCATTTCCGTACCCATGAAGCAGCGGAAGGCATCTTCCGGAGTGCAGACGATGGGCTCGCCCCGCACGTTGAACGAGGTGTTGACCAGAACCGGACAGCCCGTTTCGCGATGGAATTCCGTGAGCAGACGGTGATAGCGCGGGTTGGTATCGGCATGCACCGTCTGTATGCGGGCCGAGTTGTCGACGTGGGTAACCGCCGGAATCTCCGAACGCGGCACCTGCAACCGCTCCAGACCTTTCAGCTCCCCTGCCTCCTCCGGGAGCGGCAGCAGCCGGCCCCGCGCCACGTCAGCAACAATCAGCATGTAGGGAGAATCGGTATCCAGTTCGAACCATTCCGAGACGTGCTCACGCAATACCGACGGAGCGAAGGGACGGAAGGATTCGCGATACTTGATACGCAGATTGAGCGTGCGCTGCATATCCGGATTGCGCGGATCGCCGAGGATGGAGCGCCCGCCCAGGGCACGGGGGCCGAATTCCATCCGCCCCTGGAACCAGCCCACGGCATCGCCGGCAATCAGCCGCGCGACAGCACGTCTGTACAGGGCGTCATCCTCCAGCACCTCGAAACGCGCCCCGACGGCGGAAAGACGGCGCTCGATTTCCTCCTGGGAAAATTCCGGCCCGAGATACGCCCCCTTCATGTGGTCCCGTGCACCATCGGCAAGACGCGGACGGGGCAGATGGAGATGCTGATGCGCGGCAGCAAGCGCCGCGCCCAGAGCCCCGCCGGCATCACCCGCCGCCGGCTGGATCCATATCTCGCGGAAGGCGCTATCGCGCAGAATCCTGCCATTGGCGACACAATTCAGGGCGACGCCACCGGCCAGGCACAGGTTCGAAATGCCGAATTCCGCTGCCAGCGAACGGGTCATGCGCAGGAGAATGTCCTCGGTCACCTGCTGGATGGAGGCAGCCAGATCCATTTCCTTCTGCGTGAGAGGACTTTCCGGCTTGCGTGGTGGTCCACCGAAGAGTGCATCGAAATGCCGGGTGGTCATGGTCAGACCGGTGGCATAGTCGAAATAGCGCATGTCCAGCCAGAAACTGCCATCCTCGCGCACATCGATCAGTTGGTCGCGGATGAGATCCGCATATCGCGGCTCGCCGTAGGGGGCCAGTCCCATCAGCTTGTATTCACCGGAGTTGACCCGGAAGCCGGTGTAATAGGTGAAGGCGGAGTAGAGCAGCCCAAGCGAATGGGGAAAGCGGATTTCCTTCACGATCCGCAGTTCCTCTCCCCGACCGACCCCCACCGTGGCCGTGGCCCATTCGCCGACGCCATCCAGCGTAAGCACCACCGCTTCGTCGAACGGCGAGGGATAGTACGCGGATGCAGCATGACTCTGATGGTGTTCGGCAAACAGCATACGCTCCACCGCCTCCGCGTCCGGATCGATCCGGCGCAGGGCCCTTGCCAGCACCGATTTCTGGAACAGCTTGTCCCGGATCCATACGGGCATAGCCGTGGCGAAGGACCGGAAGCCACGCGGCGCCATAGCCAGATAGGTCTCAAGAAGCCGCTCGAATTTCACGAAGGGTTTTTCGTAGAAACAGACATGATCCACATCGCGCAGACGCAGACCTGCGATGTCCAGCACCGCACGGATGGCATTTTCCGGAAAGGCATGGTCGTGCTTGATTCGGGTCAGGCGTTCCTCCTGCACCGCGGCCACGATTTCGCCGTTCTCCACCAGCGCGGCTCCGGAGTCGTGATAGAAGGCGGATATGCCGAGCACACGCATGCCTGCCGCTTCCGGTTCTCAGAAAATGGTGTAAATGAATGGTGCCACGGCCGATCCCTGCGCCAGAATCAGCAGACCGCCGAAGAGCAGCAGGATCATCAGGATGGGCAGAAGCAGCCATTTCCGCCTGCTGATCACATAGTCCTTCAGTTCGAGCAGAAAGTCCTTCATCTTCTCATCCCTCGTCGCGCTTGTTCAGAACTGCCGACGCATGTCACCGACGTCGCCCTTGCGTACCCGCCACCATGAGCGCTCCTTTCCGCTCCGCTGCAGTCGCAACGGATCATCCCCCTTCAGGCGCAGCAGCAGAGCCACCGGCGTGATGAGGCCGTAGAACAGCACGGCCATGACCATCGGCGTTGTGATCCGGCCCAGCAGCAGAGAAAACCGGAACCAGACCCGGTTCAGAGGCTCCAGCAGAGCCGGGCGCAACAGCGCCACAACGATGAGCCCGCCGGCACACGCCAGAAGCGGCCACGCGGCGGGACCATCCCGCCACGCCCATGCCGCAAGCGCACACGCACTTCCGAGGACCAGCCCCGTTCCACGCGGCGACGGTGGGAGCGGCTCATGCCGATCCTCCGGTTCAATTCCGCCTGCGGTCATGAATACCTCCAGACCATTCGCCAAGACGGGCCAGCAAAGCCCGCTTGCCCTGACGCAAACGTCCGCGCAACTTTCTGGCGGCCACCCAGGCCCGCCCCCTTGCGGTCAAAGGTTCAAGATACTCGTACAGCGGCAGACCGACAGCGCCAAAGGTGCGCTTGTAGGGCTGACTGCCAATCGTGAAGTCATATGTCCGCAGTCCCTCGCCATGCAGGGTGGCCATGGTTCTGTGAACCAGCACAAGCGCCGGCGAACACTTTTCCAGCTCCGGCCGTCCATGCGCGAAAGTCATGGCCAGCATGTAGAACCGTTGTTGCCGCAGCATGCCAAAAACGATGGCCACGATCTCACCATCTAGCCTGAGCACGCTGATCAGCGGCATGCCGCCATCGCCACTTTCCACAAGCCCCCGATAAAAGGCATATACCGCAGGATCATCCATGGCATCCTCGCGCCCCAGCTTTTCGAAACGGGACTTGCGGATTTCACGCAGGAGATTCAGCATGCGCCCGGCCTTCTCCCCACCACGCAGGATCTCGTGGGATGGCTTCCCGAGCTGCTCCAGCTTTGTCGCGCGACGACGCAGGGCGCGGCGTGACTGCTTGCTGAGACCTTTCTCGTAATCTTCCCATCTTTCGGGAAGACGCGCCTGCCAGCAGTCCAGTTCAGCAGTGGCCAGACCGGGAAGGCCGACAAGCGGGTTCTCCATCTCCCCGAACTCTCCAAGCATCTTGTCAAAATGGATCAGATCCACGCGCGGGAGCTTTTCAAGCATCTGGCACCGGACGGTCTCCGCTGTCTCTTTTCGGAACGCCCCGTCACGGACGAAAATCGGCAAAGCATAGTCGCCCAGACCGAAGTCGGCGAAGGACACGATTTTCAGCATGCCACGGCGTTCCAGAGCCAATGGAAGGAGCGCGACATCTTCTCCCGAGCTTCCATCCTTGATGATGACGACAAGAGGCCGCGCACCACGGGATGCCCCCACGGTAGCAAACAGGCGCGCGCACCACTCCCACGTCTGGAACGGTGTGGCAAGCGCCCGCTCCTGCAACGCCAGCCAGCGCATGCGCACGGCTTCGAGGTCATCGATCATCTCGACCGTCAGATCACTATGAGGTGCGAGCATGGTCATCTTCCATTCCGGGTCCGGTCCTTTTCGGAACCGTCACGTGTTCCATTCCTCACCATTCCATCAAGAAGCGTGCCAGAAAAGGTAGTAGAGGGCTGAAACCCCGGAAACTGCCGCTAGGCCATCATGACGGCACGATTCTTGCTCATTCCCGTCCTGGTCAGGGTCTCCCCCGGTATCCGGACCGCCAACAGGTACAGGCAATTCGCAGCAGGAAGACATTTCGAGGACTTTCATGTCACATCAGGTTTCAGAATCGGGATTCCACGGGCAGGAAGAGGGGGGCCGCGCTACTCAGACCATCATGCTGCCGGGTGCGCATGAAGAAGGACAGGCACGAGAATCCGAAGGCATGGACCTGTTCGGATTTCTTGGCGCCCTGCGGCGGCAGTGGAGAATCATCGCCGTGACCCTTCTGGCGTTTCTTGTTGCCGCCGGTGCATGGGCATGGTCGCAGACGCCACTCTACACGGCCACCACGGAGGTGCTCATCACGCCGCGTCAGCAGGCACTGATCGGTGGAGGGCTCATTTCCCCCGGGCTGTCCTCCGAGCTCATGATGATCGAGAGCCAGGCACGCATCATCGTCTCCGAGACCGTGCTGCGCCGCGTGGTGAAGAACGAGGGGCTGGAGAACGATCCGGAATTCAACGGCACGCAACCCGAACGTGGCCTCGTGTCCCGCCTGCGGGCCCTGCTGGGGCGCGGTGGGGGCAATGCCGGCGAACCGCATGAAGAAATCGCCCTGCGCACCCTCATGAAACGCCTGAAGGTGCGGCGGGCGGAGAAGACATTCGTGCTCGAGATTTCCGTGACCTCCGAAGATCCCGGCAAGGCGGCGCGGCTGGCAAACGCCATCGCACGTGCCTACATCGCCGATCAGACCGAGGCCAAGGCCACCACCGCCGGAAAGGTGAACACCCTGCTCGCCGAACGCCTCGAGATCCTGCGCAAGCAGCTCTCGGAATCCGAGCGCAAGGTGGAGGATTTCAAGCGCAGCAACAACATCGTGGCCACTGGCAAAGATCAGATCGAAAACGAGGTGCGTCTGAAACGCCTTGGCGAAGAGCTGGAAAAGGCACGCGCCAGAGCCGCATCCGCCAGAGCCCGGGAGGAGAAGGTCCGCGCCGCACTGGCTTCCGGTGCCATCCCGGAAGCCACGGACGAAGTCACCCGCTCCCCCGTCATCGCGCAACTGCGGGCGGAATATGCCCGGGCATCGGCTCGTGCCGCATCGCTGGCCCAGAGCCTCGGCCCGCGACATCCGGCTCTGCAGGCGGCACAGGCCCAGGCCAGACGCATCCGCGGCCTGCTGCTCGACGAACTGACGCGCATTGCCCGATCCGCAGGCGCGGAGGCGAAATCCGCCACGGGCGAGGTGCGCAATCTGGAAAAGGCACTGCAGGAACAGAAACAAATCGTCGAGCGCATCAACCGCGCCCGAGTACAGTTGCGCGAACTGGAGCGGGAAGCGGCGGCCCGGCGGAAGGTCTACGAGGCCTTCCTGCTGAAATCGAAGGAATCGGGAGAGGCCAGCAAACTGCAGATCCCTGATGCCCGGATCATTTCCCCCGCTCTGCCGCCGGAATACACATCCTGGCCGAAGAAAAAGCTGATCCTCGGTCTTGCCGGCTTCCTGGGATTGGGCTTCGGGATCGCCTTCGCCCTGTTGCATGACTTGAGCCGCACACAACCCGGCGGCAAGGAGGAGCACACACCTCCACATGGCCGGGCACGGATCGTCATGCGCAAGCAACAGGAAAGGCTGCACCATGAAGCACCTGCGTCGCTGTCCGGTGAAGCAAACGCGCCACATCTGTTGCATACGGATCTTCACATGCCGCGCCTTGTTGCGGACAGCGCTACGTCCGGCGCCTTCCTGAATGAGGCGCACGAAGCCCTGACAGTTCCTGACACGCCGGAACGCAAGACTTTCCGGCAGGCCATGGAACGCATCCTGGACGCCACCGCGGACTGGCACGTGCTGGCCGTCACGACACCGGCCCCTGGCCATGGCGGCACGACGCTGGCCTGGGCCCTGACCATTGCCGCCGCCGGCCGCGGCGAGAACACTCTGCTTGTCGATGCCAACCGCTGCGACCCCAGGCTTTCGGAAATCCTGCTCCCCCCCGATGCTCCGAAGCTCGAACAGGCCCTGAAAGGCAGAATCCGACCTGAAAAGCTGGTCGTCCATGATCCGGAGAACCATATCCGCTTCCTGCCTCTCGCCACGGAGGATCTCCGGCATGTCAGGAAAGAGCAGCTGCGAACGTTCCGCGACTGGCTGAAGGAGCTGTTCTCCCGTTATGACCGGGTCATCATCGATGCCATGCCCGTATTGCAGGCGGATGGCCCCTTGGATCTCTCCCGGCTGGTCGACGGTGTCATCCTGTCCGTGGGACCGGAAGGTACCGACTCGGAAGTCGTGCGGAAAGCGGCTTCTCTCGTGCACGATGCCGGCCTGCCCTGCAGCATGGTAGGGAACGCCGGCGCGCAGACTCCAAGAGCCGATGATCCGGCAGACGAGCGGAAGCAGTCACCTTCCGGCGACGCGATGGTGGAGGCCGCACGATGAACACGCACGTGACGGAGATGCATCGGCCACGGACCACTTCCGGTCTTGCTCCCATCCTGATCGACACGACCCACATGTCGGGCCGCGCTCTGACCGGGCTGGAACGCATCACCCTCGAGCTGTTCTCCGCGAAGGCCCTCTCGCCCCTGCCGGTAGAGCACGTGAAGGCCCCCTTCCCAAGCCTTGCCGGACTGGTGGCAGGCCAGTACGTCTCTCTGCCGCTGAGACTGTACAAGGATCCACGCGCCATCCTGCTCTGTCCGGGATTCCCCCCGTCCCTGCCACTGTTGTACTTCGGGAAGCGGGTCATCCCCTACATCCACGACCTCTTTCTGCTGACCCGTCCACAGGATCTCTCCCGCAAGGCACGCCTCTACATGGCACCTGCCTTTCGCCGCGCCATCGAGCGTCTGCCACGCTTTCTCGTCAATTCATGCACGACCGCCGCCGAGCTGGCCCGCCATGCCCGCCCGGACGCGAAAATCCATCTCTACAGACCGCAGGTGCGCAACGTTTTCAGCCTCTCGCCGGAAGGACGTATCGCACGGCCTGCCCCCGACACCCGACTGCGGCTGGTCGCCATGGGCACTTTGGAACCGCGCAAGAATCACATTGCAGCAGCAAGGATCCTGAGCGAGTTGCGCCGCAACTTCTTTCCCGAGGCAACGCTCGACATCATCGGTCGCGATGGCTGGGGAGACGTTGCGGACACGCTGCGGGGACGTTCCGGAATCCGACTGCACGGACACCTGCCCGACAAGGAGGTGCGACGTATCCTGAAAGCTGCGGACGTGTTCATTTCCACCTCTCATGACGAGGGGCTGGGGCTGCCCCTGCTCGAGGTGCAGTACGCCGGTCTTCCCGTAATCGCCAGTGATATCCCGATATTCCGGGAGGTACTGGAGAACAGCGGAACGTTTGTCGATCCCTCGGATCCCTACCTTGCGGCTCTGCGCATCTTCACCATGGTGCGGAAGGAAAACTGGCGCACCCGGCATGTCGAGGCGGCACAGGCCAACATCCACAGGTGGAATAGACTGGCCGAAGAGGACCGACGGCAGGTCACGACCCTGCTCACGCGCCTTGCCGGCGGGACCGGAGAGGACTGAGCGCCATGCTGCTGCGCAACACGCTGCTCTATCTGCCGGCGCAGATCCTGGCCCCCCTGCTTCAGTTCCTGGCCATTCTCCTGTGGGCATGGTGGCTGACGCCACGCGACATGGGTATCTTCACCATCGTGGCCGCCACACAGGAACTGGGCTACCTGCTCTTTCTGTCCTGGTTCTCCGCCTACGCCCTGCGCTTCTATGATGCTGGCAGACCGGAAGGGGAGGAGGCTTCCTACCACGCTGCGGAGAACATCATCATCTTTCTGGCCGCCCTGCTCAATGCGTTTCTGGCCTTCGTGATCGTCGCCAGAGTGCTGGACATGTCCCCGGACGCCGACACCGTGCTTGCCGCAGGCGCTTTCATGGCCACCCGCTCGATCAACATCCATCTTGCCGAGCGAGCCCGGGCAGCCCACCACATCGGCGCCTATACCCTGTTGCAGGTGAGCGGACCGGCCCTGGGGCTGCTGGCCGGTTTCCTGCTCCGTCCCGTCATGCCTCTGAATGCCACCATCGCATTCTGGGCCTATGCCGCCGCCCATGCTCTGGCCATCGTGATGGCAGCGCCCCTGGTCGGCATGCGTCCGGCATCTCCCCGTCTCGCCGGTCCCATCCTGCGCAAGGCGCTCGCCTACGGCCTGCCCCTGCTCGTTGCCGGCGGCTTTTCATGGGTAGCACTGAACGCGGTGCGATATATAGCCGAAGGCTTTGAAGGAGCCGCCGCCGCCGGCCTCATCGCCGTGGGACTGGGCATCGGATTGCGCGGCACGACGTTTGCCGCCATGTTCGTCACTGCTGCCGCCTTCCCTTTGGCAGTCCGGGCCTGGCGTGAGGAAGGGGCGCAGGCGGGCATGGAACAGATCGCCCGCGGTGGTGCCCTGCTGATTGCCGCGCTGGCACCTGCCACCGTCGGGCTGTGCGCGATCACACCCGATGTTTCCGGACTGCTCGTTGCCGACAGCTACCGCGAGATCACACAGGCCGTCCTTCCCTGGGCCATTCTGGCAGGCGCAGCAAGAAACCTGCGTTCACATTTCCCGGATCAGGTTTTCCTGCTTGCCGAGAAATCCCGCACCGTGACCGTCATAGACGGCGCAGACGCCATCGCCACGGTGGCTGGAGCGATGGCAGGATATCTTGCGGACGGCTTGCCGGGCGCCGTGGCCGGAGCCGCCATCGGCGCGGTGCTGGCGGCAGTCGCCAGCTTCGCACTTGCCGCCCGGATGCCGCATTTCACTTTCCCTTGGGCCGATACGGTACGCGCCCTTCTTGCCAGTACCGTCATGCTGGCCGTGCTGTTGCTGTTCGGACAGGCGGAGAGCACCACCATGCTGGTTCTGCGCATCACATGCGGTGCGCTCGTCTACGGTCTCGTCCTCGCTGCGCTCCATCCGGCAGAGACGCTGTCTTTCGTGCTGGGGTTGCGACGCAGCCGGAACTGGCGAGCGCTTTTTCGCCGGCAGAATACCACCAGACGATGACCGACCGCCTCAACCTCAGCGCTCTGTCAGCTTCAGCTCGATACGGCGGTTCCTCGCCTTCGCCTCCTCGGTATCCCCCGGATCGATGGGATGAAACTCGCCGAAACCGGTCGCGGCCAGGCGCTCCGGAGAAACGCCCTTGGAAATCAAGTACTTGACCACGGAAATGGCACGTGCCGCCGACAACTCCCAGTTGGACTTGAAGCGCGCCGTGCGGATGGGATCGGAATCGGTGTGGCCGTCCACCCGGAGAATCCAGTTGATGTCCGGCGGAATCTGCTTCTCCAGCTCCAGGATGGCCTCGGCCAGCTTGTCCAGTTCCTTCTTGCCCTCCTCGGTCAGGTCCGCCGAGCCCTTCGGGAAGAGCACTTCGGACTGGAAGACGAAGCGGTCGCCCACAACCCGGATGTCGGAGCGCTGCGAGAGGATGCGCCGGAGCCGTCCGAAGAACTCCGAGCGGTAACGGGCCAGTTCCTGCACCCGCCGGGCCAGCGCCGCATTGAGCCGCTTACCCAGATTGGCGATCTGGGCCTTGGCAATCCTGTCGCGTTCCTCTGCCGCCTCCAGTGCGGCGTTGAGCATGGCCACCTGTCGCCTGAGTGCTGCAATCTGCTGATTAAGCAGCTCGATCTGCGCCAGCGCCTCGGCAGAGATCTTCTTCTCCGCCGCCAGCTTGTCCTTCAGGGCGCTTACCATCGCACCGGCCTTGCCTTCCCGTCCCTGCAGGTCGGACAGCATGGCGGACAGCGACGCGCTCTTCGCCTTTTCCGCCTTCAGGTCGTCGGTCAGTGCCGCAAGGGTGGTCTCCAGCGTCGCCTTGGCGGATTTCTCCAGAGCCAGAAGTTCGGTCAGCTCTGCGATTTGCGCCCGCAGCCTGGAGAGCACCGTATCCTGACCGGACAGCTCACGGGCCTGCATGTACTGGGCGACCATGAAGACGGTCAGCAGAAAGATGATGACCAGCAGCAGCTGTGCCATGGCATCCACGAAGCCGGGCCAGTACAGCCCCTGCTCGCCCCGCCTGCGCCTGTTCAGAGGAGCGGCCATGTCACCTCCTGCGCATCCACTCGCCCAGCATGCGGCGGATCTCCGCCTGTTCAGCACTCTGCTGATCCGCCCAGGCGCGCATGACCTTCTGCTCCTCGCGCATCTGCTCCACCACCCCGGCCACCGCCTCGGCCAGCCGGTTCATCGCCTCGGTACCGGCGGCTGGCGCTCCGGCGGGAGACTCCTCCAGAACCCGAGCCAGCGTCTCGTTGATGCGCTCGATGCCCTCCTGCAGTTCGGTCATGTCCATGCTCAGGTAGTGCGGTGCGGCAAAGGCCCCACCTTCGCCAGCCTCGATGTCAGTGATCGTAGCCAGCCAGTCTTCCAGATCATTGTAGAAGCGGTTCTGCGCCTGCGCCGCCTGCAGATCGAGAAAGCCGAGGATCAGGGACCCGGCCAGACCGAACAGCGAGGACGAGAATGATGTGCCCATGCCGGCAAGCGGTGCCTCCAGTCCACTTTTCAGCTCCTCAAACACCGTTGCCGCCTCGCCTGCGGTGACATCGAGGTTGCGGATCACCTCGCCCACCGAGGAAATGGTCTGCAGCAGGCCCCAGAACGTGCCGAGCAGGCCGAGAAAGACCAGCAGGCCGATGAGGTAGCGGGAAATGTCCCGTGATTCGTCCAGACGCGAGGCCAGCGAATCCAGCAGCGAGCGCAACGACATGGGCGTGAGCACCGTCGTCCCCCGCCGGTCCCGCAACAGCGCCGCCATGGGGGCCAGCAGACGCGGCGTATAGGGGATGTCCAAAGACGGATCGGCAATGCGGAAATGGTTGACCCAGTTCACTTCCGGAAACAGCCGGATCACCATTCGGAAGGTATAGATCACGCCCAGAAAGAGCGTGAACAGGATCAGGCCGTTGAGCCCCGGATTGGCCATGAACGCCGTACGGATCTGCGGAAAGAGGACTGCCACCACGATGCCCGCCAGAATGAGAAACACCATCATCCGCACGAGGTAGATCACGGGCTTTTCCAGCACCGCACCGAATGCCGCATCCTTCATGGCCCCACTGCTCTCCCGGATCAGATTTCGCACCATGCGGCAAGGACTTCCGCATACCGGCACTTACCATAGCCCAGCGACCGGATGTTGGCAAAAGGAACAGATTCAATTAATGATTGATTCAAAAGGAATTGATCTACTTAAAAATGCATACGCCGGAAAAAATTCTGCTGCTCGCAATCCTTCTGGCCTTTGCCTATCCGCTGGTGAAACGGCTCCTGCTGGAATGGGCACAACCGGCGCGGATGGAACTTCTGGAAATCGTGAAAAGAATCATGAACAGCCCGGAGTACGGACCGGAAGAGAAGTGTTATGTCCGGACCATCGCAGACAAAGCCCTAGACTGGAAGGAAACGGCCCTCATAGCAGCCCTGTTTCCCTATTTTCTGGCATTGGAACTTCTGGAAACCGGACAGAACAGAGAAATTTACGCCCGGCTGTCAAAGGATGAAGATTTTCAGCGGCTTGTCGATCTCGAAATCCGTTCTTCCATCGCAGCAAATCCCATTGCCGCAACAGTCATTTTCATCGAAATATCCGCCGTTCTGCTTGTCGGCATGATATTCGGCGCCGGACTGGACTTCGCCAGAAAGCTTTTCATGGGTCTTCTGACGCGCAATCTTCCGAACGTACCGGTACCCGCCACGAATCGCGGCCGATGAGGCTCACTTCGCGGCACGCAGAACCGTGGCCAGCATGGGGAAGACGCCGTCGGCAGCGGCCAGCACGTTGCCGGTAGCGAGCACGTCCGGGCCGCCGTCCAGGTCTTCCACCCGACCGCCCGCCTCGCGCACCATGAGCACGCCAGCGGCGATGTCCCAGATCTTCAGGCCACGTTCCCAGAAGCCATCGAAGCGGCCCGCCGCCACCCAGGCGAAATCCAGAGACGCCGCCCCGAAGCGGCGCAGGCCGGCCACCTGCTCCTGCACCACCGCCAGCTCCTTGCGGAACTGCGCCAGATCGGCCCGGCCGCGATGCGGGCAGCCGTTGACGATTACCGCCTCCGAAAGCCCCTTGCGGGCCGAACAGCGGATTCGCCGATTGTTCAGAAAGGCGCCCCGGCCACGTTCGGCATGGAACAGCTCGTCGGTGACGGGATTGTAGATCAGGCCGGCCACCAGATCCCGACCCTTGCGCAGGGCGATGGACATGGCGAAATGCGGGATGCCGTGGATGAAGTTGGTGGTGCCGTCCACCGGATCGATGATCCAGAAATGCTCGCCATCACCGGCCTCGTCCTCGCCCTCTTCCAGAATGAAGCCAAACGCCGGACGGGCACGATGCAGTTCCTCGCGCAGGATCTCCTCGGTGCGCCGGTCGGCCCGGGTGACGAAATCCGCCGGCCCCTTGCGCGAAACCTGCAGATTCTCCACCTCGCCGAAGTCGCGCCGCAGGGGACGGGCCGCCTTGCGGGCGGCCTTCACCATGACGTTGATGAGTGCCGACTGGGACATGTTCCGTTGTCGCCTTTCGCCGTTCTGGTCAGGAAGTCGCGCCGCCCGCCTGGTACCGGATCAGGCATCGGCGCGCTTGACGTAGGTGCAGTCCTCGGTGTTGACGACGATCTTTTCGCCTGCCGACACGAAAGGCGGAACCATGACCCGCAGGCCATTTTCCAGAATGGCAGGCTTGTAGGAGGAAGCGGCCGTCTGCCCCTTCACCACCGGTTCCGCCTCGGTCACCTCCAGCGTCACATGCTGGGGCAGGGAGACGCCCAGCGGCGTGCCCTCGTGAGATTCCACCGTGACCACCATGCCGTCCTGCAGGAAGGCAGCACGGTCACCGAGAAACTCGCGCGGCAACTCGATCTGGTCGTAGGTCTCCATGTCCATGAAGACCAGCATGTCGCCCTGCTCGTAGAGATACTGGTAGTCCTTCTGCTCCAGCCGCACGCGCTCCACGTTTTCCGAAGCCCGGAAGCGTTCGTTGAGCTTGGTGCCGCCGACGATGGCCTTCATCTCCACCTGGGCGTAGGCGCCGCCCTTGCCCGGCTTGACGTGCTCCACCTTGACCACCACCCACAGCTGGTCCTTGTGCTTCAGCACGTTGCCCGGCTTGATCTCGTTGCCCTGTATCTTCATGTCCGGTTCCGTCGTCGTATAGATCCGCAACGTGCCCGACCGAAACTCTGGCGGACCCGTCATCCATTCCGTTTTCAGCATCTCCGCCACGCCGCAGCCACGGAGGACAGTCCCGCACCGGCATCCCGCCACATGGGCACGCATGGAGGAGTTGCGCCTTTACCTAAAGCATTTTGCCCGAAGGCGTAAGGGTTATTTTTTCGCCTTTTCCCCGCTCTTCGCCCCGTTGGCACCGGGCTTGCGGCCATTGCCCTTCGGAAGCGAAGTCTTGCCGCCCGTGGTGGTATTCATCTGCCGCATCTTCGTCGGACGGAAGGCTGCCGCCAGCACCTTCGCACGCTCCAGATCGGTCGTCGGCAGATGCTTCAGGAACAGGTCAAGCCAGGCATCCTTTTCGCCTTGCGCCCGCGCCAGCAGATACCACTTCGCAGCCTCCACAGGCCGTTTGTTGACCCCCCGGCCAGTGGCATAGAGCCGCGCCAGCCTGCGCTGGGCCGCAGGATGGCCACTGCGGGCGGCATATTCCAGCCACTGCGCGCCGATGCGCTCGCTCTTGGCCACCCCTTCGCCACGAAAAACCAGCACGCCGTACTCCAGCGCAGCCTCGGGCAGCCCGGCCAGAGCCGCCTTCTTGAACCATTCCGAGGCGGCCGTGAAATCCTTCTCCACACCCCGGCCCATGACATGCAGAACTCCGAGATTGTACTGGGCCTGCGCAAATCCCTTTTCCGCCGCCTGCCGGAACCAGTACGCCGCCTTTTTCCAGTCGGGCTTCAGACCGGTGACGCCAGTATACAGCAGGCCAAGGTTGTACTGGGCCGGCACATGACCGCGCCTTGCCGCCTCCCGGGCCCAGTACAGAGCCTTCTCCAGATCCTTCTTTCCCAGACGGCCATTGAGATGCAGCATGGCAAGGGCGAACATGGCGCCCACATGCCCCTGCGCCGCCGCTTTCTCGTACCACCGGACAGCCTGCAACGGATCGGCCTTCACACCCTGCCCGTTCTCCAGGAGCACACCGAGCATGGCCTGGGCCTCAGCATGTCCCTTTTTTGCCAGCTTCTCGGCAGTGCGGTAGGCCTCCTCGTAATGGCGCTCCTGATAGAGGGCCACGGCCTCGTCGAAAGGTTTTGCCGCCCGAACCGGCTCCGCCATCCCTGCCATGATCAGCAGGACCGGAAGCAGCAGCCGCATGACGGTCGCACGTCCGTTCATTTGTCCGCTCCCTCCCGGATGGCATCCATGCAGCGCCCCACCACTTCGCGCGCCCGTTCCGCATCCGACCACATGTCGTCGGATGGACGCACGAAATCCGCACCGCGCCGGGCCAGCTCGGCAATCGCCCCCGTCCCCGCCGGATGAATGGCCACCACCGGCACGACAAACATTTCCACCCACCAGTCAAACAGGTTCTCGCCGCCAGCCTCGAGCCTCTGGTCAAGCGCCAGATAGTCGACACCGGCCTCGCCAAGTCGCATGGCCTCATCACGCTTGCCAAGGCATTCACCGCCGACGATGGCTTCCCGCCCCAGCGCCCGGCGCGCAGCCGCGGCATCGGCAGGACCGGTGGTGACATGCACACCGTCTGCTTCCATGGCGACAACCATGCGAACGTCATCCTCCACCAGCACGGCAACGCCGAGCTCCCGCCCCAACGCCACCATGGCCTCGACCCGGGCCCCCACATGACGGCCTTCGTCGTCGGCACGGAGCAGGAGCGCAGCCACATCGCCGGCCTCCGCGGCAGCACGCAGACAATCGGCCGCCCGCCCGGCGGGAACCTGATGCGGCAGGACTGCAAACAGGCGCGTGGGAATGTTCGTCATGGCGTCCCGTTACTCCGGACCGGTCAGCAGGATCGGACAATCAATGGCAGAAAGACCGCCGTCTGGCAAAGGCAAATGTGGCTCAGTCACCGGAGCCCGCCTCTGTCGCATCTCCACTGCCGCCACTTTCCAGACGCTCCATCGCGGCCTGGAAGACCGCCTCCGCAGTGATCCCGAAATGCTCGTAGAGCACAGGACCCGGCGCGGATTCGCCGAAATCGTGCATGCCGACGAAGATGTCGTCGCGGGAAATGAAACGCCACCATCCCTCGCGGACCCCGGCTTCCACGGCAATTCTCACCTTTTCCCGGCCGATGATGCGCGCCTTGTGCTCCTCGTCCTGTTCATCGAAAAGCTCCATGCAGGGCACCGAGACGACACGGGTCGCGTGTCCGGCCTCCTCCAGCATCTCGCGCGCCTTCAGGGCAATGGCCACCTCGGATCCGGAAGCGAAGATCACCACTTCGGTATCCCCGTTCTCGCCGTCGGCCAGTTCGTATGCCCCGCGAGCACAGAGATTGGTCTTCTCCGGCGTGGTGCGCACCGGCTCCACCTTCTGCCGGGTCAGCGCCAGCACGGAAGGTCGCTCGGCATTCTGCAGGGCGAGCTGCCAGCATTCGGCAGTTTCCACCGCATCGGCGGGACGGAACACCAGCATGCGCGGCATGGCGCGCAGCGAAGCCAGATGCTCCACCGGCTGATGGGTTGGGCCGTCCTCGCCCAGACCGATGGAATCATGCGTCATCACGTAGACCGCTCGCTGCCGCATCAGTGCAGAAAGACGCATGGCCCCACGGGCATAATCGGAGAACACGAGAAAGGTGCCACCATAGGGAATGATGCCGCCATGCACCGCCAGGCCATTCATGGCCGCCGCCATGGCATGCTCGCGGATGCCGTAGTGGATGTATCGACCTTCGGGCGTTGCGGCAGAAAAGGTCCCCATGCCTTCCGTGAAGGTATTGTTGGAACCGGTGAGGTCCGCCGATCCACCCACCGTTTCCGGCAGCACGGTATTGACCACCTCCAGCACCCGTTGCGAGGCCTGTCGCGTGGCCAGAGCGGGCGCCTCCTCCGCCAGCTCCGAACGCAGCCTGCGCAGGGCCGGGCGAAAGTCTTCCGGCAACTCCCCGGCTATCCGCCGCACGCACTCCGCATGACGACTTGCCGGCAGCTTCTCCAGCCGCTTCTGCCAGGCCTTGCGCTCCTTGCGGCCGCGCAGGCCTGCCAACCTCCAGACGTCGCGAATCTCGCAGGGCACGTCAAAGGGCACGTCGCATGGCCATTTCAGCGCCTTGCGCAGGCCCGCCACCTGCTCCTCCGTCAGCGGCGCACCATGAACCTTCGAAGTGCCGGCCACCTCCGGCGCGCCGAAGCCGATCTCGGTACGACAGGCGATCAGCGAGGGACGCGGATCCTCCTTTGCCGCGGCAATGGCCTGCGCGATGGCCTCGGGATCATGACCGTCGATGCTCTGTACGTGCCATTCCGAAGCGGCAAAGCGCGCCAGCTGGTTGGTGGAATCAGCGACATTCACGGCACCGTCTATGGTGATTCCGTTGTCGTCGAAAAGGACGATGAGCTTGCCCAGGCGCAAATGCCCGGCCAGGGAAATCGCCTCTTGCGAAATGCCCTCCATGAGATCGCCGTCGCCAGCCAAAACCCAGGTGTGATGATCCACCACTTCCGGCCCGAACTCGGCGGCCAGATGCCGCTCGGCAATGGCCATGCCGACGGCCGTGGCCAGCCCCTGCCCGAGCGGCCCCGTCGTGGTCTCTATGCCGGCGGCCAGTCCGTACTCCGGATGCCCGGCGGCGCGCGACCCCAGCTGGCGGAAGGTCTTCAGATCCTCCAGCGACATGTCTTCGAAACCAAGCAGGTGCAGCACGGCGTAGAGCATGGCCGAGCCATGACCGGCGGACAGCACGAAACGGTCACGGTCCGGCCAGTGCGGATCCTGCACATCGAATTTCAGGAATTTCGTGAACAGCACGGTGATGATGTCCGCCGCGCCCAGAGCCACCCCCGGATGTCCGGATCTCGCTGCCGAAATGGCATCCACGGCCAGAATGCGGACGGCAGCGGCCATCATGGCGTGACGGTTGTCGTCCGTAAGCTCCACCTCGCACCCTTCCGAAGGCGGACAGCCTCCCTCTCGGTCGGGCTTGGTGGGTGTGTCGTCGGTCATGTCCGTATCCCGCAAGAACGGCGGGTGCGGGCCGGTCGCGCGCATCCCGCCCGGTTTGCAAGCGTGCCCCCGGAAAATCGGTCCCGCCAGAAATCACAAGACCGTCGGACTGTCAATGACCCCGGTCACGCACGGGCGAATTGCTTCTCCAGACACTTTACCTGCCAACTGTGCCGACTGTATGGTTGCCACAATTGATGTGTTAAGTTGATTCTGCAGCGCAGGCTCCTGTTGTTTCTTATGAAGCTGCGAAAAGGGCGGATGACGGCCATGACGACACAGGCGAAGATGGACGCGGCCGTACGGAGATTCGAGGCGGCGCTGGAGCAGGTGGAGGCATCATTCGCCCGTCTGGCCGCCGAACGCGCGAAGGAAATGGAACTGCGCCGGGAGAACGAGGCTCTCAAGGCGGATACCGACCGCCTGCGACAGGAGCTGGAGAACCTGCGACAGCGGGCGAAGGAGCTGACGGATCTCAACCGCCAGGCCATGCTGCGAATCGACAAGGCGATGAAGCGCATCCGGGCCGTGCTCGGAGAGAAGGACCAGTGACGGGGAGCAGCGGATCATGGCCCAGGTAGTCGTGCAGATCATCGGTCGCAACTACACGATGCAGTGCGATGACGGGCAGGAGGAGCACCTGCGCGGCCTGGCCGCCATGATCAACGAGGAAGTCGACAACATCGTCGCTTCCGTCGGTCAGCTCGGAGATCTCCGGTTGCTCATCATGGCGGCGCTGGTGCTGGCCGACAAGTATTCCGAATCCGAGCGGGCGCGCACCGAGCTGGAACGCCAGCTCGCCGATCTGCGCACCACCCGTTCGCTTGCCGAGAAACAGGCCTTGGCCATGGACAACGCGGCAGCCCGCACTCTGGAAGCTGCAGCCCGGAGGCTGGAGACCCTCGCCAGCACCGCAAGCACCTATCTCGCCCCCGAGACCGAAGAGGAAGAGGACGAAACCGGATCGGAATCCGGAGCGGCCGGAAACTGATGCCCCTTCACAGGTGAGCACGGAATGCCTACATTCCCCGCTGGCGAAGCTGCCTGGTTCGTGCCGGAAGTTTTTCCCAGGGGCCTTAACTCAATCCCAGGGAGCTGTCCCTGCGCCTGACCGTGGTCTCGCGCACACGGCACCCACCTGCATCTGCGGGAACCCGGGATTACTGTTCCGCACGGCCAAGGCGGCCGAGCCGTCTGCCGCATGGTGGCAGGTGCGTCACCCGTACCCTTGACGGTTCGCCTGCTGGCAGGTCATGGAAAAGCATGAACTCGCCTTCCCGCATCCCTCCGGAGGACAAGAAGACGCTGCGGCGCAATGCCTTGGCGGCACGTGCCATGATGGCTCATGCCACAGGCCCGGTGGCGGCGCAGCGTCTGGCGGAGCGCGTCATGGAGCTGCTGGAAAGACTGCCCGGCCGCATCATTGCAGGTTACATGCCCGTACGCCACGAGATCGATGTTCGCCCCCTGATGGACAGAATCGCGAAATCCGGCCGCACCATCGTGCTGCCCGTCGTGCAGCAGCGTGATGCCCCCCTCGTTTTCCGAGAATGGACGCCCGGCACGCCGCTGAAGGACGGGGCCTTCGGCGTGCCGGTACCGCTTCCGGACAGCCCCGAACGCCTGCCCGAGATCCTGCTCGTGCCGCTTGCTGCCTTCGACCGTGAAGGATACCGACTGGGATATGGCGGCGGATACTACGACAGGACGCTGGCCGCCCTGCGCGCCAGCGAGGGAAGCGTGACGGCCATCGGTGTCGCCTATTCCGGACAGGAAATGGACCGCCTGCCGCGGGAGGAGACGGACCAGCCCCTTGACTGGATCGTCACCGACAGGCAGACCATCGGTCCCATCGGCACACAGGCCTGAGGGATCATCCCGTCATGCGCATACTTTTTCTGGGAGACATTGTGGGGCGCGCCGCCCGCCGGGCGGTGATCGACCGGCTGCCGGAAATCCGCGAACGCCTTTCGGTGGATTTCACCATCGTCAACGGGGAGAACGCCGCCGGCGGCTTCGGCATCACCGAAGACATCTGCAACGAGCTGATCGATGCCGGCGCGGATGTCATTACCACAGGCAACCATGCCTTCGATCAGCGCGAAGCCCTCGTCTTCATCGACCGTCAGCCGCGGCTGCTACGCCCCCTCAATTATCCGCCCGGCACGCCCGGACGTGGCGCGGGGCTATATGAAACGGCCAATGGCCGGCGGGTTCTTGTCCTGGCACCGATGGGACAGGTCTACATGCATCCGCTTCTGGATGACCCCTTCGCCGCCGTGGAACGGGAGCTGGCTGCATGCCCTCTCGGCGAGGGGGCCGATGCCGTGGTGGTGGACATGCACGCGGAAATTACCTCCGAAAAGATGGCCATGGGCCACTTCTGCGACGGGCGTGCTTCGCTGGTGGTGGGCAGCCACACCCACGTGCCGACGGCGGATGCGCAGATCCTGCCGGAAGGCACCGCCTTCATGACCGATGCCGGCATGTGCGGAGATTATGATTCGGTGATCGGCATGGAAAAGGACGAGCCGCTCAACCGCTTCACCCGGCGCATCCCGTCCGCCCGCTTTTCGCCGGCCATGGGCGAGCCGACCATCTGCGGCGTACTGGTGGAAACCGACGATGCCACCGGACTGGCCCGCAACATCGCCCCCCTGCGCACCGGCGGACGGCTGCGCGAAGCATGGCCCGACTTTTGACTTGACGGCCGTTTCAGGCCATATGAAGCCGAAATCCCGGTACATCCCGAAGACATATCAACGGACAGGTTGACCCATGGCTGGACATTCACAGTTCAAGAACATCATGCACAGGAAGGGCCGCCAGGACGCCAAGCGGTCCAAGATCTTTGCCAAGCTGTCGCGCGAGATCACCGTGGCGGCGAAACTGGGCGGCCCGGATCCGGAATCCAATCCGCGCCTGCGTCTGGCCATTCAGAATGCCCGCGCCCAGTCCATGCCCAAGGATAACATCGAGCGGGCCATCAACCGCTCCACCGGTGGTGATGCCGAAAACTACGAGGAAGTGCGCTACGAGGGTTACGGCCCCGGCGGCACGGCGGTAATCGTCGAAGCACTTACCGACAACCGCAACCGCACCGCCTCTTCCGTGCGTTCCACCTTCTCCAAATACGGCGGCAACCTAGGTGAGACCGGCTCAGTGTCCTTCATGTTCGACCGCGTCGGCGAGATCGTCTACAAGCCCGAGGCCGGCGATGCCGACACCATCATGGAAGCGGCCATCGAAGCCGGTGCTGACGACGTGATCTCCGACGAGAACGGCCACATCATCATCTGCGCCTTCGAGGACCTGGGACAGGTCTCCTCTGCCCTGACGGAAGCACTGGGCGAGCCGGAATCGGTGAAAACCGTCTGGAAGCCCAAGACCATGACCGAACTGGGCGAGGAAAAGGCGGCCACCATGCTGAAGCTCATTCAGGCGCTCGAGGATGACGACGACGTGCAGAACGTCTACTCGAACTTCGAGGTCTCCGACGAGGTGATGGAGAAGCTGGCCAACGCCTGAGCCAGCACCTTTCCCGGCGATCGAGTCACCGGTCATCCTGCCTGCGTATTCTGCCTGACGACAGCCGCAAGGTCGTCCGGAGCCGTGCGTGCCCAGTCATGCAGATCGAGAGCCCTGTCGAAGAAGTCGGCCCATGGATCGGGACGCGCCAGTCGCTCCCCGATGTTTGCGATGGTCCAGGCGCGAGGATGAATGCCCTGCGTCATCTCGTCCCACGACAGGGGCGTGGCCACCGTCGCGCCGGCTCTCGCCCTCGTGGACCACGGAGCCACCGCCGTCTGGGCATAGGCATTTCGCCAGATGTCGATCAGGATGCGTCCCTTCCGCACGTTCTTGCGCGGCATGAGAGTGAGATTGTCCGGATCACGCGCGATCATGCGCTCCGCCAATGCCCGCGCCAGCCTGCGCGTCACGTCAAAGGAAAGACGCGGCTTCAGCGGAATGGTCACGTGAAAACCGCGCGAGCCCGTGGTCTTCACGTAAACCGGCAGCCCCAGCTCATCGAGCATATCGCGAAATTCCACCGCGACGCGTCGCACCTCGTCGGTGAAGTCTCCGGGCGGATCCAGGTCGAAGATCATCATGTCGGCCAGATCCGGAGCCTGTGCCCTTGCCAAGGACGCATGGATCTCCAGCGCTCCGATATTGACCAGAAAGACCAGCGTCGCAGGATGGTCCGCCACCACCTCGCGCACCACCTGCGACGGATCGTCCTTCATGGGCAGATCGGCCGCACGCACCCAGTCAGGAAACCAGTCCTGCACCCGACGCTGATAGAAGCCGCCCTGCCCCAGCCCGCGCGGATAGCGCTTGATGGTCAGCGGCCGGTCTTTCAGCAGCGGTGCCATGCGTGGCCAGACCCGCTCGTAATGCTCGGCAAGACGAGCCTTGGTGATGCCCTGTGCCGGATAGAGCAGTTTGTCGGGATGGGTGAAGGGCACCTTGCGTCCCGCCACCACCCGCGCCTCCGCCGTATCGCCGTTCTGCATGGGCTCTCCTTTTCTCACTGCCGGAACATTCCTGAAGCGGAAATGAACGGCGGTTTCACTGGCGGTTCAAACTGGTTCGTTCACAATATGACCGTACAACACCAGCATGGTGAGAACGAAGGGCAGATGGGGCAGTTCATGTTCCTGCGGAGGACAAACCATGAAACACCGCATCCATGCTATCGCCACAGTCGCCGCAATTGCAACGGCGGGAATGCTGATGAGTGCCATGCCTGCGGAGGCAGGGCAGCGCACGGTCTACCTGCCCGGCGTGAAGGGCTACAACTTCAAGGCCTCGCCGAGCAAGATCCGCCGTCTCTGCGTCAACTACTGGAAAGGACGGTACTGGCGGCAGAAACCCTTTTATGGGTGTGACGGTATCAAATTCCGCTGGCGGCACTGGAGGGTGACCTGCGGACCGCTCACGACCAACTGCATAATCTCCATGCGGTCGGAGGCCATGGGGCCGGATGGTGGCAGAAATGCACCGCGTGAACCACACGGCAATTACGGAGGCTCCACCTCGAGACCCTGAGGACCGGCAGTGGACGACCGCATGAATGATCATGCACACGAGAATGCTCCGTCGGAGGTCACATGTTCTCCGGCGGGGCCCTTGCTCCCCGTCCGTTTCAAATGAGATCTTCTGCCGGATGAAAAGGAGAATGGTGCCGGTGGACGGACTTGAACCGCCGACCCACGCATTACGAATGCGTTGCTCTACCAGCTGAGCTACACCGGCATGGAAAGCAACAAGGCGGAAGGGCCGCCCCGTTCACGGGCGAGAGATACGCCGAAGCGTTCTGTTTTGCAAGCCCCGCATTTGTCTCCCGGAAAATTCTTCTGCCCCTCTTTACCCGACCATCGGGAATGCCGATATCCTGGGAACGGGAGCAGAGAATCGCATCCGCATTTTCAGATGGAGAAGCCCATGAAGACCCGCAAGGAACACGCCGAGGAAATCCGCAGGCTTGCCGATGAGGCCGAAGACGCAAAAGCCGCCGTGGTGGAATACGCCAGACAGACCGCCCGCCAGGTTGCCGAAAACCCGGAACTGGGAAAAGAAGAGAAACGCTCCGCCCTGCAGGAGCTGCTGCTCGGCATCGAGGATGGCCTGAAGGAAGCAGGCATGGAGGCAAAGCTCATCCTGCTGGAGACCATGGACGCCTTCGTGTTCGTCTTCGGCGATATTCTGGAGCAAACCGCAGAAGCATTGCGCTCCTACTACGAGGATCTGCGCAGGCTCGCTGCAAAGGCATGGGAAGCCGGCGAAGATGCCATGGCCGGACTGGAAAAACTGCTTCACTCCAAGGACCGGGAGGAAGGGGGCAGGAAGGACTGAGGCTGTCTCAGAAGAGTCCCTGTACGCGCCCTTCATCATCCAGCCGGATGTCTTCGGCCGCCGGATGGCGCGGCAGGCCCGGCATGGTCATGATCTC